>NZ_CP108518.1:1505357-1806428 GCF_035989885.1 Streptomyces sp. NBC_01232
CGCAGCAGGCCCGGAACCTCCCCGGTGCGGCCCAGTACCTGCTCCTCGCGCAGCACCAGGCGTGCGGTGGGAGCCAGCCGGACGCGGGTGCGCACCCTCAGGTCGCTGCCGCGCACCGAGACCAGCGGCTCGGGCAGCCACCGCACCGACGCCTCGTCCTCCAGGGTGAGATGCACGTCGTAGCGTGCGGGCCTGCCCGACCGGCCGGGCAGGGCCAGCGTGGCCGCCGCCGAGGAGAGCGCGAGGTGCGCCCCGGGGCCGGCGGTGGCCTCGACGGTGAGGTGGTCCCCGCCGAGCGGGGCGCTCATCGCGCCGACCAGCACGACCCCGGCCCGGGCGGCCGAATCCGAGCGGGTGCGGCGCAGCGCGAGCGGGCCCTCCCCTGCGAGCAGTGGGAGGGCGGTGCCGCCCCGGCCGTCGGCCACGGCATGGATGCGGGCGGTGGCGCGCAGCCCGGCCAGGGGCACCAAAGGCGCCTGCTCGGTGTCCTCGGTGCTGGTGGTGCCGGTCGCGCCGCTCACCGCGTGGACCAGGCGGCGATCCGCTCGCGCACCCAGGCGGCCACCGGACCGACGCCCTCGGGGCCGCGCAGGGACTGGAAGGCGACGGGGAGTTCGCCGCGCTGTGCGGCGGCGTCGCGGGCCATCCGGTCGAGGTCGGAGCCGACGTGCGGGGCGAGGTCGGTCTTGTTGACGACGAGGAGGTCGGCGGTGGTGACGCCGGGGCCGCCCTTGCGGGGGATGTCGTCCCCGCCCGCCACGTCGATGACGAAGATCTGGGCGTCGACGAGTCCGCGGGAGAAGGTGGCGGTGAGGTTGTCCCCGCCGGACTCGACGAGGATCAGGTCCAGTCGGCCGTTCTCCCGGAAGGCGTCCTCCAGTTCCTCCACGGCCTCCAGGTTGGCGGAGATGTCGTCGCGGATGGCGGTGTGCGGGCAGGCGCCGGTCTCGACGGCGGTGATCCGCTCGGGCGGCAGGACGGCCTCGCGGAGCAGGAACTCGGCGTCCTCACGGGTGTAGATGTCGTTGGTGACGACGGCCATGGACAGTTCGGTGCGCAGCGCGCGGCACAGGGCGGCGACGGTGGCGGTCTTGCCGGAGCCGACGGGTCCGCCGAGTCCGATGCGCAGGGCCCGCCGGGTGCCGTCGGGCCGCAGGGGATCGGCGCTGCGCGTGTGCCGGTGGGGGTAGGTCACCGCGTGGTCGAGGTGCATGGGGGGGTGTCTCCTTCGGGGGGTCAGGAAGCGAAGAGGCGTACCGGCCAGTCGGCATGAACCTCTGCCGAGATGTCCAGCAGTGGCGAGGAGGCCGCGGGCAGCGCGTCCGGGCCCTGTGAGCGGGCCCGCAGCGCGGCCCGCTCCGCCCGGGCCGCGACGGCGTCGAGTTCGGGGGCCAGACGGGCCAGTACCCCGCTCGCCTCGAAGGGGTCCAGGCCCAGCAGCCGTACGGTCGCGGTGGCGGGCCCGCCGACGCTCTCGTACGCCGCCACGTGCGCGGCGTCCCCGGGCCCGAGCCCGGCCGCCCGGGCGGTGACTCCGAGCACCACGGGCTGGTGGGCCCCGCGCGGGAAGGCCTCGGCCAGGGCTTCGAGTTCGGTGGCGGGCCAGGTGGCCCGGGCGGCGCGCATCAGCTGCCGCCCGAGCCGCCGGGCCGCGGTGCGCAGTGCCGGCGAGGGGGTGCGGGCATCGGCGGCGGCGTCGAGTACGGCCGGGTCGAGCCCGAGGGCGGCGGCCGCGGCGAGCGCGGCGGCGGTGAGGCCGGCGGTGTGCAGCCGGCCCCGGCAGAAGTCCTCCAGGGTTGCGGCGTCATGGATCCGGCCCGCCTTGCAGGCGGCCTCCGCCCCGCCGGAGTGGGCGTGGCCCCCGGCGGGGAAGCGGCCGTCCGCGAGGACGAGCAGCGCGGCGCGGCTCATCGCAGGAATCCTCGTCTCAGAACAGGTCAGAACGGGTCAGAAGAGGAAGTAGCGCTGGGCCATGGGCAGTTCCGCCGCGGGCGCCGGTTCCACGGCCTCCCCGTCGATGGTGACCGTGAAGGTGTCGGCGTCGACCTCGACCCTCGGCATGGCGTCGTTGCCCCGCATGTCGGCCTTGCTCAGCTTGCGGGTGCTCTCGATGGCCACGAACTGCTTGCCCAGGCCGAGCCGTTCGGGCAGCCCGTCGTCGAGCGCAGCCTGCGCGGTGAAGTTCAGGGAGTTCAGGCCGGGCGCGCGGCCGTGGCTGCCGAACATCGGGCGGGGCAGGACGGGCTGTGGGGTGGGGATGGAGGCGTTGGCGTCGCCCATCTGCGCGTAGGCGATCTGGCCGCCCTTGATGACGAGTTCGGGCTTGACCCCGAAGAAGGCGGGGTTCCACAGCACCAGGTCGGCCAGTTTGCCGGTCTCGACCGAGCCGATCTCGCGGGCGAGCCCCTGGGCCACGGCGGGGTTGATCGTGTACTTGGCGACGTAGCGGCGGGCCCGGTGGTTGTCCGCCGGCCCGTCGCCGGGGAGGAAGCCGCGGCGCTTCTTCATCACGTGGGCGGTCTGCCAGGTGCGCAGCACGACCTCGCCGACGCGGCCCATGGCCTGGGAGTCGGAGGAGATGATGGAGATGGCCCCGAGGTCGTGCAGGACGTCCTCGGCGGCGATGGTCGAGGGCCGGATCCGCGATTCGGCGAAGGCGAGGTCCTCGGGGACGGCCGGGTTGAGGTGGTGGCAGACCATCAGCATGTCGAGGTGTTCCTCGACGGTGTTGACGGTGTGCGGCCGGGTGGGGTTCGTGGAGCTGGGCAGTATGTTCGGCTCGGAGACCACGGTGATGATGTCGGGTGCGTGCCCGCCGCCCGCGCCCTCGGTGTGGTACGAGTGGATGGTCCGCCCGCCGATGGCTGCGAGGGTGTCGGCGACGAAGCCTGCCTCGTTGAGCGTGTCGGTGTGGATGGCGACCTGGGCGCCGGTCTCCTCGCAGACCCCCAGGCAGGCGTCGATGACGGCGGGGGTGGCCCCCCAGTCCTCGTGGATCTTGAATCCGAGGGCGCCGCCGCGCAGTTGGGAGTGCATGCCCTCGCGGGACATGGTGTTGCCCTTGCCGAGCAGGCCGATGTTGACCGGGTAGGCCTCCAGGGCCGCGAACATCCGGGCCAGGTGCCAGGGCCCGGGGGTGACGGTGGTGGCCTTGGTCCCTTCGGCCGGTCCGGTCCCGCCGCCGACGAGGGTGGTGATCCCGGAGGCGAGCGCCTCCTCGATGACCGTCGGGGAGATGAAGTGCACGTGGGCGTCGACGGCACCGGCGGTGAGGATCTTCCCGTTGCCCGCGATGATCTCGGTCTCGGGGCCGATGACCAGTGCGGGGTCGACGCCGTCCATGGTGTCGGGGTTGCCGGCCTTGCCGATGCCGCAGATCCGGCCGTCGCGGATGCCGAGGTCGGCCTTGACGATGCCCCAGTGGTCGAGGACGACGACCCCGGTGATCACGGTGTCGGGGGCGCCCTCGGCCCGGGTGGTGCGGGCCTGCCCCATGGATTCGCGGATCACCTTGCCGCCGCCGAAGACGGCCTCGTCGCCGGCCCGCCCGGGGCCTCCGGCGAGGTCCTGCTCGATCTCGACGAACAGGTCGGTGTCGGCCAGCCGGATCCGGTCGCCGGCCGTGGGCCCGAAGAGGTCGGCGTACACCTGGCGGGAGAGCTCAGCCATCGAGCGGCCCTCCGGTCTCCCCGCGCAGCCCCGGTACGGTGCGCAGCCCGCCCAGCGGTACGAGTTCCACCGCGACCGGGATGCCCGGCTCGAAGCGGACGGCCGTACCGGCGGCGATGTCGAGCCGGAGTCCGCGGGCGGCGGAGCGGTCGAAGTCGAGGCCGGGGTTGGCCTCGGCGAAGTGGTAGTGGGAGCCGACCTGGACCGGCCGGTCGGCGGCGTTGAGCACGGTGAGGCGGGTGACGGGGCGGCCCTCGTTGAGGGGTACCGCGCCGTTCCCGTGGACGATTTCGCCGGGGATCATGCGGGCACTCCGTTTCAGACGATCGGGTCGTGGACCGTGACGAGCTTGGTGCCGTCCGGGAAGGTCGCTTCGACCTGGACGTCGTGGATCATCTCGGGGATCCCCTCCATGACCTCCTCGCGGGTCAGGACGGTGCGGCCCGAGGCCATCAGCTCGGACACGGTCCGGCCGTCGCGGGCCCCCTCCAGGAGGTGCGAGGTGATCAGCGCGATCGCCTCCGGATGGTTGAGGCGGACCCCGCGCGCCCTGCGCTTCTCGGCCACATCGGCGGCCACGTGGATGAGCAGTCTCTCCTGCTCGTGCGGTGTCAGTTGCACGCGTATCACCAAGTTTCCGGGACAAGATCAACGAAGGGCGGGGCGACCCTACCGGTCGTCAACACTTTGTTGACCTGCGCATATCCGAGCCAAGCGTCTCTTGCCCAACACGGGGAAAGGCTTTCCGTCCCGACCACCACCGCTTTACCGGATCATGGATGATCATTGGCGGTCGAACGTGGCCGCCACGCTAAGCCCCGCGCTTTTCCGCTGGGTTAACCCAGGTTTCGGGCGGGTACCCGGTTCAACTCCGTTGTCCCACGGGCCCGATTCCGTATACAGCACCGCAGACAGATCTCATCGAGGAGACAGATGTTCGTCAACGCCGTCCGGCACATCACCTTCGACGCTCTCGACCCCTACCGGATCGCCGAGTTCTGGTCCGCCGTGACCGGCTTCGCGATCCACCCCGACGACGTGGAGGGTGACGACGAGGTCATGCTGGAGTCGGGGCAGCAGGGGGTTCCGGGCCTGTTGTTCATCCGGGTCCCGGACTCCAAGTCCGTGAAGAACCGCGTCCACTTGGACATCCAGCCGCCGACCGACACCCGCAACGAGACCGTCGAGCGCCTGATCGGGCTCGGCGCGAAGCTCGTGGACGACCGCCGCGACGCGGACGGCGTGGCGGGCTGGGTGGTGCTCGCCGACCCCGAGGGCAATGAGCTGTGCATCGAGCGCAGCGCGCCCGAACGCGGCCTCGCCTGAGCCGGATCCGAGTCCCGGTCCCGGTCCGGGTCCGCGCCCCGGCCTTGCAGGTCAGCAGCCGGTGACGCTCGGCGTCGGAGCCCCGACGCTCCAGGGGAGCGCGATCCACACCGTCTTGCCGCCGTCCTCGGTCGGGGTGACCGAGAGCCGGCCGCCCGCCTCCGCCGTCAGCCAGCGGATGATGACCATGCCCCGGCCGTTGTCCTGCTGGACAGCGGCCGGGAGCCGCTTGGGCCAGCGCGGGTGGCTGTCGGTCACCCCGACGCGCAGCCACTCCTGGCGCTCCAGCCGGATGTCGACGGTGAAGGTGGGCGACTTGCCGAAAGTGTGCTGTACGGCGTTGGTGGCCAGTTCCGAGACGATCAGCCGGACGCTGTCGGCGGTGTCGGCGTCATCGGGGAGTCCCCATTCGCCCAGCACCTCCGCGACATAGCGTCGGGCAGTGGCGACCGAGGCGGGATCGCTCGGCAGAGTGACGGATGCTTCCTGGTGATCTGCCATGGCGACGGTCCCTTTCCCACCGGGGCGAAAAGCCCCGGATCTGTGCTGGACGCCAGAGTGCCACCCATCGTGCCGTCAGATCTGCCTTTCCCCCAAGATATGCATATATCTGTCGCTCGATGCGGTGAACTCTGCTACGGAAGAGCGTATTTGGACGGCAGACTGGTGCGAGCTGTGCCGGTGGAAGGAGGCGGGTGTGCAGCACGGTCCCGCGGTGCGCCGACGCAAGCTCGGCGAGGAACTGCGTGCCCTGCGCGACCGGTCCGGACTCACCAGTGGTGAGGCGGCCCGGATCATGGGGTGGCACCAGTCGAAGATCAGCCGTATCGAAACAGGCCGCAGCGGCGTGAAGCCGGAGGACATCCGGCTGCTCCTCGACGCGTACGGGGAGATCGTCAGCCCCGAGCAGCGGGCGCTGCTGGAGGCCCTGTCGGCCTCGGCCGCCGGCCCGGGCCCTGCGGGCGGGCGCGGCCGCCAGTGGTGGCACGACTATCGGGGGCTGCTGCCGCAGGAGTACCGGGACTTCATCAGTCTGGAGGCCGGGGCCCGCTCGGCCCGCACCGTGGAGCTCTCCGTGGTGCCGGGGCTGCTGCAGACCCCGGGGTACGCACGGGCCGTGACCCGGGCCGCGCTGGGCGGGCTGCCGGAGCCGAAGGTGGACGCGCTGGTCGACGTACGGCTGGCGCGGCAGTCGGTGCTGCGGGCCGATCCGCCGCTGGAGCTGAGCGCCGTACTGGACGAGGCGGTGCTGCGCCGGCAGATCGGCGGGCCGGGGGTGATGGCGGGGCAATTGCGACACCTGGTAGAGGTGTCCCGACTGCCTCAAGTACGCCTGCAGGTGCTTCCGTTCAGCGTCGGAGGGCATCTCGGCCTGACCGGACCGTTCGTTATTTTTTCATTTCCGGACATCGCCGATCTGGATGTGGTGGTACTCGACCATTTGACGAGTAGCCTCTATCTCGAGCGGAAGGAAGACCTTGAGGCGTACGGCGCCGCGTTCCGCACCATCCAGGAGCACGCCCTCTCGCCCCAGGACTCGTCGGATCTCATCAGCTCACTCGCTGACGACGCGTAAGGAGGCACCCCCGTGTCCGCAACCCCCTTATCCCCCGGCGGACTTCTGATCGGCGCGCGGTGGCGGCGGAGCAGCCGCAGCACCGGAATGAACAACTGCGTGGAAGCGGCCGTCCTGCGGGACGGCCCCGGCGGCCTGCTGGCCGTCCGTGACTCGAAGCGGACGGACGGCCCGGCCGTGCTCTTCACCGGGCCCGTCTGGACCGGCTTCCTCGCCTCCGTACGGGCCGACGCGCACGCGTAGCGTCGCCCACGACGTGCCGGAAACCCAGGACTTCGGCCGATACGGCCTACCGGCCCTGGCCGTCCGTGGCTCCGGCGGGCGCGGTCGCGAGGATCGTCCCCACCGCCCGATCGATCTCGTCCCCCGTGAGGTCGGCCCGGGCGGTCAGCCGCAGCCGGGAGATGCCGTCCGGCACCGACGGCGGGCGGAAGCACCCCACGGACAGACCTGCCTCGCGGCAATCGGCGGCCCAGCGCAGTGCCGCCGACGCCGACGGGGCCCGTACCGACACCACGGCCGCGTCCGGCCGGGCCGCGGTCAGGCCGGACGCGGTGAGCCGCCCGTACAGCCGGTCGGCCACCTCGCGGGCACGGTCCGCCCGCTCCGGCTCCCGCCGGAGCAGGCGCAGGCTCGCCAGCGCCGCGCCCGCGGCGGCCGGGGCGAGGCCCGTGTCGAAGATGAAGGTGCGCGCGGTGTTGATCAGGTGCCTGATCACCCGGGCCGAGCCGAGCACGGCTCCGCCCTGGCTGCCCAGGGACTTCGAGAGGGTCAGGGTGGCGACCACGTACGGCGCCCCCGCGAGCCCGGCGGCCTGCAGCGCGCCCCGGCCGCCCTCGCCCAGCACGCCCAGCCCGTGGGCGTCGTCGACGACCAGGGCCGCCCCTTCCTCCCGGCAGGCAGCGGCATAACCGGCGAGCGGGGCGGCGTCCCCGTCGACCGAGAACACCGAGTCGCTGACGAGCAGCGCCCGGCCCTCGTGGGCGGCGAGCGTCTTGCGCGCGGTGTCGGGGTCGGCGTGCGGGATCACGGCCGTCTCGGCGCGCGAGAGCCGGCAGCCGTCGACGATCGAGGCATGGTTCCCGGCGTCGGAGACGACCAGCGTGCCCCGGCCGCTGAGCGCGGTGACGGCGGCGAGGTTGGCCGCGTACCCGGAGGACAGGACGAGCGCGGCCTCGAAACCGCAGAAGGCGGCGAGCTCCCGCTCCAGCTCGGTGTGGAGCTCGGTCGTACCCGTCACCAGACGCGAGCCGGTGGCTCCGGCGCCCCAGCGCTCGGCGGCCTCCTGCGCCCCCCGGACGGTCTCGGGATGCCGGGACAGGCCGAGGTAGTCGTTGCTGGCGAGGTCCAGCAGCGGCGACGCCGCCGGCCGGGGGCGCAGCGTGCGGACGAGGCCGGCCTCCTCCCGCGCGCGCTCCGCGTCGTCGATCCACGCGAAGACGTCCAGCGGGTCGGGAGTGAGCTCGGGCATCGGCACGTCCTCGTGTTTTGTCGGCAGTCCACAGACCTGCCCCGACCCTAGCTCGCGTCACCGCTGCGCCAGGTGTGGTGATACACACACACCCATCCGGCCATGTTGTGCGATCTCTCCTTGGCCGGGAGCGGGGGTGTGGTCCAGGATCGGGTTCATGGACCTGCTGAACACCCTGGTGGACAAGGGGCTGCGGCGCGAGCTGCCGACCCGCGAAGAAGCACTCGCCGTACTGGCGACTTCTGACGACGAACTGCTCGACGTGGTGGCCGCGGCCGGCAAGGTGCGCCGCCAGTGGTTCGGACGTCGGGTCAAGCTGAACTACCTGGTCAACCTGAAGTCGGGCCTGTGCCCCGAGGACTGCTCCTACTGCTCCCAGCGCCTGGGGTCGACGGCCGGGATCCTCAAGTACACGTGGCTGAAGCCCGAGGAGGCCTCCCAGGCCGCCGCCGCCGGTGTCGCGGGCGGCGCGAAGCGGGTCTGTCTGGTCGCGAGCGGCCGCGGGCCGACGGACCGGGACGTGGACCGCGTCGGCAAGACGATCGCCGCGATCAAGGAGCAGAACGAGGGCGTCGAGGTCTGTGCGTGCCTCGGCCTGCTCTCGGACGGCCAGGCGGAGCGGCTGCGGGACGCGGGCGCGGACGCCTACAACCACAACCTCAACACTTCCGAGGCCACGTACGGCCAGATCACCAAGACCCACACCTACGCGGACCGCGTCGACACGGTGCAGAAGGCGCACGGCGCCGGTCTGTCCGCTTGCTCCGGTCTGATCGCGGGCATGGGCGAGAGCGACGAGGACCTGGTCGACGTCGTCTTCTCGCTGCGCGAGCTGGACGCGGACTCGGTGCCGGTCAACTTCCTGATCCCCTTCGAGGGCACCCCGCTGGCCAAGGAGTGGAACCTCACCCCGCAGCGCTGCCTGCGCATCCTGGCGATGGCGCGCTTCGTCTGCCCCGACGTCGAGGTCCGCCTCGCCGGCGGGCGCGAGGTGCACCTGCGCTCGATGCAGCCGCTGGCCCTGCACGTGGTCAACTCGATCTTCCTCGGCGACTACCTGACCAGTGAGGGCCAGGCCGGACAGGCCGACCTCGACATGATCGCGGACGCCGGTTTCGAGGTGGAGGGTGCCGGTACGTCGACCCTTCCCGCGCACCGCTCCGACGTGGCGGCCGCGAGTGCCGGCGGGGGCTGCGGCTCGAACGGCGGCGCCTCCCTCTGCGGTTCGGGCGAGGCCGGCGACGCCCCGGCGGCGGGCTGCGGCTCCGCGTGCGGCGGCTGCTCCGGCCACGCGCCGGCGGCCGAGGCGCCCGCACCGGTCCAGGCCGAGGCCGGAGAGGTCCGGCCGGAGCTGGTGGCGGTCCGCCGACGTGGCGCGGGGACGGACGTCGCCCCCAATGCCTGACCGGCGTACACCGTCGACGGCCGGCGCGGAACTGCTCGCGCTGGACCGGCAGCACGTCTGGCACCCGTACGGCCCGATGCCCGGGCGGCAGGAGCCGCTGGTCATCGCCTCCGCGTCGGGGGTGCGGCTGCGGCTCGCCGACCCGTCGCAGGGACACGGCCACGAAGAGCTGGTCGACGGCATGTCCTCCTGGTGGTCGGCGATCCACGGGTACAACCACCCGGTGCTCAACGAGGCCGCCACCGCGCAGCTGGGTCTGATGTCGCACGTGATGTTCGGCGGGCTCACCCATGAGCCCGCCGTCCGGCTGGCCGCGAAGCTCGTCGAGATCACCCCGCCGGGGCTGGAGCACGTCTTCCTGTCCGACTCGGGCTCGGTCTCCGTCGAGGTCGCGGTCAAGATGTGCCTGCAGTACTGGCGTTCGCTGGGACGGACGGGCAAGACCCGGCTGCTGACCTGGCGCGGCGGCTACCACGGGGACACCTGGCAGCCGATGGCCGTCTGCGACCCCGACGGCGGGATGCACGAGCTGTGGCAGGGTCACCTGCCGCGGCAGGTCTTCGCGGACGCGCCGCCCGCCGGTTTCGACACGCCCGTGGACCCTGCGTACGCCGACCACCTGCGCGCGACGGTCTCCGCGCACGCGGACGAACTGGCCGCGGTCATCGTGGAGCCGGTGGTGCAGGGCGCGGGCGGCATGCGCTTCCACCACCCGGGCTACCTGCGGGTGCTGCGCGAGCTGTGCGACGAGTACGGGGTCCTGCTGATCCTGGACGAGATCGCCACGGGCTTCGGCCGTACGGGCTCGCTCTTCGCGGCCGACCACGCGGGGATCACCCCTGACGTGATGTGCCTGGGCAAGTCGCTGACCGGTGGTTACCTCACGCTGGCGGCGACCCTGTGCACCGAGCGGGTGGCGAACGGCATCTCCCAGGGCGAGGTCCCCGTGCTGGCGCACGGGCCGACCTTCATGGGCAACCCGCTGGCCACGGCCGTGGCCCTGGCCTCCGTCGAGCTGCTGCTCGGCCAGGACTGGGCGACCGAGGTCAAGCGGATCGAGGCGGGGCTGCGCGAGGGCCTGGCCGCGGCGTCGGACATCCCCGGTGTGAAGGACGTACGCGTCCTGGGCGCCATCGGCGTGGTCCAGCTCGACCACGAGATTGACGTGGTGGCGGCCACCCGGGCGGCGGTGCGCGAGGGCGTGTGGGTGCGCCCGTTCCGCGACCTGATCTATGTGATGCCGCCGTTCGTGACCGGCGACGAGGACGTGGCACGTATCTGCCGTGCGGTGTGCGCGGCGGCGCGGGAAGGCTGAGATGTCCGTAGTGATGGTGTCCGGGACGGGCACCGAGATCGGCAAGACGGTGGTCACGTCGGCGATCGCGGCCGCCGCGGTGGCGGCCGGCCGCTCGGTGGCGGTGCTCAAGCCCGCGCAGACGGGGGTCGGCCCGCAGGAGCCGGGGGACGCGGCGGAGGCGGTCCGGCTGGCCGGTCCCTCCGTCACGGCGGTGGAACTGGCCCGCTACCCGGAGCCCCTGGCCCCGGACACGGCGGCCCGCCGCTCGGGGCTGGCGACGCTCGCCCCGGCGCAGATCGCGGAGGCCGCGGACCGGCTGTCGCAGGACCATGACCTGGTCCTGGTGGAGGGAGCGGGCGGACTGCTCGTCCGCTTCGACGAGGCGGGCAACACGCTGGCCGACGCGGCCCGCCTGCTCGGGGCGCCGACGCTGATCGTCGCCCCGGCGGGCCTGGGCACGCTCAACTCCACGACGCTCACGGCGGAGGCTCTGCGGGCCCGTGAACTGACCGCGCTGGGCGTGGTGGTGGGCAGCTGGCCGCAGAGCCCGGACCTGGCGGCCCGCTGCAATCTGGCGGACCTCCCGGACTCCTCGGGGCTGCCGCTGCTGGGCGCGGTCCCGGAGGGCTCGGGGAACCTCGCGCCGGAGCGTTTCCGCGCATCGGCCGCGTCCTGGCTGGCCCCGGCCCTGTCGGGCACCTGGTCGGCGGATTCCTTCCTGTCCGCCTGGCGCCCGGCGGCCTTCGTCCCGCCCGCCCCACACCCGGGCCCCGTCGGAGTGTGAGGCGCGGGTCCCGCCGCGGCCCGGCGACGGGACCCGCGGCGGGTCACGCATCGTCGGGTGGAGCGGCTCCGGAGCACCGCCGGCGCGGCCCGTGCGGTGACACCGGTCTTCCGGTGGATGCGGCCCAGGTGGGATTCGACCGTGCGCGGGCTGATCCAGAGCCGGGCCGCGATGGCCGGTGTGGTCGGGCCCGCGCTCACCGGGGCCGCGACCTCGCGTTCCCGCGCGGTGAGCGAGGCCAGCACCGGATCGGGCGCTTCGGCACCCGCGGACGGCTCCGGCGCCGGGGGACGGACCAGGTCCGACAGCCCGGTCGGCCGGCGGCCCCTCCCGCCGTGGCGAGGCGGCGTACACCGTCGCACAGTGCCCCGGCCCGCTCCGGGTGTCCCGCGGCCGTGGCCGTCGGCGCCCCGAAGAGCAGGCCGACCGCATCGCTTGTGCCGATCGCTTCTGCCGATCGATCCTGCCGATCGATCCTGCCGATCGATCCTGCCGGGCTCCGAGCCCGGCAGGATTCCGACGGCGCGCGCTCAGCCCAGCGGCTTGACCCAGCGCGTCCACTGCTCCTGCGGCCGGTAGCCCGTCGCGTCCCACACCCGGTGCGCCCGCTCGTTGCGGTCCAGCACCATCGCGTCCGCGCGCCGCCCGCCCAGCGCCGCGAACCGCTCCTCGGCGGCGGCCAGCAGGGCGGCCCCGATCCCCTGCCTCCGGTGCCCGGGGTGCACGGCGAGCCTGTAGAGGTGACAGCGCCACCCGTCGAACCCGGCGATCACCGTCCCGACGAGTTCCCCCTCGCGCCGGGCGAGCAGCAGCGCCTGCGGGTCGCGTTCGTGGAGACGCTCGACCCCGGCGAGATCGTCGCTGATACTCGTTCCCTCCGCGGCGGACTTCCAGAAGTCCAGGACAGCGCCGAGGTCGGCGGCCGACGCGGGGCCGATATGAAGATCAGTCATGTCCGGATCCCATCATCCGGGCCGCGCTCCGCCGAAAGAATGATCCGCTCTCTTTGCTCGTCCTTTACCATGTGGTGAAAGGTCCCTCTTGAGTGAAAGGTGTGAGCGTCCGCCCATGGGCGAGCCTCCCAGTCCACGACATACCCGTTCGCGACATCGCGCGGTCCCCCTCCTCCTGGCCGATCATGGGACGGAGGTGATCGACCGATGACCGAAGTGCTCCTGCTCCTCGTGGCGCTGCTGCTCTGTCTCGTCTGTGGAGTCTTCGTCGCGGCTGAGTTCTCGCTGACGACCGTCGAGCGCAGCGAACTCGAACGAGCCGTCGAGCGCGGCGAGCGCGGCGCCGACAGCGCCCTGGCCGCCGTCCGCACGCTGACGTTCCAGCTCTCCGGAGCCCAGCTCGGCATCACCGTCACCGGCCTGGTCATCGGCATGATCTCCAAGCCGTCGATCTCCGCCCTGCTGCAGGGCCCCTTCGAGGCCATGGGCCTGTCGGCCGCCACGGCGTCCTCCGCAGCCCTGATCCTCGGCACCGTTCTGTCGACGATCGTCCTGATGGTGGTCGGCGAGCTCGTGCCCAAGAACTGGGCGATCTCCTCACCGCTGGCGATCGCCAAGCGCGTGGCGACCGCGCAGCGGGTCTTCAGCCGGGCCTTCAAGCCGCTGATCAGCCACCTCAACACCACCGCGAACCACATGGTGCGCCGCTTCGGCATGGAACCCGCCGAGGAGCTGGCGTCCGCCCGCACCCCGCAGGAGCTGGTCGCCCTCGCGCGTCACTCCGCGAAGGCGGGCGCGCTGGAGAAGGACACGGCCGAGCTGTTCGTCCGGACCCTGAACCTCGCCGACCTGACCGCGGAGAA
This sequence comes from Streptomyces sp. NBC_01232, assembly GCF_035989885.1. GTDB lineage: Bacteria > Actinomycetota > Actinomycetes > Streptomycetales > Streptomycetaceae > Streptomyces. The sequence continues at coordinate 1,518,702 of NZ_CP108518.1, forward strand.
CGTGATGACCCCGCGCGTCCAGGTCACCGCACTCGACGTGCAGACCACCGCCGAGGACGTGGCGAACGCGACGCTGGCCACCGGCCTGTCCCGCTTCCCGGTCTACCGGGGCAGCCTCGACACCGTCGTCGGCACCGTCCACATCAAGGACGTACTGGCCCTGCCGGCCGCCGAGCGCCGCCGCCGGCCCGTGTCGCAGCTGCTGCGCGAGCCCCTCCTCGTACCGGAGTCGCTCACCGTCGACCGGCTGCTGGACCGGCTGTCCGGCAAGCAGACGATGGCCGTGGTCATCGACGAGTACGGCGGCACGGCCGGAGTGGCCACGCTGGAGGACATCGTCGAGGAGGTCGTCGGCGAGGTCCGCGACGAGCACGACCCGCACGAGACCCCGGACCTCGCCCCGGCCGGTACGGACGAGTCCGGACGCCTGCTCTACTCCGCCGACGGCTCGGCGCGTACCGACCAGCTCCGGCGGATCGGCCTGCGCGTGCCGGACGGTCCGTACGAGACCCTGGCCGGCCTGATAGCGACCGAACTGGGCCGGATCCCGGAGGTCGGCGACCGCATGGAACTGGACGGCTGGCGCCTCGACGTGGTGGACGCCGTCGGGCGCCGGGCCTCGCGCGTGCTGCTGCACGCCCCGGCCGAGCCCGTTCAGGGAACGGAGGAGGCCCGATGACGGTCATCCAGCTGTTGATCGGCCTGGCGACCCTGGTCGTCAACGCCTTCTTCGTCGGTGCGGAGTTCGCGCTGATCTCGGTCCGGCGCAGCCAGATCGAGCCGTATGCCGAGCAGGGCGACCGGCGCGGCCGCGCCGTCCTGTGGGGCCTGGAGCACGTGTCGGCGCTGATGGCGGCGGCCCAGCTGGGCATCACGCTGTGCACCCTGGTGCTGGGCGTGGTGGCCGAGCCGGCCATCGCGCATCTGCTGACGCCGTTGTTCGACCTCGTCGGGGTACCGGCCGGGGTGACCCACGCGATCTCCTTCGTGGTGGCGCTGGCGCTGGCGACGTACCTGCACATGCTCTTCGGCGAGATGGTGCCGAAGAACGTGGCGCTGGCCGAGCCCGTGCGCACCGCTCTGCTGCTGGGGCCGCCGCTGGTGACCCTCACACGGGGGCTGCGCCCGGTGATCTTCGCGATCAACGCCTTCGCCAACGCCCTGCTGCGTCTGCTGCGCGTCGAGGTCAAGGACGAGGTCGCCGCGACCTTCTCGGACGACGAGCTGGCCCGGATGGTCAAGGACTCCAGTGATGCGGGGCTCCTCGACGACCGGGCGAGCGAGCGTCTGCACGACGCCCTGGAGCTGGGCCGGCGGCCCGTGACCGACGTGGTGCTTTCGGCGGACCGGGTGGTCACGGCCCGGGAGGGCATCACCCCGGCCGGGCTGGAGCGGCTGTCGGCCGACTCGGGGTACTCCCGGTTCCCGGTGGTCGACGCGCAGCACAAGATCCTGGGCTACCTGCACGTGAAGGACACCCTGGACGCGGACGACGAGGCCCGGGACCGGCCGTTCCCGGTGTCGGCGCTGCGGCCGATCGCGCAGGTGCGCGCGGAGACCCCGCTGGACGACGTGCTGACCGCCATGCGGCGCAGCCGTACGCACCTGGCGGCGGTCCTCGGGGCGGAGGGCGCCATGACCGGCCTGGTGACGATGGAGGACGTGCTGCGGGAGCTGTTCGGCAGGCCCGCGGCCATGTGAACCGTGCGATCCGTGCACTCCGCGCCCCCGCGCCCTCCGGCGGGACGTGACATGCGGTCCCCGGCCCTGCGGGGCCGGGGTACCGCGCGGTAACATCACTCCGCCATGGAGATGAATGCCTCTTACACCAGTTTCGTCGCGGTCGGCGACTCCTTCACCGAGGGAATGTCCGACCTGCTTCCGGACGGCTCCTACCGCGGCTGGGCCGACCTGCTGGCCGCCCGCCTCGCGGCACGGGAGCCGGGCTTCCGCTACGCGAACCTCGCGGTCCGCGGGAAGCTGATCGGCCAGATCGCCGAGGACCAGGTCCCTGTTGCGGCGGCCATGGGCGCCGACGTGGCGACCCTGGTGGGCGGGCTGAACGACGCCCTGCGACCCAAGGTGGACATGGGCCGGGTCCGCGAGCACCTGGAATCGGCCGTGGAGCTCCTCGCCCCCTCCTGCAAGCGCCTCGTCCTGATGCGCTCCCCCGGGCGCAACGGGCCGGTGATGGAACGCTTCCGGCCGCGCATGGAGGAGCTCTTCGTCATCATCGAGGAGCTCGCCGCCCGGCACGGCGCCGTGGTGGTGGACCTGTACGGGGCTTCCGTGCTCGCCGACCAGCGGATGTGGGACGTCGACCGGCTGCACCTGACCGCCGAGGGCCACCAGCGGGTGGCGGAGGCCGTCTGGCAGGCCCTGGGCCTGCCCGCCGAGCTGGACTGGCGCACCGAACTGCCGGTCGCCGCTCCTCCCGGCTGGACCGTACGCCGGTCCCAGGACCTGAGCTTCGCCCGGCAGCACCTGCTCCCCTGGATCGGCCGCCGCCTGACGGGCCGCTCCTCCGGCGACGGCCGTCCGGCCAAGCGCCCCGAGCTGCTGCCGTACGGGGACCCGTCGCTCTAGGGGTGTCCTGGCACCGTCCTGCCGGACGGGCCGGCCCCTCCTCGTAGCAAGCCACAATTCAATGTGGTGGCCCTACCTGCGTAAACACACAGCGGTGGCCCAAGTAGAATCCCTCCACGTGACTGCCAAGCCCCGCATCCCCAATGTCCTGGCCGGCCGCTACGCCTCCGCGGAGCTCGCCGTCCTGTGGTCCCCCGAATACAAGGTGACGCTGGAGCGGCGGCTGTGGCTCGCCGTGCTGCGCGCCCAGAAGGACCTCGGTATCGAGGTCCCCGACGCGGCCCTCGCCGACTACGAGCGCGTCCTCGAGACCGTCGACCTGGCCTCCATCGCCGAGCGCGAGAAGGTCACCCGGCACGACGTGAAGGCCCGCATCGAGGAGTTCAACGCCCTCGCCGGTCACGAGCACGTCCACAAGGGCATGACCTCCCGCGACCTGACCGAGAACGTCGAGCAGCTGCAGATCCGGCTCTCGCTGGAGCTCGCCCGGGACCGCACGGTCGCCGTCCTCGCCCGCCTCGGCAAGCTGGCCGGCGAGCACGCCGAGCTGGTCATGGCCGGCCGCTCGCACAACGTGGCCGCGCAGGCGACCACCCTGGGCAAGCGCTTCGCCACCGCGGCCGACGAGCTGCTCGTGGCCTACGACCGCCTCGAGGACCTGCTGGGCCGCTACCCGCTGCGCGGCATCAAGGGCCCCGTCGGCACCGCCCAGGACATGCTCGACCTGCTCGGTGGCGACGCCGCCAAGCTGGCCGACCTGGAGCAGCGCATCGCCGCGCACCTCGGCTTCGCGCAGGCCTTCACCTCCGTCGGCCAGGTCTACCCGCGCTCGCTCGACTACGACGTGGTCACCGCGCTGGTGCAGCTGGCCGCCGCCCCGTCGTCGATCGCCAAGACGATCCGCCTGATGGCGGGCCACGAGCTGGTGACGGAGGGCTTCAAGCCCGGCCAGGTCGGCTCCTCCGCCATGCCGCACAAGATGAACACCCGCTCCTGCGAGCGCGTGAACGGCCTCATGGTCATCCTGCGCGGCTACGCCTCGATGACCGGCGAGCTGGCCGGCGACCAGTGGAACGAGGGTGACGTCTCCTGCTCCGTGGTCCGCCGCGTGGCTCTGCCGGACGCCTTCTTCGCCTTCGACGGCCTGCTGGAGACCTTCCTGACGGTCCTCGACGAGTTCGGCGCCTTCCCGGCGGTCGTCGCCCGTGAGCTGGACCGCTACCTGCCGTTCCTCGCGACCACCAAGGTCCTGATGGGCGCGGTGCGGGCCGGCGTGGGCCGCGAGGCCGCCCACGAGGTCATCAAGGAGCACGCGGTCGCCTCCGCACTCGCCATGCGCGAGCAGGGCGCCGAGCGCAACGAGCTGCTGGACAAGCTGGCCGCCGATGACCGGATGCCGCTGGACCGGGCCCAGCTCGACGCCCTGATGGCCGACAAGCTGTCCTTCACCGGCGCCGCCGGCGACCAGGTCGCGGTGGTGGTCTCCCGCATCGAGGCGATCGCCAAGCAGCACCCGGAGGCCGCCGGGTACGCGCCGGGGTCGATCCTCTGACTCCCGACGAGCTGAACGCCGCCCGTGACCGCGTCCTTCCGGACGTGGTCACGGGCGGTCTGCGTGTGCTCTTCTGCGGGATCAACCCCGGACTCCTCTCCGCCGCGACGGGTCACCATTTCGCCCGCCCCGGCAACCGGTTCTGGCCCGTCCTGCTTCTCTGCACTTCACTCGATCGTGTCAGAAGCCAGCCTGTGGGGTGGTGATGACCTACACCCACATCGTGCTGCTCATACTCGCTGAAGCAGCAGGCTGGTAGGCGACAACATCGACAATCGCCAGAGCCGTGGCGCCAAGCACTACACGCAACCACTCCAGCAGCGCCACTCGCACAGCGTCCGAGGTGGATGCGAGGCCGCAAAGCAGTATCTACGTCAGAGGGTTAACGACTGGTGCCCTATGCCACGATGACCCGATGGACTACGACCTGACGCGTCTGGGGTGGCGGGAATTCGAGCATCTGTCTCAGGCACTCGCCAAGTGCGTACTCGGCCCGGGTGTTGCAGTCTTCGGAGACGGCAAGGACGGTGGTCGGGAGGCTGCGTTCACCGGTGCGGTCCCCTACCCCAACGAACAGCAGCCCTGGGATGGCTACGGGGTGATACAGGCCAAGTTCAAACTACGCTCCCAGGGCGTTAGTTCTGGAACCGAATGGCTTGAGCGGCAGATTGAGGCGGAGTTCAAAGCCTGGCTGCACCCTGACTCCAAGCGCGGACAGATACCCGAATACTTGCTGTTCACGACCAACGTACCCCTCTCTCCTGTACCTGAGACCGGTGGGATCGCTCGTGTGGACCGCCTCATCTCCTCCTACGCTCAAAACCCAAGAGTTGCTCTGAAGGGTTGGGCTGTCTGGCACGGAGATGAGATATGCCGCTTCCTGGACATTCACGATGGGGTCCGCCGGGCCTTCGCTCACTTCATCACTCCCGGAGACGTGCTCTCACGTCTGCTCACCACTGTGAGCGACGCCGACGCCGAGACCGCGGAACTGATCCGCGCTCACGCCGGCAGGGAGCTCCTGTCTGATCAGTGGGTACGCCTTGGCCAGGCTGGAGCTCGGACAGAAGACCAAAAGACCCGACTTGGGCCAGTAGCAGTCGACCTGCGAGCCAACTTTGCTCAGCGGAAAACTCGTCCTCAGGTCGAACGGGCACCGATCTACCAAAACGAACCGGGCTCCTACGCTACCCGTGTTGCCGCATACGTCCTCGAACGCGGTGACACGGTTCTACGTCCGTCGCGATGCACGTCGACGGAACCACGGAACGTCGTTTTGATCGGTGGACCTGGGCAGGGGAAAAGCACCCTTGGACAGCTAATTTGCCAAGCCTATCGAGTCGCCCTTCTCGACAAAGAAGGTGAGCACCTCCTTACGGCCGAGGCCCGTGCAGCGCTACATTCCCTCCGCCGCGATTTCACGGCGATCGGCCTCCAACCACCAAAGGGGCGCCGCTGGCCCATTCGCATCGCCCTTAACCAGTATGCCAATGCCATCCTTGGCGGCGAAGACATTAGCCTCCTACGCTTTCTAGCTGATCGGGTCGGCCACCGCAGTTCCGTACCAGTTACCAGCATCCACATCAAGCGTTGGTTGCGGACATGGCCCTGTCTACTGGTCTTGGATGGGCTCGATGAAGTCGTCTCCCATCAGACGCGGGAAGAAGTGATGTCTCGAATATCAGATTTCCTTCTTGAGGCCCGGCAGATTGATGCAGATCTACTTGTCGTTGCCACGACGCGCCCGCAGGGCTATAAAGGCGAGTTTCACACTGGCGATTACGAGACCCTCACCTTGACCCCCATGCCGGATGATGACGCGCTGCACTACGCCGAGCGTCTCTCTGCTGCGCGCCACCATGATGACCCTGAGATGCGCGAAACGGTCCTGGAACGGGTGAGAACAGCTATCTCCGAGGAGGGCACCACCCGCCTCATGCGCTCACCGCTGCAAGTGACCATCATGTCTTTGCTCGTGGAGCGGCGCACCCGGCTTCCTCAAAACCGCTACGAGCTATTCGACGCTTACTACGACACCATCTATGCCCGCGAAGTCGATAAGCCTGGTGTGACCGGACAGCTCCTTGCCGATCATCGGCTCCAAATCGACTGGCTTCACCAACATGTGGGGCTACTCCTACAGACACGCGCCGCCCGGTCAGAGGAGCTGGATGCGGTGATCGAGGTTGATGAACTACGTGAGCACATCCGGCAGCGACTGCATGAGGAGACCGAGGATCAGGAGGAGGCCGAATCCCTGGCCGGCAGTCTGCTAGAAGCAGCTACCGACCGGCTTGTTCTGCTTGTGGCTCCAAATGCAGGTTTCATTGGTTTCGAAGTGCGCAGCCTTCAAGAGTACATGGCCGCGCGGGCACTGATCTCCGGCCCCGAAGCCGACATCCTTCCCCGACTCGAATCTCTCGCTCCCAGCTACTCATGGCGTAACACCTGGATGTTGGCTGCCGCAGGAATATTCACCCATCGCCCTCATCTGCGTAGCGACTTGATCAACGCATTGCGTTCCATTGATTCCCGGGATACTGTGACACTGATCTTGACCCCAGGCGCACAGCTGGCACTAGACCTGTTGGACGATGATTTCACGCGTCATCATCCCCGATTTCACAATCTACTGGTGGAATATGCAGCCACGCTCGTCGGCCGCCCTCCTCGAAGCGATCTCCTCCTGCACACTGCGCGCACTCTGGCTTCGGCTGCGGAACGTCATGAGCAAGCTCGTATAAGGGTTGAATACGCGATCAGAGACGCGCTGAGCGCCCGCGATGCCCGGCTCCTGACAGCGCTTGGAGTCCTCGCCTTCTTGGCCCGAGCCCAAGGCGCAGGAAATTCATGGGCTCGCCGCCTTCTCGCCACGACCACCCAAGGGCTGAAAGCAAATGAACGCGCGGCAGCCGCAGTTTTGTCCTCCCAATACCTGTCGGGGCTAATTCCCGATCTACCTTCCCTCAGTTTCAGCGTTCAAAGCGAGTCTAACCTCGCCCAATATCTTCGCGACCGCCTCCCAGATGGAGTTCCGTCAGAGCCACCCCTCCAGCGCTTCCTCAGTGCACTGGAACGTCACCCTGTCCAACACATTCAAGTCGAAGACACTATTTTGCCTATCGTTGAACCGTCGATCCCTCTGGATATCGATGGTGCACGGGCTGCCACAGGCCATCCGCAAGCGATCCAGGCCTGCGTCAACGTGATCAGCGACCAGCAGCTCACAACCTGGCAGATCACTATGACGTTCACCCAGCTTCTCGACCTTCTGGCATACCCTTCACTACTACCGCCAGGAGACCTGGGTGTTGCTGGCATCAGTTGATCGCTCCTGCAATTGCGAGCGAAAGCAGGGATCCAAGGTCCACGACCTACGCAATTCACAGACCTCGGATAGCGTCAACTATCTGGTTTCCCTCAACGGGTGAGCACCGAAAGTCAAGTTCCTCCAAAACGAGATTCGAACGATCATCAACCGCGCATAGCTCACTGGCCTTCGTCAACCCTTCTCGGCACGGGGATCCCTAGGTCCACGACTGGGCGCCGCGTTCGCTTTCGCGTCTCATCGCGCTTTGAACGGAGGAAGGTAAGCGTGAGATTGATTCCTTCGACCTCACCAAGCCAGTTCTCGTGCTTCGCCCGGCCTAGGCGGGCCAAGAGGTCCTCTTCGAGTTCTTCGAGGCGAGTAAGCATCTTCGGGTTGATTTGCAGCACCGGACAGCGAATGCAAGCATGTTCGTGCTGGCATGGAGTGCCGTAGGGCCTCCCACAGGAGCCGAGTTCGACCCTGCGGCGGTCAAAATGCTCTTCGAACTCTGACCACTCATCGTTCGTCGCGTCACGGTACTCGTCGTCAGGTCGGATCTCTCGGCGGTGCTGCAGATGTTCTTGATAGTGCCGGACGACGTCCTCGTCGAAGACGGCTACGTATCCACGGGTGGTCTGGATGTTGAGGTGACCCAGCAGGGCGGCGCCGATGTGGATCGGCAGGCCGCTGTTGACGAGCTCCGTCGCGAAGATCCTGCGGAAGTCGTGCGGGGTGAACTTCAGCCCGCGGAACTCGTGGTGCGTCTCAGCAAGCTGCTCACACAGTCTGCCCAGCATGACCTGGAAGGTCGCGCTGCTGAAGACCATCGGGGTGGTGCCGTTCTGCCGCTGGAACAGGAACGGCATCGGAGCACTCCACACCTTGTCGTGGTAGTCGAACCGGCTGACCAGCGGAATCGTGCGGCCACTGCGAGCATGGCGTCGGACGACTGAGGCGATGACGTGGAAGAGCTCGGCCGACATCGGGATGACCCGTTCGCGGTCGGTCTTCGAGGGAGCGATGACCAGCAGCGCGATGACCTCACCGTTCGCCCGCTGGTATTGGCGAATGCTCAGATGGGTCAGCTCGCAGAGTTCTTCGATGCGAACGCCTGAGTGACGCAGGGTCTCGACGGTGGCCCACTCCCAGAAGGCAGCTTCCTCATCAGTGCCGATGTGGACGATCCGGCCGCTGGCGACTTCTTGGACACGGGTGGGAACCTCGTCGCCGTGGCGGAGGAGTTTACGGTCGGCCTCGGTGCGGATGCGCCGATACTCGATGCCCTCGTGGATGAACGCCTCGCCTTCGGCGACCTTGTCGGCCCGCCCCAACAACAGGCGGGCGCGGTCGTAGCGGGTTTCGACGTGGTTGACCAGGAACGGCAGCAGCGGCTGGCGCTGCCGGGTGCGGTCGGCAGAGCGTTCGTTGATGCGCCGGCGCCGCGCTCCCAGGCCACGCAGTTCGGCGGGTGGGACGGGACAGGGGGCGACCCAGGCGGCCCAGCGTTCGGGTTCCTGGGCGGCCCAGGTGTGCAGGTCGTAGTAGAAGCTGCGCAGCGCAATGACGATGCTGTCCTGGCCGGCGCGGGGCTTGCCGTCGTCCTTAACGGTGATCATCTGGCGCCAGGTCGTGTAGTCCTCGGGCGAGATCCGCAGGTCTGCCTGATCCGGGTTGATCGTCTCGATGTTCTTCCAGAAGTGGCGGGTGAGCTTGCAGACGAGGTCCTTGAGGGTGGAGTAGTCAGTGTCGGCCTTGCGTCGGGTGAAGTATTCGATGAGCAGACCGCGCACGGATTGGTTGGAGATCTCGTACTGGTCGACAAGTTCCTCGATGCTGCGCTGCCCGCGTAGCAGGGCGGCCCGCATCGACTCGGGCGTGGACGGCGGGAAGTGCCCCATTGCGTGCAGGACGTTCCAGACGCCACGGCCGATCAGCCGGTTGGACGCCTGGCTGCCCGGTTGCAAGATGCAGCGAGCCTTCCGATTCTCGTGTGTGAAGTGCAGCAACGCGGCGGGGGTGACGTCGCTGAGGGCGACGCCCTGGACGGTCAACAGCATGCACAACTCGTTGATGGCGTCGCGGCGGTGCACCTGGCGAAACTGGTGGGTGCGCACCTGTTCGGCGTACTCGTTCAGGAGCTGATCTTCCTGAGCGGCGATGAACATCGCCCCGTAGTTGGGCAGCGGGTTCCGCCGGAAGGCGAGCGGGGTCGGCTGGACGACGCGCAGGCAGTAGAGAGCCCGGATCCCGGCGATGACGCCGATGCCCGTGGTCCGGCGCGTTCCCACTTCGTCAGCGGCCATCTCTCCTTGGCCGAGTGGGCTGGCGTCCCATCGCTGCTGCCACGTCTCCCCGCAGAAGTCGAGGAGGTACTCCAACAGCACGCGGGTGGAGTTCTTCCAGTTCAGGCTGGTTCCGCGGGGCGTGTCGGGCCAGATTACGGAGGAGCCGGCCACCTGCGAAAGGAGCGAGACGGAGGCAGTGGCGAACTCTCCATGCGGCCGGGGCAGGGTAGCCGCGACGGCAGGGCCGGGCGTGATGGGGCCACCGACGAATCGGCTGGGGAACTGGAGACCCTCGGCGACCGGGCCGTGGCGACGGCTGAGGCCGGTGGTACGGAGCTGTGTCTCAGGCACCGAACACCGCCGCAATGTCATCGGCGTCGTAGCCGGTGGGGTAGCTGCGTTCGACCCGCGGAGCGTTGTAGTGCTCGGTGAGCTTGTCGAAGATCTCCTCGACGCGAACCGCCAGGTAGCGGCTGGTGGTCTGGATGTTGGCGTGTCGCAAGACGGCCTGGACCTCAGGCAGGGTGAGCTTGCCACCGTTGGCCATGCGGTTGGCGGCTGTGTGCCGCAGATCGTGCAGCGTCCAGTTGGTGCCCAGGACCTCATTCGCACGCTGGATGACCCGGCGCATCGCCCAGTAGGTCATCGGCCGGTCCGCGCCGCGGCGGGTTCGCCACAGCGGCTCGTCCGGCGACGGCGTGCCGATCTCGTCGAAGTAGCGGGCCAGGCGCACGAACGCCTGCGGCGAAGCCGGGACCGGCTGACGCTCCCGAGTGCCCTTGGAAATCACGTAGATCTTCTGACCAGCCCAGTCGAGGTCGCCGATGCCGACGCCGAGCAGTTCCTCGGCACGGGCCCCGCTGGAGACGTAGAACTCCAGCAGTGCACGGTCGCGCTCGCAGCCCATGCGCTCGAACAACTCGTCCCAAAGTTGATCAGGGATCGACCTGGGCGGCCGGTCGGCGACCTTCTGCCGTAGCCGGGTCCGGCCGAGCACCGGCCTGGGCTCCAGCGGGCTGCGGTGAGCCAGGGCCCGACGCCGCTGCGGTGAGACGGGGACGGGATTGGTGACCGGGCCGTTGCCCTGGTGGGCATGGAACTCGTAGAACCCGCTCACGACCGACAGGGCGTGGTTGATCGTCCGTGGCGCGTACCCGGCTCGCAGGACCGGCTTACCAGTGCGCAGGTTCACCGATCCCGGAGCAGCGGCTCCGGCCGACTTGCGCTGCCGCTGGGGATTCGCCGCCGACCGCAACCACCCGGTCAGCACTGCACATTCCGCTTCGGTCGCCTTCTCCCAGACCACGCCGAGCAGCCACAGCAGCCGGAACCAGCGCAGCAGCCCGTACCCGTAGCTGCGGACCGTCAGTGGGCTGCTGTCGTTCAGGGCCAGGTCACGCAGATACGCGGTGACCGGCGCGATCTCGTCGTCGTACCCATTGACGACGATGTACGGAGGATGGATGCCCCGCGCCGGGATCACCGCCCCGACGCGGGGAAGCTCCGCCCGCCCCTCCATCAGCTCATATCGTAGATCCACTTCGCTCTCCTCGTTGATCTCAGGGACCGTCACCGAGAACAACGAGCAAAGATGGTGCAGATAACTGTGCACCTCTCGGGTTTCACCCCCCGCCGGCTGGCCCCCGCCGAGCAGGAAGAGCTGCTGACCTACCGCCTCGGCATCACCAACGTCGTGGCCAGGGCGACGGCCCGCGCCGACGAGCTGAGCGCCGAGGAGTTCCGCGAGGGCGGCCGCATCCTGACGGCCAAGGTGGAACTGCTGCGCCCCCAGTGGCTCGCGGTGGTCGGCGTCACGGCCTACCGCACCGCCTTCGGCGAGCGGAAGGCGAAGATCGGACCCCAGGAGCGGACGATCGGCTCCACCCGCATCTGAGCCCTCCCCAACCCGAGCGGTCTCAATGCCCACTGGACCGCCGAGTCGATGGCCCAGGAATACGCCCGCCTGCGCACGACCGCCGAAGCCGACGAGGCTCAGAGCTCCTGACGGAATGGGCTCATCACCTCGCCTCGCGGCTGACCGGGCACCGCAGGGATGTCGCTACCTGATGCGGATTCAGGACCGCGGCTTCAGCTTGAGCAGCGACGGCTGAGGCACGAGTTCGTCCGGCGCCGCCGGTAGATGGTGCAGCTGGCGAGCTCGAGGAAAGCGCCGTGCATACCGTCGCGGGTCTCCCACTAGATCCTCAAGGCATCGGGACCGGTGCAGGTGGGCGAATGCGCGCTCCACGACCCAGCGGCGGATGCCGATCCCGACGGAACGGCTTCGAGCAGCGGAACGAGCTGGAGGTGTCGGGGGTGCCAGGTTCTCGCCGCGAGGCAACGACTCAGGGCGGGTCGACGACCGTGACCCCCGCCATCAGTCGGTACGGGTCGTCGCAGTCCCACTGCGCCACGTAGACCACCAGCCAGTGGGCGCCGACCCGCCACAGGTGCACGTGGTCGGTGCTGTTGCCCATCTCGCCCCACGGCTGCGGTATCTCCTCGCCGGCGAGCCCGCGGTCCATCAGCGTTCCCAGACCGAAGACCTGCGCCTCCCCCCACCGGTCGGTCGCTGCCTGGGCGAGCGCTCCGTACTCGGCACCGATCTGGTCCGCCGACTCGATCCGGCCGGAACCGTCGTCGTCCCAGAAGTCCCGCGTCCGGGCGAGCTGGACCAGGTGGAAAGCCGGGCCGCTGCTGTTTCCTCCGGTCCGGACCGGCTCGGGCGGGAAGTCCTTCGCCCGGAGCCGGTCGATCGTCTCGAGGTGCTCTGCCGTGGTCATGCCGTCAGTATCCCGAGGGCCACTGACAACTGGCCCGACGTCACGCGTCCCGGCGCCGCACCGCCAGCCACCCGCCCAGCACCGCCGCTGCCGCCCAGAGCGCGAGCACACCCAGCCCGGCCCAAGGGCCGAGGTCGCCGTAGTGCTGACTGCGCATCATCGCCTGCCCGGCCCGGTCCGGCATGAACTGTCCCACCCCGCTCGCCGCCGAGCCGACGATGAAGGACACCATCACGACGAAGGGTATGAGGATGCTCAGGACGGCCACCCCGCTGCGCAGCACCGCCGTCAGCCCGGCCGCGAACAGCGTCATGAGCGTCAGGTAGAGGCCGCAGCCGACGACGGCCCGCAGGGTGCCGGGGTCACCCAGCTCGAGTGCCCCTCGCCCCATGAACGCCTGGCCCACCACGAAGGTCAGCAGCCCGGCGAGCTGGCCGACGCCCAGGGCGAGTGCGCCCAGCATCGAGATCTTCGACAGGTAGAACCGCGTGCGGTCGGGCACAGCGGTGAGACTGGTGCGCAGGGCTCCGTCGTGGAATTCGGCGGAGAAGGCGGTCGCGCCGAAGGCAATGGCCGCTATCTGACCGAAGTTGAGTCCGTAGAAAGCGGCCAGGAGCGGATCGTCCCCCATGCTGCCCTCCTCGGCCTGGCCCAGCGCCGCGGCCGTCAGCGTCTGGATGCCCACGGTGGCGACGAGGATGGATATCAGCGACCAGAAGGTGCCCCGGAGAGACCGGATCTTGATCCATTCCGAGTGCAGTACGGGGGTTGTGAGCAGAGCGGCGCTCATGGCGGAGCCTCCTGAAGGTGCGAGAGCGGACAAGACGGTCAGTGGGTTGCGGTGAACTGCGCGTGGTCGGCGGTGAGGTCCAGGTAGGCCTGTTCCAGCGAGGCCCGCTCGTCGGAGAGTTCCAGCAGCGGGATCCCCTCGCGGGCGGCCAGAGCGCCGAGCTGCTCGGCCTGTACGCCCTCGACGGTCCATCGCCCGTCGCCCTCGGTCTCCAGCGCCAGGCCGTCCCGGGCCAGGGTGGCCCGCAGCCGGATCGGATCGGAGGTCCGCAGTCGTACCTTCGGGGTGCTGCGCGCGTCGATGAACTCCTCCATCGAGGTGTCGGCCAGCAGCTTGCCGTTGCCGAGGACGACCAAGTGGTCGGCCAGCGCCGAGGTCTCCGACATCAGGTGGCTGGACACCAGGACGGCTCGTCCTTCGGCGGCGAGAGAGCGCATCAGCTCGCGGATCCAGATGATGCCCTCGGGGTCGAGGCCGTTGGTGGGCTCGTCCAGCAGGAGCACTCCGGGGTCGCCCAGCAGCGCGGCGGCGATACCGAGGCGCTGACGCATGCCGAGTGAGAAGGACTTGATCCGCCGCTTGGCGACGGAGGCTATGCCGGCCTGCTCCAGGACCTGAACCACCCGGCTCGGCGGGATCCGGCCGGCCGCGGCGAGCAAGCGGAGGTGGTCAAGGGCGGTGCGCCCGCCGTGGGCCGCCTGGGCGTCCAGGAGGGCGCCGACGCGGTGCAGGGGGTCCTGGAGGTCCAGATAGTGCCGGCCTCCGATGGTGGCGCTTCCGGACGTGGGCCGGTCCAGGCCCAGGAGCAGGCGCATCGTGGTGGACTTCCCCGCGCCGTTGGGGCCGAGGAATCCGGTGACCCGCCCGGGCAGGACATCGAAGGTGAGGCCGTCCACCGCACGGTGGGTGCCGTACTGCTTGGTGAGTTCTCGGATCTCGATGCTGTTCATGGCTCAAGACTCGCCGCCGGCCCCACCCCCCTCCCTCCCCCATGCGAGGGTGCCGTCTCCCCCACGTGGGGGAGACGGCCGTGAGCGGGCCGCTGAGACCATGGAGTCATGTACCGACTGCTGCGGGCTCCCTTCCAACCAGTGACCTACTCACGCTGGTTGCACCTGTGCGTGCCTCTGCTGCTGCTGGCCATATGGATGTTCATCGTCCCCGAGTGGCCGTGGGGGCCCATGCTGCTCGTCCTGCCCTTCGGGCTGGTGCCCTGGGTGCGGCTGGCCGAGGGGCTCCAGGCGCAGTTCCTGCTCACGCCGTACGACCGGGACTCCGCCGACAGCGCGATAAGCCTGGCTCCGTCGGCCCGCTGGGGGGACCGCTGGCGGACCGTGCTGTGGCTGGAGACGCGGATGGTCGTCGCGGTCGGTGCGGTCGGCGCCACCGTCTGGCTGCCGACGATCGCGGTGGAACTCGTCGCGATCGCGCTCGGGCATCCTGTGGGCAACGACTTCCTGCCGTTCGTGCCCGGGCGCTGGGCCGCCGCGCTGCTCGTGCCCGTACCGCTGGTCCTGCTCATCGTCATCGTGTCACTGCTCGGCGAGTTGATCACCGCGGCCGCCACCCGCCTGCTCAGCCCGTCCACGGCCGAGCGACTGACCGCGCTGGAGGCACGCACCGAGCAGCTGCTGGAGCGCACCCGCATCGCGCGGGAACTGCACGACTCCATCGGGCATGCCCTCACCGTGGCCGTGGTGCAGGCGGGGGCGGCGCGCGCCGCGGGTGACGCCGCCTTCACGGAGCGGGCACTGTGCGCGATCGAGGAGACGGGCCGGGCCGCTCTGGAGGATCTGGAACGGGTGCTGGGGGTGCTGCGGGAGTCGGGGCAGCCGCCGTCGCAGTGGCCGACGCTGGTGGAGGCCGACCGGCTCCTGGAGTCCGCACGGGCCTCCGGCTCCGCCGTGGACGCGCAACTGACGGGAGAGCTGGCGAATCTGCCGGGTCCGGTCACCCGGGAGGGGTACCGGATCCTGCAGGAGGCGCTGACCAACGTGCTGCGGCATTGCGGACCTGTGCCGGTGCGCGTGCGGGTGGAGATGGCCGCCGGCCGCCTCGACCTGGAGGTGACGAACCCGCTGCCGGAACGCCCCGGCGTCATGCTGGGCAGCGGCAGCGGGCTGCGCGGGATCCGGGAGCGGGCCGCGCTGCTGGGCGGGAAGGCCGAAACCGGTCTGTACGAAGGGGGTTGGAGGGTGCGCGCCCGGCTGCCGCTGGAGCGAATACGCTGACCGGATGCCGGTTACCGTACTGCTCGTCGACGACGAACCCCTGGTGCGCGCGGGTCTGCGCGCCGTCCTGGACGCCCAGCCCGACATCGAAGTGGTGGGTGAGGCGGCCGACGGCGCCTCCGTGATCCCGCTCGTCCGCCAATTGCGGCCGGACGTGGTCGCGATGGACGTGCGGATGCCGCTCCTCGACGGGATCGAGGCCACCCGTGCGGTGCTGCGAACGGTGGATTCCCCGCCGAAGATCCTCGTGGTGACCACGTTCGAGAACGACGAGTACGTCTACCAGGCGCTGCGGGCGGGAGCCGACGGCTTCCTGCTGAAGCGGGCCCGGCCTTCGGAAATCGTGCACGCGGTCCGGCTGGTGGCGGAGGGCGAGACGCTGCTCTTCCCGGCGGCCGTGCGGGCGCTGGCGGCGGAGTACGGGAACCGGCAGGCCCGGGCGGTGCTGGAGCGGGCCGCCCTGACCGAGCGGGAGGAGGCGGTCCTGCGGCTGATGGCGCGGGGGCTCACGAACGTGGAAATCGCCGCAGAGCTGATCATCGGCACGGAGACGGTCAAGTCCCACGTCAGCGCGATCCTGGGGAAGCTGGGGGCGCGGGACCGGACACAGGCGGTGATCACCGCGTACGAGTCGGGGTTCGTGTCCCCCGCCTGAGGGAAGGGTTGCTTCCGGCCGATGGGGGGGCTGCTTCTCGCCGACATGGCGGGTGGGCAGTACGATCCGGCTGACAAGCTCGCTAGCTGGGAGGACACACGTTGGGGCAGCTGACCGGCGGGGATCCTTCTCTGCTCCGACGGATCAATTCCGCCGTGGTGCTGCGCGCACTGCGGTCGGCCGGTTCGCCGACCCTCACCGACCTCACCCGGCTGACGGGGCTCTCCCGGCCGACCGTCGAGGGTGTCGTGGAGGGACTGATCGGGACCGGGCTCGTCGTCGAGGCGGATGCCGAGGAGGGCGCGCGACGGCAGGGACGCCCGGCCAGGCGGTTCCGCTTCCGCACCGAGGCGGGCCATCTGCTCGGTATCGAGATCGGCTCGCACCGGATCGCGGTGCTGCTGTCCGGGCTGGACGGCCGCGTCATCGGCGCCGGCACCAAGGACGTCGCGGAAACGGCGTCCGCCGACGAGCGGCTGGAGCGGGTACGGGCGGCCGTTGCCGACCTGCTGCGCCGTGCCGGAGTGCCGCGGGACTCGCTGCGGGCGGTCGGGGTCGGCAGCCCCGGGATCGTCGAGGCGGACGGTACGGTCCGCCTCGGCACCGCGCTGCCCGGCTGGACCGGTCTGCCACTCGGGGAACGGCTGCGGCGCTCGTTCCGCTGCCCGGTCCAGGTGGAGAACGACGCCAATGCGGCGGCGGTCGCCGAGCACTGGAAGGGTGCGGCACGGGACACCGGCGACATGGTGTTCGTGATGGCGGGTCTCAGCCCCGGCGCCGGCTCACTGATCGGTGGCCGGCTGCACCGGGGCTTCGGCGGCGCCGCCGGCGAGATCGGCGCCCTGCACCTGCTGGGCCGTGAGGTCACGCCCGAGCGGTTGCTGTCGACCACCGGTGAGCCACTGCATCCGCTGGACGAGCCGGCCGTCGCCGAGGTCTTCGCCATGGCCAAGCGCGGTGACGAGCGGGCGGTGGCCGCCGTGGAGCGGTTCCTGCAGCGCCTGGTGCACGACGTGGCGGCGCTGGTCCTGGCGATGGATCCGGAGCTGGTGGTCGTCGGCGGCTGGGCCGCCGGCCTGGACGGGGTCCTGGAACCCCTGCGCCATGAGCTGGAGCGCTACTGCCTGCGCCCGCCGCGGGTCGCTCAGTCCATGCTCGGCGAGGCCGCGGTGGCGACCGGCGCCCTCCGGCTCGCGCTGGACCACGTCGAGGAGGAGCTCTTCGCGGTGGAGAAGACGGTCACCGCCCGCCCCTGACGCGTATGACGCGCGACGGCCCGGCCCCACGGTATGGGGCCGGGCCGTCGCGCGACGTCAGGAGGCGACGCGCGGCTCGTGGGTGATCTCGACGTTGCCCGAGTCGCCGAAGGTGAGGCGGCAGGTGTCCGCGCGGTAGGTGGCCACCGAGACCGCCGCGGTGCCGGCGGTGGTGAAGTAGCGCGTGGTGACCAGGAGCACCGGGGCTCCGGGCAGCCGGTCCAGTTCCTTGGCGTCGTCGGCGCGGGCGGAGCCGAGCTCCACCGAGCGGTCCTGACCGTCGAGGACCAGGCGCTGCAGTTCGCGCAGAACGGCGCGGGCGCGGGCAGGTCCGGCCGGGGCCTCGATGGCGGGCAGTCCCGGCACCGAGGCGGCCGGGACGTAGAGGAGTTCGGCGGCGACGGCCTGGCCGTGGGTGACCCTGGTCCGGCGCACCGTGTGCACCGGCTGGTCGGCGGCGAAAGCGCCGCCGGTGCCGAGGAGCTTCAGTACCGCGGGCGTCGGCAGGGTCTCGGCCGCGTCGACCGGCTCCCATCCGTCGACGCTCTCGCCGGGCCAGCTGTGCTGGGCGCTGCCGACGGCGACGCCGACGCGCGGCGGGGCGACGGTGGTGCCCACCCCGCGGCGGCGCTGCAGCCGGCCTTCGAGCTCCAGCTGCTCCAGCGCCTGACGCAGGGTCGCGCGGGCGACGCCGAAACGGGCGGCCAGCTCACGCTCGTTGGGCAGCACCTCGCCGACGGCGAAGTCCTGGTCGAGCGCCTCGCTGAGGACGGTCTTGAGGTGCCAGTACTTCGGCTCCGGCGCCGTTTCGAGCTGCGTGGTCCCCACCCTGACTCCTCCTGCCATCGCCGCACTCGCCGTGTGTTCCAGCGGCAGTTCCGCGCCTTTGTTTATTAAAGGTTCCTGCACTATCCCTGCGACGATAGGACGGCGCACCCCCTTGGTCAAGACCAATGCTCGTACCTTTGCCGGGCAGAACGGGCATACGTATCAAGCCGTTCACGGGATGTTCTCGTGGGCCCGGAAGGCTTGTAGTCAAGGGCTACCGGACGGTAATCATGGCGGTAGGCACTACTGACAGCCTGTCTCGCACGCGTCCAACCGACGAGGAGCAGCATGACCGCCACGGTCTCCTTCACGATCGATTCGCCGCTCGGCCCCCGCACCACCACCGTCGCCTACGAACGCAAGGGCGCCGGCGAATCCCTTCTTCTTCTGCACGGCATCGGCCACCACCTCCAGGCCTGGCACCCGGTGATCGACATCCTGGCCGCCGAGCACGACGTGATCGCCGTCGACCTGCCCGGCTTCGGCGCCTCGGAGCCCCTGCCCAAGGGTGTTCCTTACTCCCTGGGGACCGTCGCCCCGGCCCTCGGGGCGCTCTGCGCCGCCCTCGGTGTCGAACGCCCGCACGTCGCGGGCAATTCGCTCGGCGGTCTGCTCGCCCTCGAAATGGGCCGGAGCAACCTCGTCCGTTCGATCACCGCCCTCTCCCCCGCCGGGTTCTGGACCGAGGGCGAACGCCGCTACGCCTTCGCCGCGCTCCTCGCGATGCGGGCCGGCGCCAAGGCGCTGCCCGTCCCCGCCGTCCGGCGGCTCTCGCGCACCGCCGCCGGCCGCGCCGCGCTCACCGGCACCATCTACGCCCGCCCGTCGCGCCGTCCGGCCGAGGCCGTGGTCGCCGAGACCCTCGCCCTGCGCGATGCCACGGGCTTCGAGGACACGCTGGCCGCGGGCGGTTCCGTACGGTTCACCGATGACGTACCTGGCCTGCCGGTCACCATCGCCTGGGGCACCCGCGACCGGCTGCTGCTGCGCCGCCAGGGCATCCGGGCCAAGCACACCCTCCCCGGCGCCCGGCTCGTCCGGCTCCCGGGCTGCGGCCACGTCCCGATGAACGACGATCCGGCGCTCGTCTCCCGGGTGGTGCTGGACACGGCCCGCAGCACGCGGCTCGCAGCCGCCTGACCGACCGGCCGTCTTACCGACCGACCGACCGACCGACCAACCGACCAACCGACTGACCGACCAACCGACTGACCGGCCGGCCGGCCGGCCGACGACTGAACAGGTGAACGAAATGAGCGGCTGACGGCTGTTCATCCGCGGTTCGCGTGGGCGACGCGGCCGGGCCGGTGTGCGACGGCACGCTGGTCCGACCCGTCCTCGCCGGCCCCAGGAGACGTACCCGATGGCATCGATCCCGCACACCCGACGGTCCCTCATCGGCGGTTCCCTCGCGCTGTCCTCCGCGCTGATCGCCTCTCCCGCGCTCACCGTCCCCGCCTTCGCCCGCTCCGGCCGGCCGAACGCGCTCTGGGGCGTCCAGTCCGGCGAGATCACCGCCCACTCGGCCACAGTGTGGACCCGCAGCGACCGCCTGGCACGGATGTACGTCGAGACCTCCCCGAGCGAGGCGTTCCGCTACGCCGTACGCCGCCACCACGGCCCGCTGCTCGGCCCGTCGAGCGATTTCACCGGAACCACCGTCCTGCGCGACCTGCCGCCCGGCCGGCAGATCCACTACCGGGTCGTCCTGACCGACCCCGACGACCCCCGCCGCAGCTCCGCGCCGGTCCACGGCACCTTCCGCACCACCCCCGTCTCCCGCCGCCACGACGTCCGCTTCCTGTGGTCCGGCGACCTGGCGGGCCAGGGCTGGGGCATCAATCCCGATCTCGGCGGCTACCGCGTCTTCGAGGAGATGCGGCTGCGCAACCCCGACTTCTTCCTCTTCAGCGGGGACACCATCTACGCCGACGGGCCGATCAAGGCCACCGCCCCGCTGCGCGACGGCAGCCTCTGGCGCAACGTCACCACCGAGGAGAAGGCGAAGGTCGCCGAGACGCTCGCCGAGTTCCGCGGGAACTTCCGCTACAACCTGCTCGATCGCAATCTGCTCGGATTCAACGCCCAGGTCCCGGTCCTCGCCCAGTGGGACGACCACGAGGTGCGCAACAACTGGTACCCCGGCCAGCTGATCGACGACCCCCGCTACACCGTCAAGGAGGCCGACGTCCTCGCCTCCCGCGCCCGCCGCGCCTTCGGTGAGTACTTCCCCGTCACCGACCTGCGCGGCGGCCGCGCCGAGGGCCGGATGTACCGGGTGATGCGGTACGGCCCGCTGCTCGACGTCTTCGTCCTCGACATGCGCACCTACCGCAACGCCAACTCCCCCGGCACGCAGACCGACGACCCCGTCGGCATCCTCGGCCCCGAGCAGCTGGGCTGGGTCAAGCGCGAGCTCTCCCGTTCCCGCGCCACCTGGAAGGTCATCGCCGCCGACATGCCCCTGGGCATCGTCGTCCCCGACGGGGCCGCGAACTTCGAGGCGGTCGCCCAGGGCGACCCGGGCGCCCCTCTGGGCCGCGAGCTCCAGATCGCCGAACTCCTGCGGCACATCAAGCACCAGCGCATCACGGGCACCGTCTGGGTCACGGCGGACGTGCACTACACCGCCGCGAACCACTACGCGCCCGAGCGGGCCGCCTTCACGGACTTCGCGCCGTTCTGGGAGTTCGTGTCCGGCCCGATCGGCGCCGGCGGCTTCCCGGCCGGGCGGCTCGACGCCACCTTCGGCCCGGAGACCGCGTACGTACAGTCGGCTCCGTTCGCCAACATGTCACCGTCCGAGAATCCCCCGTACTACGGCGAGGTCGACATCGACGGCGACAGCGGGGAGCTGACGGTCCGGTTGCGCCGCCAGGGAGGAGACGTACTCTTCACCCGGACGCTCCAGCCCGGGCGCGTGGGCCAGTAGGCCCCGAATCTCGGAAGCCACCAAGCCCTGAAGGCCCGAGGGACCGAGGGACCGAGGACGCGACGGACCGAGGGCCCGACTCCGAGCATTCCGGAAAACTGGATGAAATCGGCCAGATGGACACTTAACCAGTCGGTCACAGATCGTTCGTGATCACGCAACACCCCTGCGCCACAGTGGTGTGCATGACTGACCGTGACCTCACCTCCGCCCAGCGTCCCCACCGTCACCACCACTGGCGCCGCGACGTCGTCGAACTCGCCGCACTGTTCTGCGCCGTCGCGGTCGCCGACGCCATCGCCAATCTCGTCGTGCACGGCCCGAGGGGCCCGATCCTGCTCGTCGCCTCGGCCGTCACACTCCTGGTGACGGCGGCTTTTCACACCTGGTGGGCCCGGCGGCACAGCCATGCACCGCCGCCCCGGAGCAAGGCGCCCACCGATCCGGAGCAGCTCCCGCCCGCCACCACACCGTCCGGCGCGTCCGGCACCACCGGCACCACCACGACCGAAAGCAGCACCGCGCTGTGGCGCATGCGCACGACCGTCCGGGACGAGCCCGGTTCCCTGGCAGCCCTCTGCACCGCCTTCGCCCGTAACAGCGTCGACATCCTGACCCTCCAGACCCACCCGCTCCCGGAGGGGGGCACGGTCGACGAGTTCCTGCTGCGCGCCCCGCAGGAGCTCCCCTCCGCCGACCTCACCCGGGCCGTCTCGCGCGCCGGCGGCCACAGCACCTGGATCGAGCGCGCCGACGCGCACGACCTGGTCGACACCCCGACGCGGGTCCTGGGCCTGGCCACCCGCACCGCCCTGGACGCCGCCGAGCTGCCGCTCGCACTGCGCCAGCTGCTCGGCCGCTGCACCATCCACTCGATCCCGGCGACCACCCTCTCCGGCCGCCCCAACGCCGGTGCGGACGCCCCCGTCGAGGGCGTCCTGGAGGCCACGGTCATGCGGCTGCGCGATCCCTCCGGCGGCGCCATCACCGTGGAGCGGCCCTACCTCCCCTTCACGCCGACCGAGTTCGCCCGGGCCCGCGCCCTCGTCGAGCTCGACGCGCGGCTCGGCCCCCGCGTCCCGCGCAGCCAGGACGTACTGACCCTGCCCGAGGGCAACGAGATCACCGTGCGCCGTGCCGACGGCTCCGACCTGGCCGCGGCCCGTGCCATGCACGACCGCTGCTCGGACCGCACCCTGTCGCTGCGCTACCACGGCCCGGTCTCCGACGCCGACCGCTACCTCGGCCACCTGCTGAGCCCCCGCTTCGGCCGCACCCTCGCCGCGACCACCGCCTCCGGAAAGCTCGTCGCCCTCGGCCACCTCCTGTGGGACGGCGACGAGACCGAGATCGCGCTGCTCATCGAGGACGACTGGCAGCGCCGCGGCGTCGGCTCCGAACTGCTGCGCCGGCTCCTCGCGATGGCCGTCGAAGCCGGCTGCGACAGCGTGTACGCCGTCACCCAGTCCTCCAACACCGGCATGGTCGCCGCGATGCGCGGCCTCGGCCTCCCCCTCGACTACCAGATCGAGGAGGGCACCCTGGTGATCACGGCCCGGCTGGACGCGACCCCGGTCGCCTCCAGGCTCGCCTACGAGCTGCCCCGCGAGCTCCCCCACGAGCAGTCGGCTCCGCAGGGCCGGCGCTGAACGATCCGTCCGGACCGGGACCCTCCACGGGTACCCGGCTCCGGCGGGCTCCGACGGGAGCCGACGGGATCCGGCCAAACTGCGAGCGCCCCACCACCGTCCAATGGCTCCCTGTACCGCGAAGTCGCTTGCTGCATAGGCCTGTTGGCTGTTCGCCGCCCCCACCGGCGCCCCCACTCCGGCCCACGTCAGCAGCCCGCCGCCAATGGGTGATGACGGGAACCCGTCTCACATACGAAGATGGCCGCATGTCAGAGATCCTCCACAACGGCAGCGCACCCCAACTGCCCCGCCAGGTGGCCGACGCGTACGTCGACGACCTCATCGCCCTCGACCCGATCACGGGCACCTACCTCGGTGTCGCCGCGAGTTCGGGCAAGCTCCCGGACTTCTCCCCGGCGGGCCGTGCGGCCGTCGCCGAGCTCAACCGCGAGACCCTCGAGCGCCTCGACGCCGCCGAGTCCGTGCCCGGCGCCGACAGCGACGCCGAGCGCCGCTGCGCCCGGCTGCTGCGCGAGCGCCTCACCGCCGAGCTCGCCGTCCTCGAGGCCGACGAGGACCTGTGCGCGGTCAGCAACATCCACAGCCCCGCGCACTCCGTCCGTGAGGTCTTCTCCCTGACCCCCGCCGACACCGACGAGGACTGGGCGGCGATCGCCGAGCGTCTGCGCGCCGTACCGGCCGCCTTCGACGGCTACCGCGAGAGCCTCGCCCTCGGCCTGGAGCGCGGCCTGTTCGGCGGCCCCCGCGCCACCACCACCATGATCGGCCAGCTCACCACCTGGGCCGGCCAGGACGGCTCCGAGGCGCCCTTCTTCGAGGGCTTCGTCTCCGCCGCTCCGCAGTCCCTGCACGCCGAGCTGCGCGCCGAGCTGGATGCCGCGGCCGCCGGCGCGACCGCCGCCGTCATCGGACTGCGCGACTGGATGACCTCCGTGTACGCCCCTGCCGTCGAGGGCAGGCCGGACACCGTGGGCCGCGAGCGGTACGCCCGCTGGTCCCGCTTCTTCAACGGTACGGACCTGGACCTGGACGAGGCGTACGCCTACGGCTGGTCGGAGTACCACCGGCTGCTCGCCGAGATGAAGTCCGAGGCGGCCAAGATCCTCCCGGGCGCCGGGCCCTGGGAGGTGCTCAAGTACCTGGACGAGCACGGAGCCCACATCGAGGGCGTGGACGAGGTCCAGGCCTGGCTCCAGGGCCTGATGGACGAGGTCATCGAGAACCTCGACGGCACCCACTTCGAGCTCGCCGAGCGCGTGCGCAAGGTGGAGTCCCGGATCGCCCCGCCCGGCGGCCCGGCGGCCCCGTACTACACGTCCCCCTCGGAGGACTTCTCCCGCCCGGGCCGCACCTGGCTGCCCACCATGGGCCTCACCCGCTTCCCCGTCTACGACCTGGTGTCCACCTGGTACCACGAGGGCGTGCCGGGCCACCACCTGCAGCTCGCGCAGTGGACGCACGTGGCGGACCAGCTCTCCCGCTACCAGGCGACCGTCGGCATGGTCAGCGCCAACGCCGAGGGCTGGGCGCTGTACGCGGAGCGGCTGATGGACGAGCTGGGCTACCTCAAGGACGCCGAGCAGCGCCTGGGTTACCTGGACTGCCAGATGATGCGCGCCGCGCGGGTCATCGTCGACATCGGCATGCACGTGGGCCTGAGGATCCCGGCGGACTCGCCGTTCCACCCGGGCGAGACCTGGACGGTGGACCTGGCGCAGGAGTTCTTCGGCCTGCACAGCGGCCGGCCTGCGGAGTTCGTGGAGAGCGAGCTGACCCGCTACCTGTCGATGCCGGGGCAGGCGATCGGATACAAGCTGGGCGAGCGCGCCTGGCTGCTGGGCCGGGACAACGCACGCGCCGCGCACGGAGATTCCTTCGACCTGAAGGCCTGGCACATGGCGGCGCTGTCGCAGGGGTCGCTGGGCCTGGACGACCTGGTGGACGAGCTGTCCAAGCTCTGACACGCGGGGGGCGCTGCCGCTCCGGCCGGCCGCCCCGCCGCGAACGACGGACGGGCCGCCCATCCCCCGGGGAAGGGCGGCCCGTCCGCGTCGCCGGGCACCTCAGCAGCCGCAGTCGTCCGAGTCGGTCGGCGCGGTCAGCGGGTCGGCGCCGGCGCGCTGCCGGCTGCCCTCCCAGGTCTCGACCTCGAAGCCCTCGCGGATCCAGTACTCGATGCCGCCGAGCATCTCCTTGACCTGGAAGCCGAGTTCGGCCAGGGCGAGGGCGGAGCGCGTGCCGCCGTTGCAGCCCGGCCCCCAGCAGTACGTCACCACGGGGATGTTCCTGTCCAGGAGCCGCTCGGCCTGCTCGGGGATGAGGGCGGTGGGCAGGTGGACGGCGCCGGGCACGTGGGCCTGGTCCCAGGACGGGGTGGAGCGGGAGTCGACGAGCTGGAAGCCGAGCTCAGCGCCCTGCTCGCGGTGGGCCTTGAACGCACTGGCGACGTCCGACACGTCCGCGTGGAAGGCCAGGCTCGCGGCGAAGTAGGCGGCGGCCGCGGCCGGGGAGGCCGGCGGCACCCGGAGCACGGGGTTGGCCGCGGGGGCCGGGGCGGAAGCCGAGCCGGTCGCGGAAACCGGGGCGGTCGCGGAAGCCAGGGCGGGCGCGGAAGCCGGGGCGGAAGCGGCGGGGGCAGCGGCGGATGAAGGGTTCTGCGTCGTCGTCATGGCAAGAAATCTACGATCCGCCGATCATCACAGGAAGTGACTTTCCCCGGCCTTTCGCTTGTCCGGCCGGGGAAACCCCTGCTAGTTCTCGAACATGACCGACTATTCCCCTGACGCCACCGACTGGCGGATCCTCGAAGCCCTCCAGCGGGACGGACGCGCCAGTTTCACCGAGCTCGCCCGCTCCGTGTCCATGTCCGCGAGCGCCGTCACCGAGCGGGTCCGACGGCTGGAGGAGACCGGCATCATCACCGGCTACACGGCGGTGGTGGACCCGGAGAAGCTCGGCAAGTCGATCCTCGCCCTCGTCCGGCTGCGCTACCCGCACGGCAACTACAAGCCGTTCCACGACTTCCTGGAGGCCGCCCCCGAGATCCTGGAGGCGCACCACGTCACCGGCGACGACTGCTTCGTGCTCAAGGTGGCCGCCCGCTCGATGGCCCACCTGGAGGAGGTCACGGGCCGGATCTCGGGCCTCGGCCCGGTGACGACGAGCGTCGTCTACTCCTCGCCTCTGCCCCGCAGGCCGCTCAGTCCGTGAGCGCCGCCGTCCGGTGGCGCACCACGGAGCCGCCGCGCTGCTTGACGATCTCCAGCTGGGCCTGGACCCGGGTGCGCAGGTCGGCGACGTGGCTGACGATGCCGACACTGCGGTCCCGCTCGCGCAGCGAGTCCAGGACGTCGAGCACCTCGTCCAGGGCCTGGTCGTCGAGGCTGCCGAAGCCCTCGTCGATGAAGAGCGTGTCGAGGCGCATCCCGCCGGCCTCGTCGGTCACCACATCGGCGAGGCCGAGCGCCAGGGCGAGCGAGGCGAAGAAGGTCTCGCCGCCCGACAGGGTGGCGGTGTCCCGCTCGCTGCCCGTCCAGGCGTCGACCACGTGCAGCCCGAGGCCGGAGCGGCCCCGCCCGCTCGCCCGCGCGTCGGAGTGGACGAGGGTGTAGCGGCCGCCGGACATCCGCAGCAGCCGTACCGTCGCGGCGGCGGCCACCTGCTCCAGGCGGGCGGCCAGCACGTAGGCCTCCAGGCGCATCTTGCGCTCGTTGTCGGCGGAGGTGCCCGCGGTGAGTCCGGCGAGCCGCGCGACCCGGTCGTAGGCCTCCCGCAGCGGGCCGAGCGCGCGCAGTTCCTGGTCGGCCTGCCGGGAGAGCCGGTCGAGCTCCGTGCAGCGCACCCGGGCCGCGTCGGCCGCCGACCCTGCTGTACGAAGCTTCGCCGCGGCCGAGGCCGCGTACGCCTCGGCCGCATCCGGCGCGGCCGGAGGCAGGGCTGCCGCCTCGGCGGTGCCGGTCTCGTCGCGGCGGTCCGCCAGCAGGGCCTCCTCCGTCTGCCAGGCGTCCAGCCGGTGTTGGAGCGCAGTGCGTTCGTACTCCGGGAGCACCGCGTCGGCGGCGGCCTCGACGGTGTCGAAGCCGGCCTTGAAGGCGGCGTCGGCGAGCTGGTCGTCGGCCTCCTTCAGCCGGGCGGCGGTGCTCTCGGCCCGGCGCAGCGAGGCGGCCGCGCCGGAGACCATCCGGACCCGGTCGTCCAGGGTGCGGGCGCGGGCCGCGACGGTGGGCGCGCCGTCCCGTACGAGGGCGAGTTCGGCCTCCAGTCCGGCCTGTTCGCGGTCGAGGGCCTCGCGCCGGGAGGCCCGGGCGGCGGCCCGGGTCTCGGCGCCCTGCCGGTCGGCGCTGCGCGCGGCGTGCTCCGACTCGGCCCTGGCGAGCTGCTCGCGGGCCGCGTGCAGTCCGGCGGCCGCGGCGTGGGCGGCGGCGTGGCGGGCACTCAGGTCCGCGGTCAGGGCCAGGAGTTCGGCGGTGGTGGCGTCCCCGGCGGCGGCCGCGGCCTCGGCGCGGGCCTCCTGCGCGGCGGCGAGCCGCCGCTCGACGGCGGCCCGGGCCTGCTCGGCCCGTTCGAAGAGGGCGTGGGAGGTGTCCTCGGCCGCGCGGTCCACGTGGCCGGGGGCCGGGCGGGCCGGAGCGGGGTGCTCCGCGGACCCGCACACGGTGCAGGCCTCCCCCGCCACCAGTGCCTCGGCGAGCTCGGCGGCGATTCCGCGCAGCCGGGCTTCCTTGAGCTCCAGCCAGCGTTCCCTGGCGGCGGCCGACTCCTCGCGCAGGGTGAGCAGTTCGCCCGCGGCGCGCTCGGCGCCGGCGTCGAGCTCGTCGCGCCGGCGGGCGGAGTTCAGCTGCATGCGGGCGGGTTCCAGCCGGCCCGCGAGCTGCTCGGCCAGCGTAGCGGCCTGCTGCGCGGAGTCCGCCCGCTCCTGCAGCGCCGTCCGGGTCGCCTCCCAGCGCTCGAGCCACTCGGCGGACTCCCGGTGCTGCTCCTCGGCGGCCCGGGACTCCCGTTCCAGGTTGGCGCGCTCGCGGCCGATCTCGGCGCAGCGCTGCTCGGTCCGCTGGGCGGCGGCCAGTGCGCCCAGGGCTTCGCGCAGCCGCTGCTCGACGTCGGCCAGCTGCTCGGTTCCCGCTTCCTTCAGCGTGGGCGGGAGCTGTGCACGGGCGGAGGCCTCGGCGTGTGCGGCGGCGAGGTGGGCGGCCGAGGCCGCGCCGCGGAGCTCCAGGGCGGGGGCGACCAGGGCGCCCCGCCGGGCCCGGTCGAGGAGGCCGCGCACGCGGTCCCGCTCGGGGGCGGCCTCGGCGAGCCGGGCGGCCCGGCGGACGGTCTCCGCGTGCCGGCGCTGGAGCCGGTCGAGCTCGCGGGCGTCCTCGGCGGCCCGCCGGGCGGCGGCGTGCCGGCTCTCGACGGCGGCCAGCGCGTACTCGGTGACGTCGAGTCGCTCGCGGGCCGCGCAGCGGGCGACGGCCGCCCAGGCGCGGACGGCCTCGCCGAGCCCGGGGTCGCCCGGCTGGTGCCGGGGCATCGGCCAGGCCCGCAGGTCGGCGCTGTCCCCGGCGGCCTGGGCGAGCCGCTGGGCGGTGTGGAGCACCTTCTCGTCGCCGGCCCGGACCTTCGCCTCGGCGGCCCGGCGGCGTTCGCCGAGCAGGGCTTCGACGGCGGCGAAGCGGCGGGTGTCGAAGAGCCGGCCGAGCAGGCGGCCGCGGGCGGCCTCGTCGGCGCGCAGGAACCGCGCGAACTCCCCCTGTGGCAGGAGCACGACCTGGCAGAACTGCTCGCGGCTCATGCCGAGCAGCTGCTCGATCTCCTCGCCGATCTCCTGGTGGGAGCGGCTGAGCGGTTCCCAGCCCTCGCCGGTGTGCTCGCGCAGCCGGCTCTGGGCCTTGTCCCTGGTGGTACCGGTGCCGCGCTTCTTCAAGCGCTCCTGTTCGGGGCGCCGGGTGATCTCCAGGCGGCGGCCGCCCGCGGTGAGTTCGAGGGTGACCTCGGTCGGGGTGCGGTCGGCGGCGTGGTCGCTGCGAAGGCTGGTGCCGGGGGCCTGGCGGGGGCCGGGGACGGAACCGTAGAGGGCGTAGCAGACGGCGTCGAGTACGGAGGTCTTCCCGGCGCCGGTGGGCCCGTGGAGCAGGAAGATCCCTGCGCCGGACAGGGCGTCGAAGTCGATCTCCTGGGGTTCGGCGAAGGGACCGAAGGCGGTGACGGCGAGCCGGTGCAGCCTCATCGGTGGGTCTCCCGGTGGCTGTCGTCGGCCCGCACGTCGTCGAAGGCGCCCTGGAGGACGGCCCGTTCGGCCTCGTCGGCGTGGCCGCCGCCGCGCACGTGGGCGACGAAGTCCTCGGCGATCTCCTGGTCGCTGCGGCCCTTGAGCCGCTGGGCGTAGGAGGCGCCGGTCTCCTCCCGGCGGCCCTCGGGGTCGAAGGCGAGGGTGAGGGTGTGCGGGAAGCGGGCGGCGAGCCGGGCCATGGGGTCGTCCGGGCGGACGGGGTCGGTGAGGGTGGCCTCGACCCAGGCGTCCTCGTGCACCTGGTGGGCCGGATCCTCCAGCAGGTCCTCCAGCCGTCCGCGCAGCCGGGCGAGGGTGCGCGGGACGGGGGTGTCGAGGCGCTCGGAGCGGATGATCTCTCCGTCCGCACCCAGCTCGATCAGCCACATGCTCTTGCGGTGGGCGGCCTCGGAGAAGGAGTAGGCGAGCGGGGAACCGGAGTAGCGGACCCGTTCGCCGATGGTCTGGCTGCCGTGGAGGTGGCCGAGGGCGGCGTAGTCCACGCCGTCGAAGACGGAGGCGGGTACGGCGTCGACCCCGCCGACGGTGATGTCGCGCTCGCTGTCGCTGGCCTGTCCGCCCGTGACGAAGGCGTGCGCGAGGACGATCGAACGGGTGCCGGGCGCGCGGGTGGCCAGGTCGGCCCGGATCCGGTCCATGGCGGCACCGAGTACCGCCTCGTGGCTCACCTTCTCCGCACCGAACTGGTCCTTGACCAGGGCCGGCTCCAGGTACGGCAGGCCGTACAGCGCCACGTCGCCGTGTACGTCGGCCAGTACGACGGGGTCGGCGCAGCCGGCCGGATCGGTGCGCAGGTGGATCCCGGCCCGGTCGATCAGCCCGGCGCCGACGCCGAGGCGGCGCGCGGAGTCGTGATTGCCGGAGATCATCACCGTGGGCACGCCGAGGTCGGCGAGGCGGTGCAGGGCCCGGTCGTACAGCTCGACGGCGGGCAGCGGGGGCACGGCCCGGTCGTAGATGTCACCGGCGACGAGGACGGCGTCGACCTCGTGCGTGCGCACGGTCTCGATGAGGTGGTCGATGAAGACCGCCTGGGCGCCGAGCATGTTGACCCGGTGGAAGGCCCGGCCGAGGTGCCAGTCGGAGGTGTGCAGGAATTTCACTCGCCGGCCCCGTCGCGCATGCCGTCTCCCCCTGGTCGTCTCCCGCTCGCTGAACCCCTCTACGCTAACCCGTCCCCGGGGGCGCTCAGGGCGCGTACGTCTCTCCGCCGAGGGTGAGAGCGGCGCTGCCCGCCGTGGTGTCGGCGAGCCAGGCCTCGAAGGCCGGTAGATCCGCCTCGGGGAGGGCCACCTCGATCTCGACCTCGGCGCCGTAGCGCAGGTCCACCACGGTCCGGCCGGTGGAGCGCAGATCGTTCTGGGTCTTGCCGGCCCGCTGGTGGTCGACGGTGACGGTGGCCAGCCGGTATCGGCGGCGGGTGACGGTGCCGAGCTCGTCGAGGGCCTCGCCGACGACTCCGCCGTAGGCCCTGATCAGGCCGCCGGCGCCGAGCTTCACGCCGCCGTAGTAGCGGGTGACGACGGCGACCGCGTAGCGGACGTCGCGGCGCATGAGCATCTGCAGCATGGGTACCCCGGCGGTGCCTCCGGGCTCGCCGTCGTCGCTGGCCTTCTGGATCGAGGCGTCGGCTCCGACGACGTAGGCGAAGCAGTTGTGCGTGGCGGTCGGGTGCTCCTTGCGGATGCGCGCGACGAAGTCCTGCGCCTCCTGCTCGGTCGCGGCGGGCGCGAGCGAGCACAGGAAGCGCGATCGGTTGATCTCGGACTCGTGCACGCCCTCGCGGGCCACCGTCACGTACTGGTCTGCCTTCACCTCACAACCCTAAGCGCTGGTGAGGGGCGGGACTCCCCCCTAGGTTGGCGGTCATGGACCTGCAGGGGAGGAGCTACCGGTACGTGGGCCCGGCCGAGCTGAGGGCGCTGGTCCGGCCGGGGGCGGAGGGCCGCGGCATCCGCTCGGCGGCGGACTTCGAGGACTGGATCTCGGGCCGGCCCGGGGCCGAACCGTCCGAACCCTTCACGTTCGTCGTGGACGCCGCCGGGGTGCTGCGGCTCGCACCGCGGCGCAGCGAGCACGTGGTCTGCGCGGGCGGTGGCCCGGTGCTGAGCGCCGGGGAGATGGGCTTCGGGCGGGAGTCCGGGCGGTGGGTGGTCCGCACGGTGAGCAACCTGTCGACCGGGTACTGCCCGGACGTCGCCTCGTGGCCGGCCGTCGCGGGCGCCCTGGCCGCGGCGGGGATCGGGCATCCGGCCGGCTTCACCCACGAGGTGGTCTTCCGGCGCTGCCCGGCCTGCCGCGAGCTGAACATCGTCCGGGAGGGGGACTTCGTCTGCGTCTTCTGCGACGCGTCCCTGCCACCGGCCTGGAACGTGGACCCGTCAGCCGGGTAGGCCCAGCACGGCCCGGAAACTCTCGCGCCCCGCCGCGACGCTCGCTTCCCACAGACCCGCCGCGTCACCGCTCAGCGAACGGGCCTGCAGGGATTCCTCCTGGGCCAGGAAGCCGCCGCCGGCAGCCACGTTCCGGTCCAGCAGGCCCATCGCGGTGAGCACGGCGTGACCGCAGGACAGCGCGTGGCGGGCCTCTGCGGTGGCGTTGGCCAGCAGGGCGTACCGCAGGGCGAGGACACCGAAGAAGGCGAACGTCCCGGCGGTATCGGTGATGCCCTCCTCGCCCGGCCGCAGTTCCGGAAAACCCTCCAGCGCGCGCACGCGCTCGGCGGCGTCGGGCAGGGGCCGGTCCGCGCACCAGAGACCGCGCACGGACTCCACGCAGAGGTCCAGGTGGGCTTCGCGGTCCGGCATTCCGGCCCGCATGCCGATGAACAGGGGCACCGCGCGTTCGGCGCAGGCGGCCACGTACAGGCGGACCGCCTCGTCGTCACCCGTGCGCAGGGCCTGCGCGACGGCCCCCTCCACCAGTGTGTCCACGTCGTGCCCCTCGTGCCCCTCGTGCCCCTCGTGCCGTCGAACGGATCGACAGACTACGGGGCGGCCCCGGGAGCGGAAGCGGGCACCGGCGCCCGGGAATCGCGCCCGCCGGTTTTCGGTTGATGCCGCTGAGCGCCGGTCCTACGCGGTGGAGAAGCAGCCGACAGGGCCGGCGGGGACGAGAACACCAGGAGGCGGCACACGTGTACGGCGACCCGGCAACCATCCGCAAGATCCTCACCGAGCTCGGCGACACCTGGGCCGTGGTGGGTCTCTCGAACAACCAGGACCGCGCGGCCTACGGGGTGGCCCGCGTGCTCCAGCGTTTCGGCAAGCGCGTGGTCCCCGTGCACCCCAAGGCGGAGACCGTGCACGGCGAGCCCGGCTACGCCTCGCTGGCGGACATCCCGTTCAAGGTCGACGTGGTGGACGTCTTCGTGAACAGCGAGCTGGCCGGCCCGGTGGCCGACCAGGCGGCCGCGGTCGGCGCCGAGGCCGTCTGGTTCCAGCTCGGTGTGATCGACGAAGCCGCGTTCGCCCGCACCCGCGAGGCGGGACTGGCCATGGTGATGGACCGCTGCCCGGCGATCGAGATCCCCGCGCTCTAACCGGCCGACGAGCCCCCGTGCGCATGCGCGGACAGCGGCGCCGACACCGGGGGCACCGACACCGCGAGGGTCATCTCCATCGGTACAGAGCCGTCGTTGCGGTAGGCGTGGGCGAGGTTGGCCTCGAAGGTGGCGGCGGCCCCGGCCGGTACGCGGAACTCCTCGTCCCCGACCACCAGGGTCAGCTCCCCGGCCGTGACGTGCAGCATCTCGATGGTGCCGGACGGGTGCGGGACGGAGTCCGTCCCCTCGCCCGGCACCAGGTGCCAGGTCCACAGCTCCATCGGCCCGCGCTCGTCGGTGCCGATCAGCATCGTGGTCGAACTGCCCGCCTCGCTGGACCAGATCCGGACCACCTGGTCCGGCGGGACGATCCGGACCTGCGGGCCCCGGTCGTGGTCGAGGAGCGCGGAGATGCTGACCCCCAGTGCGTCGGCCAGCCTGACCGTGGTGCCCACGCTGGGGTTCGTACGGGCCTGCTCGATCTGGATGATCATCCCTCGGCTCACTCCCGCGCGGGCCGCCAGGGAGTCCAGGGTGAAGCCGCGCTCACCGCGCCACCGCTTGAGGTTCCGGGCGAGCGCCTGGGTGAGCTGTTCGAGATCCGACACCATTCCGTCCAATATTTTGGATGACACAGTCCAACAGAGTGCACTAACGTGTTCTGTATTCGATGCTGCACTCCAGCGTTCACTGCACTGTACTGCGAGGACCCCCATGACCGCCCTCTTCGCTCTGGCCACAGCCGTGCTGTGGGGGCTCGCCGACTTCGGCGGCGGGCTGCTGACCCGCCGGATACCGGCGCTCACCGTGGTCGTCGTCTCGCAGATCGTCGCCGTGGTCGTGCTCGGCGCGGTGGTCCTCGGCACCGGCGCCTGGCGGGAGGCCGGACCGCAACTGTGGTTCGCGGTGGGTGCGGGCCTGGTCGGGCCGGTCGCCATGCTGAGCTTCTACAAAGCGCTGGCCCTCGGCCCGATGGGCGTGGTCTCGCCGCTCGGCTCCCTCGGCGTGGTCGTGCCCGTCACCGCGGGGCTGATCCTGGGCGAGCGGCCCGGACTCGGCCAGTTCGCGGGGATCGCGGTGGCGGTCGTCGGCATCGTCCTCGCAGGCGGCCCCGAGCTGCGCGGCGCGCCCGTCCAGCGGCAGGCCGTCATCCTCACCCTGGTCGCGGCCTTCGGTTTCGGTGCGGTGATGGCCCTGATATCAGAGGCGTCCAGCACCATCACCGGGCTGTTCCTCGCCCTGTTCGTACAGCGGGTCACCAATGTCACCGTCGGCGGCGCAGCCCTGTGGGCGCAGACCCGGCGCGGCATACCAGCCCTCCCGGCGGGCACCGGCCCGCGGGTCCTGTGGGGGCTGCTGCCCGCGCTGGCCTTCGTCGGCCTCGCGGATGTCGCGGCGAACGGCACGTACTCCATAGCCGCCCAGAACGGTCCGGTCACCATGGCCGCCGTGCTGTCCTCGCTCTACCCGGTGATCACCGCGCTGGCCGCCTTCGCCGTGCTCAAGGAACGGCTGCGCACGGTCCAGGCGGCGGGTGCGGGCCTCGCCCTCGCCGGAACGGTTCTCCTGGCCGCGGGCTGACCCACCGGCCCACCCCTACGCGTGCTCGGCCTCCGCGAGCTCGGCCTCCGTGAGCTCGGCCAGTCCGCGCAGTTGCTCCGGGGTCATCCCGTCCGGGATCGGCACCGGCGCGGGCGTGCGCAGCGGGGGCTGCCAGCCCGTCTCGGGCTGCCAGCGCCGCACGATGCGCGCCGGGGCCCCCGCCACCACGGCATGGTCCGGTACGTCGCCCCGTACGACGGCCCCCGCGGCCACCACGACGTTGCGCCCGAGCCGTGCGCCCGGCAGGATCACCGCTCCGGTGCCGAGCCAGCACCCCGGGCCGATCTCCACGGGCTCGCTGCGCGGCCACTGCCGGCCGACGGGCTCGTGCGGGTCGTCGTAACTGTGGTTGGTGGACGTGATGTAGACCCCGGGACCGCAGAAGGTGTTCGACTCGATGGTGATCCGGGCGTCGGCGATGACATGGCTGTTGCGGCCGATGACCACCCCGTCGCCGAGCACGAGCATCGGCTCGGCCCCCAGGTCGAGGTCCGGCATCATCCCGGCGGTGAGGGTGACCTGCTCGCCGATGATGCAGTGCGAGCCGATCCGGATCCACCGCTCGCCGAAGACCGTGCCCTGCGGGAAGGCGAGCCGGGTGCCCTCGCCGATCGCACCGAACCGCAGCCGCCCCGGGGTCTGCGCGGTCACCGCACCGGCCTGCTGCATCCAGCGCCAGCCGGTGTGGACCACGCGGCTCGCCAGCCGGCGGCGCGCGGCCGTCAGAGATGAGAACGTGTTCTGTTTCTTCGGCACCCGGCCACGGTAGTGCGCCGGACCCCGGACGCCCCGGCCGCACTCCTGTGATCTTCACCCCATCGCGGATCCGGCGGTGCGCGTGGCCTACGGTGCCGTTAGCGCGGCAACCGGACGACAGACGGCAGAGGAAGAGAACATGACGCACCAGGCGGCCCAGGCACTCGTGGCGGGTGTCGGCGGCAAGAACCCCGACATCGACCCGACGGCCTTCACGGCCCCGACCTCGGTCGTGCTCGGCGAGGTCACCCTCGCCGCCGGAGCGAGCATCTGGTACTCGGCGGTGCTGCGCGCCGACTGCGGCCCGATCACGCTCGGCGCCGACAGCAACGTGCAGGACAACTGCACGGTCCACGTGGACCCCGGTTTCCCGGTCTCGATCGGCGAGCGCGTCTCCATCGGCCACAACGCCGTCGTGCACGGCTGCACCGTCGAGGACGACTGCCTGATCGGCATGGGGGCGACCGTGCTGAACGGCGCGGTCATCGGCGCCGGTTCCCTGGTGGCCGCGCAGGCACTGGTCCCGCAGGGAATGATCGTCCCGCCCGGCTCGCTGGTCGCGGGCGTGCCCGCCAAGGTCCGCCGCGAGCTGACCGACGAGGAGCGCGAGGGCATCAAGGTCAACGCCCTGATGTACGTGGAGCTGGCCAAGCAGCACCGTGCCTCGGTCACCCCGGACGCCTAACGGGAATTCCATGCGGCCACGAGCAGGGCTCTGACGGTCCGGTACTCGTCGTGGCGCGTGCCCGGGCCCGGCCTCGTGCTGCCGGTGGCCCTCTGTCCCGCAACGCCTTCCCGGAAGGTCCGCTCGGTGAGGGCGGCGCCCCGCTCGAGGAGCCGTTCCACCGTGGCCGGGCAGCCGGAGCGGGCGGCCCAGTCGAGCGCGGTGCAGTCCCGCTTCATCTCCTCGATGTCGGCGCCCCGGTCCAGCAGCAGGTCCACGAGCTCCGGGCTCCCGCCCTCCGGGGCGGTGGCCGCCAGGATCAGCGGCACGGAGCGGATCCGGCCCGCGGGGCCGCCCGGTGGGGCGCCGGCGTCGAGGAGGGCCCGGGCGACGTCCGCGTAGCCGTTCATCGCGGCCAGGACCAGCGGCGTCGCCTCGTCGTAAGGGCCCGCGACGATCCGGGGGTCGGCGCCGGCCGCGAGCAGCAACCGGACGACCTCCGCGTGCCCGGCGCAGACGGCCAGGTCCAGTGCCCGCCGTCCTCCGGGGACCCAGGCGTCGACCTCGGCTCCCCCGGCCAGCAGGGACCGCACCCGGGCCGAGTCGCCCTTCTCCGCCGCGCGGCCCAGCCCGTTCGCCAGGGGGTGGTACTCGTCCGACCGGCCTTCGTCGGACCAGTCCGGCTCGGTCGGCTCCGCTGCCGTCACTCGCCGACTGTGGCCGGGGCGGACTGCTGCGCCGGGATCTCCGCCTCGGCGGCCCCGACGGCCGCGGCCGCCTTCTTCATCCGGCTGCGCACCACCAGCGTCACCGCGAGCCCGAACAGCACCGCGAGCCCCAGGGCCAGCCAGGAGAACCGCTTGAGCCACGGCTCGGCGACGATCCCGACCGAGTAGATGACGGCCGTGGTGCCGCCCGCCCAGAGGATGCCGCCGAGGACGTTCGCGACGAGGAAGCGCCAGTACGGCATGTGCAGCACGCCCGCCAGGGGCCCTGCGAAGATCCGCAGCAGCGCCACGAACCGGCCGAAGAAGACGGCCCACATGCCCCACTTCTCGAAGGAGCGTTCCGCCAGCGCCACCTGCTGCGGTCCGAAGTGCTTGGGGAAGCGCCGGCCCAGCCGTTCCAGCAGCGGCTTGCCGCCCCGGCGGCCGATCGCATAGCCGATCGAGTCACCGACGATCGCCCCGGTGATGGCGCACAGGCCCAGGATCACGGGGTCGACCTCCCCGTGCTGCGAGGCCAGCAGGGCCGAGCTGACCAGGATGATCTCTCCCGGCAGCGGGATGCCGAGGCTCTCCAGCCCGATGACCAGACCCACCAGGAGATAGATGCTGACCGCCGGAATCGTCTCCAGCCATTCCTGGATGTGCACCGGTACGTCCTCCCGAGTCGTCGCCGGCGCGCCCCCTGTGACACGCCGAACGGGCAGCCTATCGGCTCGTCACGACCGCCTTGGACCTCAGTGGCAGTTCGCGCGACGAACGGCCGGCGAACACCGTCCGGCGGCCGGTGCCGAGCACCCAGCGGTGCTGCTCCGGGTCCCATGACGACAGCGCCCGCGCCGCGATGTCGACGGTGACCCGCTGCGCCTGGCCCGGTGCCAGGACGAGCCGCCGGTAGCCGGCCAGTGCGCGAACCGGCTGGTCGAGTTCCAGTTCCGTGGACGGGCCGATGTACACCTGGGCCACTTCGGTGCCCTTGCGCCGACCGGTGTTGCGGACGGTGAACTCCGCGCGCAGCCCTCCGCGCTCCGGCCGGACGGTGAGCTGCTCGTACTGCCAGGTGGTGTACGAGAGCCCGTGCCCGAAGGGGAACAGGGGGGTCACGCGCTGCGCGTCGTACCAGCGGTGGCCCACGTGGACGCCCTCGGAGTACTCCTGCCTGCCGCCCACCCCCGGGTAGCGCAGCGGGTCGCCGCCGACCGGGGTCGACCGCTCGTCGGCCGGGAAGGTCTGGGTGAGCCGCCCGCCCGGGTCCACGTCCCCGAAGAGCAGGTCGGCGGTGGCTCCCGCGCCCTCCTGTCCCGGGTAGTACATCTGGAGGACCGCTCCGGTACGCGGGAGCCACGGCATGGTCGTACTGGAGGAGGTGTTGAGCACTACGGTCGTACGGGGGTTGGCGGCGGTCACCGCCTCGATCAGCCGCTCCTGCCCTCCCGGCAGCGCCAGCGAGGTCCGGTCCCTGCCCTCGGTGGCGTCCTCGTAGGCGAACAGGACCACACTGCGGGCCGACTTCGCGGTCCTCACGGCCTCGGCGAGGTCCGCGGCGCGGATCGCTCCGGTGGTGTGCCGGAGCCGGAAGCGCTGGCCCTTGTCCCCGCCCTCGGCGGTCACGGCGAGCCGGTGGGTGCCCGCCTTGAGGGCGAGGGCGCGGCGGCGGACGCTCATCCCGTCGGGCGCGGAGCCCAGCAGCCCTCCGGCGAAGTACTCGGCCACGCCCTGGCGGACGGGGAACAGCTCCTCCCCGTCGAGGCGGACGACGGGCCTCTTCCCGGTGTAGTGGACGAGCAGGGTCCACTCGTCGTCGGCCGCGAGGCGGAACTCCCCCTGGTGGCTCCAGACGCGCCCGGGGTCCACGGCCCGCTCGTCGAGGTCGGCGGCCGGGGTCAGCAGCCCCGCCGGGAGCGGGCGTCCGTAGAGGTCCTCGCCGAGGGCGTAGCGCACGGCCGCGCCCTTCCCGGCCCGCTGCCGGATGGCGGTGAGCGGGGCGGCGGCCCCGTCGGGGATCACGTGTGCGCTGCCGCCGCCGCTGACGAAGGGCACCTGTCCGGTCGGCCCGATCACCGCGATCGAGCGGGCGGCGGCGCCCGTCAGCGGCAGGGTGCCGCGTTCGTTGCGCAGCAGCACCGCCCCTGCTGTGGCCACCTTGCGGGCGGTCCGCGCCCCGGCGGCGGCGTCGCGCGGGGGCCGGGCGGCGGGCCGGGCCGCGAGCAGCCCGAAGCGGTCCATGGTGGTCAGGATCCGGTGGACGGCGAGGTCGACGGCCTCCTCCGGTACGGAGCCGCCGCGCACCGCCTGGCGCAGCGGCCCGCCGAAGTGGGTGCCGCCGGGCATCTCCATGTCGAGGCCGGCGCCGATGGCGGCGACGGTGCTGTGGGTGGCGTCCCAGTCGGACATCACCCAGCCGTCGAACCCCCAGCTTCCGCGCAGCAGTTCGTCGAGCAGTGGCTTGCTCTCGCAGGCGTGGACGCCGTTGACCTTGTTGTAGGCGCCCATGACGGCGCCCGCGCCGGCCGCCACGGCGGCCTCGAAGCCGCGTAGCTCGGTCTCGTGCAGGGTCTGTTCGGCGGCGATCACGTCGACGGTGTCGCGGCCGTGTTCCTGGTTGTTGAGGGCGAAGTGCTTCACGGTGGCGATGAGGCCCTCGTCCTGGATGCCGCGGATCATCTCGCCGACCAGGTCGGCGGTGAGCCCGGGGTCCTCGGCGAAGGTCTCGAAGTTCCGGCCGGCGTACGGGGTGCGGATCAGGTTGGCCATGGGCGACAGCAGGACGTCCTGGCCGAGCGCCCGGCCCTCGCGGCCGATGACCCGGCCGTACTCGCGGGCCAGCGCCGGGTCGAAGGCGGAGGCGAGCAGGACCGGCGCGGGCAGTGCGGTGGCGGGTCTGGCGACCCGTACCCCGGCGGGTCCGTCGGCGAGGCGCAGCGCCGGGATGCCCAGGCGCGGCACGCCGGGCACGTATCCGGCCTGGCCGAGCGGGGCGGGGTCCCGGGCGCCGTGCAGCAGGGCGGTCTTCTCGTCGAGGGTGAGCCGCTCGAGGAGGGCGTCGATGCGGGCGGCGCCCTTGGGCGCGGGGACGGCCGGAGCGGCCGGCGGCACCTCCGGGGCGCCCGCGCCCGGCGGTACCCCGGGTGCGCAGGCGCCGGTTCCGAGGGCCGCGCCCGCCGTGCCCGCCGCCGCGAGCAGTCGCATCGCGGAACGTCTGGACACGGCGTCGCTCATGGGCGCTCCCTGCGGCGTGGGTCGGCGGGAGCGGCCCGCGCCGGACCGCTCCCGCGCCCACTGTGCTCCGTACGCCCGCCGGGTCCGCCGGGGCGCGCCACCGCGGCGCCCAGGTTCAGCCCTCCGGCAGCGGCGCTGCGCCGTCGGCGTCGCGCCGGGCGACCGCGGCTACGGGCGCTCCCTCCGTCGTCGTGCGACGGACTCCAGGGGGTACCGGCCAGTGGACGCGCTGCTTGCCGTACGGCGCTCGCCGGTCGCTACGCGTTGGGGCGCAGGGTCCAGATGACAGTCATCTCGCCCGTCACGGCCTCGTCCTCGCGCTGGATGGCGATGGTGACCGGGAACTCGGGGCGGCCGCCGGCATCGAGTTCGGCGACGACCTCCGCGGCCGGGCGGCCGAGGGTGGCGGTGGCGGTGACGACGCCCTTGGCGAGCTTCTTGTAGCCGATCTCGGCCCTGACGGCGAGCGGCACGGCGCGCGAGAGCTGGTCGCCGAAGGCGGCCAGGACAATCGCGCCGCTCGCGGACTCGGCGAGGGTGAACATGGCGCCGGCGTGCGGGCCGCCGACGTGGTTGTGGTAGTCGGGCTGGTCCGGGAGCCGGACGACCGCGCGCTCGGGGGTGGTCTCCAGGAACTGGAGGTTCAGGGTCCGGGCCATCGGCACCGTCGCGGCGAGCAGTTCGCCCACGTTCATCTGATCTGCGCTCATGAAACGCGATGTTACCCGCGGGTAGTTCTCGTTGGCCAGAGCTTGCCAGGGGGTGGCCGTGGCTCCTCACGGTCACGGCCACTATCGTTACCGGCCATGTGGCCAGGACAGCAGCAGCCGCCCGGGGGCGAACAGAACCCTCAGGACGCGCAACAGAACCCGTACCAGCAGCAGCCGGGGCAGCCGAACCCGTACCAGCAGCAGCCCGGCTACGGATACCCGCAGCAGCCGGGGTACCAGCCGCCGCAGGCCGTTCCCGGCCAGCAGTGGGGCCAGCCCCAGATGCCCCAGCAGCCCCAGGGCGGCGGTGGGAGCCCGTACTCGACGAAGACCGTGGCCATCGTCGCCGCGGCCGCGGTCGTCGTGGCGGCCGCCGGGACCGGCGCGTTCGTCCTGACCCGGGACGACAAGAACACCGAGGCCAACGACAAGCCGCCGGCGGCCAGCTCCTCGGCGCCGGTCTCCGACGCACCCGCCCCGGCCGGCAGCAGCGCGAACCCGCGGGCCGGCGGCAGCGCCCAGCCCGTCATCCCGGGCTGGAAGGTCGTCGTCAACACGAAGTACGGCGTCGCCTACGACGTGCCCCCCGAGTGGAACGTCAACGAATCCGGAGTGTCCCTCTTCTACGAGGACGAGGTGAAGAAGGACGGCAGCCCCGTCATCACCATGAGCGGGACCGCCACCTTCAAGGGAGAGTGGTGCACGGTCGACAAGAACGCGGACGGCCGCGTCGAGAAGTTCTCGATCGCCGACGCCGGCGTCAAGGGTGCCCAGGGCGCCAAGGACACCGGTCAGGCGGCGCACGACAACACCGGCACCTGGGCCTGGGCCGCGTTCGCGCAGAAGGAGCCCAAGGGAACGGTCAAGGTGACCGACCCCAAGGAGTTCACGTCCGCCTCCGGCCTCAAGGGCCACACCGTGGTGGCGACCGCTGCGAACGTGAAGAAGGAGCACAAGTGCTCCACCGACGGCAAGGCGATCGGCTTCGCCTTCAAGAACACCGTCGGTGACTTCGCCAGCTTCGCGCTCATCAGCGCGTCCGGTGTGAAGGAAGAGGTCCAGGCCGACGTCTACGACAAGATCCTCAGCTCCGTCCGGCTCACCACCCCGTGATCCCCGCGTCCCGTGTCCCGGGTCGGAGATCCGTTTGGATTCTCGGCCCGGGACGGGGATAGTCCGGGGGTGAGCTCTCCCCGCACCGCAGCACCCCGTACACCCGCAAGCCGCCGCCCCGCCTGGGCCGGACGCAACTACAGCCTGCTCACGGGTGCGGCGATCGTGACGAACCTGGGGAGCCACGGGGCGCTCATCGCGGCCGCCTTCGCGGTGATGGAGGCCGGCGGATCCGGCGGCGACGTCGGTCTGGTCGCGGCCGCCCGCACGCTGCCGCTCGTACTCTTCCTGCTCATCGGCGGCGCGGTCGCCGACCGGGTGCCCCGCCACCGCGTGATGGTCGCGGCCAACGCCCTCAACTGCCTCTCGCAGGCCGCCTTCGCCCTCCTCGTCCTCACCGGCGATCCCCAGCTGTGGCAGATGATGCTGCTGACCGCCCTGTGCGGCACCGGCACCGCCTTCTTCAACCCCGCGGCCGAGGGCATGCTGCTGTCCACGGTCTCCGGCGAACACGCCAACCGTGCCTTCGCCCTCTTCCGCATGGCGATGAACGGCGCCGGCATCGGCGGCGCCGCCCTCGGCGGAGCGATGATCGCCGCGATGGGACCGGGCTGGGTCCTGGCGGCCGACGCGGCGGCCTTCGCGGTCGCCGGCGCCCTGCGCGCCTTCCTCGACGTCAGCCACGTCCCCGACCGGGCCCCCGGCGGCGGCCTGCTGTCCGATCTGCGCGAGGGCTGGGTGGAGGTCCGCACCCGCCCCTGGCTGTGGAGCATCGTGCTCCAGTTCTCCGTCGTGGTCGCCGTCGTGGGCGCCGCCGACGCGGTCTACGGACCTCTGGTCGCCCGGGACCAACTGGGCGGGCCCGCGCCCTGGGGCGTGGCCCTGGCCCTCTTCGGGGTCGGCACCATCGCCGGGGCGGTCCTGATGATCGCGTGGAAACCGCGCCGGCTGCTGCTGGTCGGCACCCTGTGCGTGTTCCCGCTGGCGCTGCCCTCGGCGGGACTGGCCGTGCCGCTGCCCGTGTGGGGGCTGTGCGTGGTGATGTTCATCAGCGGCGCCGCGATAGAGGTGTTCGGCGTGAACTGGATGACCGCCATGCACCAGGAGATCCCGGAGGAGAAGTTCTCCCGGGTCACGGCCTACGACTGGTTCGGCTCGGTGTCGATGCTCCCGCTGGCCACCGCCCTCGCCGGGCCGGCCGAATCGGCCTTCGGACGCACCCAGGCCCTGTGGGGCTGCGCGCTCCTGGTCGTCCTGCCCACCGCCCTCGTGCTGCTGGTCCCGGACGTCCGCCGCATGACCCGCAGGTCCCACGGCAAGACCCTCGCGCCAGCCGGTCAGATCCCGACGCCTGCGGACCCCGCACCGGTCGGCCCGGCCCGGGCTCCGGCCGATCCGGCGCCGTCCCCCGCCGACCCGGCCGGTCCCTGACGCAGCACCCGTTCCTGACGCATCGCCCGTCCCTGCGCTCTGCCCGGCCCTGACGCAGCGGTCGGCGCCGGCGGCTCAGCCCAGGCTGAACGCGCCCTCCGGCGGCGCCGGGGAGGGGGCCGCGTCCGCATCGGCCACGGGCACCGCCCCCTTCCTGAACCGGCTCAGCCCGTCCCCGTACTCCACCCTGGCGGGAAACGCGTCGGACGCGCACCGCCGGGCCAGCGCGCCCACCTCCAGCGGGGCGTCGGAGGCCAGCAGCACGGCGTTCCCGAAGCGCCTCCCCCGCAGCACCGCCGGCTCGGCGATCAGCGCCAGCTCACCGAACGCCTCCGCGAAGTTCGCCACCTGCGCCCGCAGGAAGTCGAAGGGCGCCCCGTCGGCGAGGTTCGCCGCGTACAGCCCGCCGGGCCGCAGCACCCGCGCGGCCGCCCGCGCGTACTCCACCGACGTCAGCTGCGCCGGCACCCGCGAGCCGCCGAACACATCGGCCACCACCACGTCCACGCTGTCGGCGGGCGCCGCCTCCAGCCAGGCCCGGGCATCGGCCGTGTGCACCGTGACCCCGGATTCCTCCGGCAGCGGCAGGTGCTCGGCCACCAGCTCGACCAGGCCCGCGTCGAACTCGACGACGCTCTGGCGGGATCCTGGCCGGGTCGCCGCGGCATAGCGCGGCAGGGTGAGCGCGCCCCCGCCGAGGTGCAGGACGTCCAGCGCGAGACCCGGCCCGGCGACGCAGTCCAGGACGTGCGCGAGGCGGCGTACGTACTCGAATTCCAGGTGCTGCGGATCGTCGAGGTCCACATACGACTGCGGGGCCCCGTCGACGGTCAGCAGCCACGCCCGGTCCCGGTCCACGTCCGGCATCAGCTTGGCGGTGCCCTGGCCCACGTCCCGGACGACCGGGATCTGTTCGTCGCTCACCGCTCCATTGTCCGGCAGGGGCCACGCGGGCTTCGGGCGGCCTCCGGGCGGCCCCGGGCCCATCCCTTCGGGCAGGCACCACAGACACCTCAGGCCGCGTCGGCCGACCAGAGCGCAGCAGCCTCCCGGGCGTGCTCCTCGGCCTGCGCCAGGCCCGCCCGAGCCGCCGGGTCCCGCCGGGCCGGATCCAGCACGTTGCGCCCGAACACCTTGCGGGCGGCCGACGACGGGGTGATCAGCAGCACCCGCGCACCCGCCTCCCGCAGCCGGGCGGCCTGCGCCGACGGGCTGGGTACCAGCCCGGAGCCGAGCGACATCGGGGCGAGGATCACCACACGTCCATAACCGGCAGCCAGGTCGGCATTGGTGGCCGAGCGGATTCCGCCGTCGATGAAGCGGCGGCCGCCGACCGTCACCGGCGGCCACACCCCCGGCACCGCGCAGCTCGCCGAGACCGCGTCGACGAGCCCGCCGCCGCCGCCCCGCTCGAACGCCTTGAGCTCACCGCTGAGCGCGTCCACCGCCGTGACGACGAGCCGCCGCTCCGGCCACTCGTGCGAGACCAGCCGGGCGGCCAGGACCTTGCGCCGCTCCGCCTCCGCGCCGGTGTCCGCGGCCAGCGCCAGGGCGCCGACCCGCTGCCGGTAGGCCGTGGCGGAGCGCGAGCGCGCCATCGCGACGGCGTAGCGGGCTATGAGCCCGGCCCCCAGCTTCGCCACGGCCTCGCCGGCCGGGTCCCCGAGCTGGCGCTCGTACAGTTCCTGCGCGGTGAGCAGTCCGGAGGTCAGCTGGGCCCCGACCACCGAACCGGCCGAGGTGCCGACGACCAGGTCCGCGGTGGTGAGGTCCACTCCCGCGCGGGCGAGCCCGTACAGGATTCCGCACT
This sequence comes from Streptomyces sp. NBC_01232, assembly GCF_035989885.1. Lineage (GTDB taxonomy): Bacteria > Actinomycetota > Actinomycetes > Streptomycetales > Streptomycetaceae > Streptomyces. The sequence continues at coordinate 1,563,410 of NZ_CP108518.1, forward strand.
CCCAGCCGATACCGGTCAGTCCCCCGCCGCCGAGCACCAGTGCCGTGTCGCCGCCCATCTCCGCCCGCCCCTCCGCTCATGCCTGTGGTGACGGCAGTCTGGCGCAGCCGGGCCACCGTCACCACAGAGGGGTCCGTATCGGACCCGCACAAGAGCCTCGTCGGTCCGGGGCCGGCCCCGGACCGGGCCCAGAAGACCCGGTCGGGCCCGGATCACCCCAGTACGGCCGTCACCGTCCCCGCGCCTACGGTCCGCCCGCCCTCACGGATCGCGAAGCCGAGCCCCGACTCCAGCGGGACGTCCCGGCCGAGCTCGACGGTCATCGTGACCGTCTCCCCGGGCCGGGCCACGGCGGCCCCGCCCAGGTCCACGTCCCCCACCACGTCGGCGGTGCGGATGTAGAACTGCGGCCGGTAGCCGCTGGCGACCGGCGTCGTACGCCCTCCCTCGCGCCCGGAGAGCACGTACACCTGCGCCGTGAACCGGCGCTGCGGCGTCACGCTGCCGGGCGCGGCCACCACGTGCCCGCGGCGCACGCCGTCGCGCGGCACTCCGCGCAGCAGCAGCGCGACGTTGTCCCCGGCCTCGGCGGACTCCATCGGCTTGCCGAAGGTCTCCAGCCCGGTGACGACCGTCTCGACGGGCTCGCCGTCGCCGCCGAGGACCGCCACGCGGTCCCCGAGTCGGACGGTGCCCCGCTCGACGGCGCCGGTCACGACGGTCCCGCGCCCGGTGATGGTCAGCACGTTCTCCACCGGCAGCAGGAACGGCGCGTCCGTGTAGCGCACCGGGGTCGGCACGTACGTGTCCACCGCGTCCAGCAGCGCCTGGATCGCCTGCGTCCACCGCGGGTCGCCCTCCAGCGCGCCGAGTCCGGAGACCCGTACGACCGGCGCGGCGTCACCGCCGTAACCGTGCGCGGTGAGCAGCTCGCGGACCTCCAGCTCGACCAGGTCGGTCAGCTCGGGGTCCCCGGCGTCGGCCTTGTTGAGCGCCACCACGATGTGGTCGACGCCGACCTGCCGGGCGAGGAGCACGTGCTCGGCCGTCTGTGGCATGACCCCGTCGAGCGCGGAGACGACGAGGATCGCCCCGTCGAGTTGGGCGGCGCCCGTGACCATGTTCTTGATGTAGTCGGCGTGACCTGGCATGTCCACGTGGGCGTAGTGCCGGGTGTCGGTCTCGTACTCGACGTGCGTGAGGTTGATGGTGATGCCGCGCCGGGACTCCTCGGGCGCCCGGTCGATGCGGTCGAACGGGACGAAGGAGGCGCCGCCGCTCGCGGCGAGGACCTTGGTGATGGCGGCGGTGAGGGTGGTCTTGCCGTGGTCGACGTGACCCATGGTGCCGATGTTGAGGTGCGGCTTGGTGCGCACGAAGGCCGTCTTGGCCATGATTCATTCCCGTGTCTTGAAGCTGGAACGGGACCCCGGAAGCGAGCCGACCCTCCCCCTGCGGGGTCCGCCGGACGATCCGGGAAGGGTCAGCTTCGTGCGCCGTCGAATGCGGCGGAGACAGGTGCGAAGAAGAGCGCGAAGAACGCTGCGAAGACGGATGCGCCTTCGACTGCGGCAGCCTTCGGCGCGTCCGCGACTGCGGACGGCGCTGCGAGGAAGGCGTACCGGTTCATGCCCCTGATCCTGCCGGACGCTCCGGGGCGCGTCGAATGAATTACCGCTGAACCGCCGCGCGGTCAGAGGTGCTTGAGCGCCTCGCGCACGGACAGCGGGGACAGCGTGTCGCCTTCGGCCTCGACGAAGGCGCGCACGGCGCCCGGGTCCGTCTTCGCATACTCCCGCAGGGCCCAGCCGATCGCCTTGCGCAGGAAGAAGTCCGGATGGCCGGCCTGCCGTCGGCAGTAGCCGAAGAGCCGCCCGGTGTCGGTGGCGGACTTGAAGCGGAGCTGGTGGAGCAGGGCGGTGCGGGCGAGCCAGAGGTTCTCGTCCTCGATCCACTCGTCCATCACGGCCGCGAGCCCCGGGTCGGCGGCGACCAGCGGTCCGGCCGTGTGCGCGGCCAGCAGGTCGACGGTGTCCCACCAGGGGACGGTGACGATGAGGTGGCGGACCACCGGCAGGAGGCCGGAGGAGCAGCGCGCGACGTGCCGGCGCAGGTAGTCCACCGCGAAGTAGTGGTACTCGCGCTCCGGGAGGAGCCAGCAGCGCAGTGCGAGCGCCGCGCAGTCCGTCCCGGAGGGCTTCGGAGTGTCCTTGGTCACTGTCCTCGACAGTTCCCGGCGCTGCGGGGTGGGGATGCCGAGGAAGGGTGCGACGTCCTTCATGTAGGCGGCCATGGCCCGGGCCCGCTCGGGGTCGGCCGCCGGCGCGTACGTCCCCGTCAGCCGCTCCAGCAGGGTGTCCGCGAGGTCGCTGCGGGGAACCTCCGGGGGTCGCTCGCCGTTCGACAGCATGAGGCCCAGATTACGGCGCGACGCCGCATACGTCGGCTACTCTCCCGGGATGTCCCTCCTCCTGGCGCCGTGGACCCGGCTGTCGCTGCTCGTCGTGCTGCTCGTGGCGGCCGGCGTGTGCGTGCTGCTGTACGAGCCTCAGCGCATCCTCTCGGAGGGCTGGCCCCCGGGGCTCCCGGTGGGCACCGCGGTCCTGCTGTTCGCAGCCGCGTACGGCGTGTGCGTGTCGGCCTTCGTGCCGCGCCCCCTGCTCAATCTGGCTGCGGGAGCCGTCTTCGGCACCCAGTTCGGCCTCGTGGCGGCGGTCGGCGGGACGGTGCTCGGCGCCGGTATCGCCTTCGGGCTGGGCCGGATCATGGGCCAGGAGGCTTTGCGGCCGTTGCTGCGCGGGCGCTGGCTCGAGGCGGCCGACGGCCAGCTCAGCCGGCACGGTTTCCGCTCGATGCTCGCCGTCCGGCTCTTCCCCGGAGTGCCGTTCGTCGTGGCCAACTACTGCGCCTCGGTGTCCCGCTGCGGCTGGGGCCCCTTCCTCCTCGCCACGGCGATCGGCGTCGTCCCGAACACGACCGCGTACGTGATCGCGGGCGCCAGTGCCTCCTCCCCCGGATCGCCCGCGTTCCTCGTCTCGTTCGGCTTCATCGTGGTCTCCGTGGTGGGCGCCGGAGTCGTCGCGTGGCGCAAGCGGCACCGCCTGGCACCCCCTCGAACCCAGGATCAGGTGCCCGAACTGACGCTTCAGCACCCCCCTGTGGTCATGGGCGCTTCGCACGGGCCCTAGCATCGGACGCGAACTGCCCGACGATCACAAGGACGAGCGCACCCCGACATGAGCTGGTTCGAATCCCTAATCCTCGGTCTCGTCCAGGGGCTTACGGAGTTCCTCCCGATCTCCTCCAGCGCCCACCTGCGGCTGACCGCGGCGTTCGCCGGCTGGCACGACCCAGGAGCGGCCTTCACCGCGATCACCCAGATCGGCACCGAGGCCGCCGTGCTGATCTACTTCCGCAAGGACATCGCGCGGATCATCTCCACCTGGTTCCGCTCCCTGTACACCAAGGAGCTGCGCTCCGAGCAGGACGCCAAGATGGGCTGGCTGGTGATCGTCGGCTCGATTCCGATCGGCGTGCTCGGTCTGGTCTTCAAGGACGCGATCGTGGGCCCGGCCCGCGACCTGCGGCTGACGGCCACCACCCTGATCCTCATGGGCATCGTGCTCGGCATCGCCGACCGGCTGGCCGCCCGCGACGAGGAGGGCGGCCGGCACCGGGCGATCCGCGAGCGCAAGACGCTCCAGCAGCTGGGCGTGAAGGACGGCCTGATCTTCGGTCTCTGCCAGGCGATGGCCCTGATCCCGGGTGTCTCCCGGTCCGGCGCGACGATCTCCGGCGGTCTGCTGCTCGGCTTCACCCGCGAGGCCGCGGCCCGCTACTCCTTCCTCCTCGCGATCCCGGCCGTACTGGCCTCGGGAGCGTTCGAGATCAAGGACGTGATGGAGAACCCGGGCCACATCTCCTGGGGTCCGACGATCTTCGCGACGGTCATCGCCTTCTTCGTGGGCTACGCCGTGATCGCGTGGTTCATGAAGTTCATCTCGACCAAGAGCTTCATGCCCTTCGTGATCTACCGGATCCTCCTGGGCATCCTGCTGTTCGTGCTGATCGGCACGGACGTGCTGAGCCCGCACGCCGGTGAGTCCGGCTCGTAGCGGAGCCCAATTCCACCACTTCGCGTGAACCGCAGGCCGCTCGGGAACGTTCCCGGGCGGCCTGCGCGTCGTTGTCCCTGAAGAGAGCGGAAGGCAAGAAGCAGGGGGTGTCCCATGGGTCGAGTGGTGCTGGAGCGGTTTCCCGCCGGAAGTCCGAGGGGAAGCTGGCCCGCCGAGGAGTATGCGGCGCAGCGGATGCGCGAGGGCGTGCCGGCCGAGGTGGTCATGGATATGGACAGTGACGCGTTCCTCGTCGTGGTCCGGCAGCGGGAGTCCCGTTCCGGTCACTGACCGGCCGCGGGAAGATCCGGTGGGCGCACGGCCCTTGGCCTCGCGTCCGCGCAGCCCCACACTGACCCGATGACTCAGCGTGTGGATCTCGCGACGGTAATGGACCGGCTGGCGATCGACGAGGTGGTCTCGGGCTATGCGGTGGCTGTCGACGACGGTGACTGGGCCGCCTACCGGGCCCTGTTCACCGCCGGCGGGAGGGCCGACTACAGCTCGGCGGGCGGGATCGAGGGGTCGGTCGCGGAGGTCGCGGACTGGCTGGCGCAGACCATGACGCTCTTCCCGGTGCGCCAGCACCTGATCGTCAACCGGCTGATCCGCCTCGAGGACCTGGGCGGGTCGCCCGGCGACAGCGCCGAGGTGGGGGCGGACTTCCTCAATCCGATGCGGCTGGCGGGTCCGGACTCCGACGCCGCGCTCACCTCGCCCAACTTCGTCGCCGCCGGGCGCTACACCTTCGCACTGGCGCGCACCCGCGACGGCTGGCGGCTCACGCGCGTCACCGTGCACGAGAAGTGGCGGCACATCTCGGTGTGATCCGGGCGGGCCCGGTCCGGCCCGGGACGGGCCCGGCCGCTCTCGTCCCGGACGGGCCCGCCCCCGGCCGTGACCGGATCGGACCCGCCCGGCTCGGCCCGGACGTCCTGCACTGCCACACTGGAAGCGGAGGCGCGCCATGATCACGATGCCCAAGGGGTGGTGGTCCCCTCGATGGCGCGCGCCCGCCGCGCTCGCCGCCGGGGCACTGCCCGCCCTCGCCTTCCCCGCCCCCGCCCTCTGGTGGTTCGCCTACGTCGCCCTCGTGCCCTGGATGCTGCTGCTGCGGTCTGCCCCCACCGGACGGCGGGCGGCCCTGGAGGGCTGGCTGGGCGGCGCCGGGTTCATCCTGGCCGTCCACCACTGGCTGCTGCCCAGCCTGCACGTGTTCCTGCTCCCGGTGGCCGCGCTGCTCGGGCTGCTCTGGATCCCCTGGGCACTCCTGGTGCGGGAGCTCCTCGGCGGGGTCCCGGCCGCGGGCCGGGCCTGGTGCGCGCTCGTCCTCGTGCCTGCGGGGTGGCTGCTGTCGGAGCTGGTCCGGTCCTGGCAGGGGCTGGGCGGGCCGTGGGGCCTGCTGGGGGCGAGCCAGTGGCAGGTGACGCCCGCGCTGCGGCTGGCCTCGGTGGGCGGGGTATGGCTGGTCAGCCTGCTGGTGGTGGCGGTGAACTGTGCGCTGGTGCTGCTGATCGCGGTGCCGGGAGCGCGGATCCCGGCGGTGGCGGGGGTGACCGGCTGCGTGGTGCTGACGGGGGTGGTGTGGGTCTGGGCGGCGCGGCCCGCGGAGACGGGCACGCTGCGCGTGGCGGTCGTACAGCCGGGACCGGTGCCGGACGGCCCGGACAGTGCGGAGCGGCGGTTCGATCTCGGTGAGCGGCTGACCCGGCCGCTGGCCGGGCAGCGGGTCGACCTGGTGGTGTGGGGCGAGAGCAGCGTCGGCGCGGACCTGACGGCCCGCCCGGACCTGGCCCGGCGGCTGGCCGCGCTGTCGGCGGAGGTGGGGGCTCCGCTGCTGGTGAACGTGGACGCGCGGCGGGCGGACCGCCCCGGGATCCAGAAGAGCGCGGTGCTCGTGGGACCTCAGGGGCTCACCGGCGACCGGTACGACAAGATGCGGCTCGTCCCCTTCGGCGAGTACGTGCCGGCCCGTGCGCTGTTCGGCTGGGCCACCTCGGTCGGCCGGGCGGCGGGCGAGGACCGCGTGCGCGGCGACACCCCGGTGGTCATGGACCTGCCCGGGCGGGCGGACGGGCCCGCCGGCGTCCGCGTCGGCCCACTGGTCTGCTTCGAGTCGGCCTTCCCCGACATGAGCCGGCGCCTGACCCGCGACGGGGCCTCCCTGCTCGTCGCCCAGTCGGCGACCTCCTCGTTCCAGGAGAGCTGGGCCCCGGCCCAGCACGCCTCCCTCGCCGCGCTGCGGGCCGCCGAGAACGGCCGGCCGATGGTGCACGCCACCCTGACGGGCATCAGTGTGGTGAACGGCCCGTCCGGCGCGCGGATCGGCGCCGCCCTGCCCACCTCCGCGAGCACGGCGGCGGTGTACGAGGTCCCGCTCGCCCGGGGCACGACCCCCTATGTCCGCTTCGGTGACTGGCCGGTGGCCGCCTCCCTCGCCGCCCTCGCGGTGTACTGCGCGGTGGCGGGCGGCCGGTCGCTCAGGAGGCCTGCTCCAGAGCCGAGCCCACCACCTTCTCGCACAGCTCGTGGGTGAGCAGCGCGTCGCGGGCGCTGAGCGTGGTGCCCGCCGCGACGGCGTCCAGGAAGTGGTCGACGATCTGCTCGATGCCGCGCTGGCGGGCGACCGGGACCCAGTCCCCGCGGCGCCGCACGGTCGGCTGGCCCTTGTGGTCGATGACCTCGGCGAGGTTGACGACCTGCCGCTTGGTGTCGCGGCCGGAGACCTCCAGGATCTCCTCGGTGGAGCCTGACAGGCGGTTCATGATGCCGAGGGCGGTGAAGCCCGCACCGGACAGCTGGAGCACCACCTGGTGCATCAGCCCCTCGCGCACCACCGCCCGGACGTCGAAGTGGTCGGCCTCGCCGGGAAGCAGGAACCGCAGGGTGTCGACGACGTGGATGAAGTCGTCCAGGACCAGGGTCCGCGGGTCCTCGGGCAGCCCGACCCGGTTCTTCTGCATGACGATCAGCTCGCGGGCGTGGTCGGCGCACTGCGCGTAGCCGGGCGCGAAGCGGCGGTTGAAGCCGACGGCGAGGCCGACCCCGAGCTCCTCGGCCCTTTCCACCAACTGCCGCGACTGCGCGATCCCGTAGGCGAGCGGCTTGTCCACGTACGTCGGCACGCCGGCCTCCAGAAGCCGTGTGACGATCTCGGGGTGAGCCACGGTCGCGGCGTGCACGAAGGCCGCGTCGAGCCCCTCGGCGAGCAGGGCGTCGAGATCGGTGTGCCGGCGGGCGGCCGGGACGTGGTGGGTCGCGCCGACCCGCTCCAGGGTGTCGGGGTTACGGGTCTGCAGGTGCAGCTCGATGCCCGGGCGGGTGGTGAGGACGGGCAGGTACGCCTTCTGCGCGATGTCGCCGAGTCCGATGCAGCCGACCTTCACCGGGCGCCTCCAGGTTCGTTCCTTGTGGGATTCCCGCAGCTTAATCCCTGGTGGCGGGGGCCTCGTTCGCCGAGGATGAGCCCATGACCACCAGTTCTGGATCACATCGCAACGAACCCGCCACCACCGCCGACGAACGGGAGATGCTGGACGGCTGGCTCGACTACCACCGCGCCACCCTCGTATGGAAGTGCGAGGGGCTCCAGGACGAACAGCTGCGCCGCACCCCGCTCGCGCCCTCCGAGTTGAGCCTCCTCGGCCTCGTACGGCACATGGCGGAGGTGGAGCGCTACTGGTTCAGGGAGATCATCCTGGGCGAGGACCTCCCCGAGCTGTACTGCACGGGCGACGACCCGGACGGCGATTTCCACTTCACCGAGAAGGCCACCTGGGCCGAGGCCGAGCAGGTCTGGCAGACCGAGGTCGAACTGGCGCGCCAGGCCGTCGCGGGCCGTTCGCTGGACCTGGTGTCCGAGGCGGGAAGCCACCACCGCGGCGAGGTGTTCAGCCTGCGCTGGGTGTACACCCACATGATCGAGGAGTACGCGCGTCACAACGGTCACGCCGACCTGGTGCGCGAGCAGATAGACGGTGCCACCGGCGACTAGGTCGTCTCTTTTGGATCTTGTCGGTCGGCCCGCGTCGTCCGGTGCCGTGCATCGCAAGGCGGAGGAGCGCCGTTGTACTGGACGTACTGCGGTGCTCCGACAACGCGGCGAGGTGCGGTGCCGGGCGACGCGGGCCTGGGGGCACCTCCCAGCGGTAGCTGGGGGAGCAAGATCCGAAAGAGACGACCTAGTGCTGTGGCCGGAAAGGTGTGCCGGGCGCCGCGACCCGGTGGACCTTTCCGGTCACAGCACCAGGTCGTGGACCGGTCCCGAGGGGACGATCCGGCGGGTGTGGCCGTCACCCGTGCGGGGTGAATATCCGCTCCGGGTTTTCGCAACGGGGTCCTCGCACAGCAGAGTTGCGCGAGTGCATCCAACCCGAACCACGACAACGCTGCTGCTCGGAGTCGTCTGCGCCGTCTCGGCGGTCTCCGGCTGTGTGAATGTGAGCCCCGGACCCGCGCGGCCGGCGGGGACCCCCGCCGCCGGGGTACCACCCCGCCACGAGCCGCGCGGTGGGCCGGGGGCCGCCCCCGTGGTCGTACGGGCGCCCGCCCTGGAGGCGCTGGAGGCGGTGGAGACCGCCCCGGAGCGGCCTGCGGCCCCGTCGGCCCCCGCACCCGCCCAGCGGTCCGCACAGCGCCCCACAGCGGGCGGCGCGGGCGGGCTCGCGCAGGAGGCGCCGCCGGTCCCGGACATCCCGGAGCCGCGGCGGGCCGCTGAGCGCGCGTCCGGGCGGCCGGACGGCCGTCCGCAGCGCGCCCGTCCCGATGCCGAGGTGGAGCGTGAGCTGGTGCGCAAGCTGCCGGTGCGGCCGGCCGACGTGTGCGCGCTGGGCCGCCGGCACGGCCGCTGGCACCCCGACAGCCCGGAGGCCCGGATCTGCGCGGGCGTGCACGCGGACTGACCGCCCGGCGGCGGCGCGGGCCCGGTGCGGTCCGGGGACGACGGTCTACGGAGACTGCTCGGGGAACGGCCGGGGTCCGGCTCCGGATCCCGGTTCCGCGGCCAGGCGCCGCTCCAGCCGTGCGATGGCCGCCCGTACGCCGTTCCCGTACCCGTCGTCGGACAGGTCGCCGGTGGCCGCGCGGGCCCGCGCCAGGTGGACCCGGGCCGCCTCGGGCCGCTGCAGTTTCACGTAGTCGGCGGCCAGGCTCAGGTGCAGGGACGGGTAGAACGCGCGCATCGCCGGATGCGGCTCCCGCTGCACGGGCCTGTCGTCGCTGGACCATCCGTCCCCGGGCCGTCCGTCCCCGGGCCGTCCCTCCCCCGGCGGCCCGGTCCCCGGCCCGTCGGCCGGTACGTCGGCCGCGGCGGTCAGGGCCCGCAGGTCCCAGGCCAGCTCATCGGCCGGGTCGTCCTGGGCGTCGGCCATGTAGTGGGCCAGGGTGCACCTGTGGAGGGAGTCCCCCTCCTCGCCGATCTCGGACCAGATCTGGCCGAGCCGGTTGCGGGCCTCCTCGCGGTCCCCGGCGTGCAGAAGGATGACCGCCTGGCCGATCCTGGTCATGACGGCGTCTTCCGACGCCTCCTGCTGCTCCGTCACGACGGCCTCCGGCTTGCTCTGCCAGACCTGCTCCGGTCTGATCATCAAGAAGCTAGCCGGAGGTACCGGCGATGGCGCCCAGGCGCGGTGGGAGGTCAGCCGAGGTCGGGAATCCGCCAGTCGATCGGCTCATGGCCCTGGGCGGCGATGGCCTCGTCGATCTGCGTGAAGGGCCGGGACCCGAAGAACTTCTTGGCCGACAGCGGGGAGGGGTGGGCGCCCTTGACGACCACGTGCCGCTCCTCGTCGATCAGCGGGAGCTTCTTCTGGGCGTACGCGCCCCACAGGACGAAGACGGCCGGGTCGGGCCGCTCGGACACCGCGCGGATCACGGCGTCGGTGAACTTCTCCCAGCCCTTGCCCTTGTGCGAATTGGGCTCGGCCTCCCGGACCGTGAGCACCGCGTTGAGCAGCAGGACTCCCTGCTCGGCCCACGGCATCAGGTATCCGTTGTCCGGGACCGGCAGACCGAGCTCCTCCTTCATCTCCTTGTAGATGTTGCGCAGCGAGGGCGGGGTCTTGACCCCGGGCTGCACGGAGAAGCACAGGCCGTGGCCCTGGCCGGCGCCGTGGTACGGGTCCTGGCCGAGGACGAGCACCTTCACCCGGTCGAAGGGAGTGGCCTCCAGGGCCGCGAACACCTGCTCGCGGGGCGGGTAGACCGGCCCGTTCGCCCGTTCCTTCTCGACGAACTCGGTGAGCTCTTTGAAGTAGGGCTGGTCCAGCTCTCCGCCGAGGACGGGGAGCCAGGACTCGGGCAGCATCTGGGTCACGGCGACAACCTCCGGTACAAGTTGGTGCAACTGCTCGTGCAACTGCTCCAGAACCTACCGGGGCCCACTGACAATGCGTCGGCCGCCCAGGGCGGCCGACGCACCGGTGCCGGTCCTACCAGCTGGTCTTGCGGTAGAACTCCCACATCTGCATGACGGTCTGCGGGTCCAGCGCACGCTCGGAGCCCGCGATGTCCTCACGTGCCGCGACGTGCAGCTTGCCCTGCCACAGGGGCAGCAGCCGGACGTCGTCGGCGAAGATCTGCTGCGCCCGCTCGAACTGCTGGACGCCGGCCGAGCGGTCGCTCTCGCGGCGCGATTTGGGCAGCAGCTCGGTCAGGATCTCGTTGGCCTCGTACGCGGTGCCGACCGCGTTCTCCTTGCCGACGAACGGTGCGATGAAGTTGTCCGGGTCCGGGAAGTCGGGGAACCAGCCACGGCCGAAGATCGGGTACTCGCCGCTCTTGTAGCCGGTCTGGAAGGTCTTCCAGGGCTGGCTGCGCAGGGTGATCCGGAAGAGGTTGCTCTCGTCCAGCTGCCGCTTGAGCTCGGTGAACTCGTCGGCGGTGGACGAACCGTACCGGTCGGTGGTGTACCAGAAGGTCAGGTCGACGGGCGTGGTGATCCCGGCGTCCTTGAGGATCTTGCGGGCCTTGGCGACGTCCGCGGCGCCGTACTTGTCGTAGAAGGGCGTCTTGTGGCCGACGACGCCCTTGGGGACCATCGAGTACAGCGGCTCGGCGGTGCCCTGGTAGACCTTGGAGACGAGCGCGCCGCGGTCGACGATCTGGGCGATGGCCTGGCGGACCGCGAGCTTGGCGACCGTCTGGTCCTTGGGGTTGAAGACCAGGTAGCGGATCTCGGCGCCGACGTTCTCGACGACCTGGACGCCCTGGGCCTGGGCCGCGGGGGTCTGGAGGTCCGTGATCTCCGCGGCCGTCAGGCCTCGGTAGGTGGCGTCGACCTCCTTGGACTTCAGCGCCGAGACCATCTTCGGGGAGTCCGCGAAGTAGCGGATGGTCACCCCGTTGTTACGCCGGTCGGCGAAGCCGGTGTAGTTCGGGTTCTTGGTGAGGACCGCCTCGGCGCCCTCCTTGTACGAGTCGAGCACGTACGGGCCCGACCCGGTGATCTTGTCGCCCTCGCGGACCTTGTCGGCCGGGTAGTCCTTGGGCGCGACGAGGGAGGCCGCGGGCGAGCCGAGGACGTAGGGGAAGGTGGCGTCCGAGGTGTTCAGGTGGAAGACGACCGTCGCCGCGTCCGGGGTCTCGATCTTGTCGAGGGTGCCGAAGAGGTCCTTCGGGCCGACCTTGGAGCCGATGGTCCTGATCCGGTCGAGGGAGTGCTTGACCGCCTTGGCGTCGAGCGGCTCGCCGTTGGAGAACTTCAGGCCCTTGCGCAGGGTGCACCGGTAGGCCTGGCTCGCAGCGTCGGTGAATTCGCAGCTCTGGGCCGCGTCCGGCTGGGGCTTGCTGGAACCCGTCGGGAAGGCCAGCAGGGTCTGGTAGACGTTCCGGTACAGCTCCCAGGAGCCGTCCCACGCAGCCGCGGGATCGAGGGTGCTCGGTGCGCTCGTGGTACCGACAACGATCCTCTTCTTATCGTCGCCGTCGTCCTCCGACAGCAGGCCGCATCCGGCGAGCAGGGATATGGACGCAAGGGCCGCAGTGATCTGCAGGCATCTGGTCCGGTTGAACACGTGCACGCTCCTCGATCAGCCAGGGGTGCGGCAGACCCTACCGCAGTGCCCCACGAATCCAATGGGTTGGTTTCGTGAGGCACTTGACCGGTTCCGTGCATATTCGGTACGCATTCACCTCCCTTTTGGAGGCAAATTCGTCCGATTATCGGTCAGTGGACCCCGGCATTGAGGAACATCCCGCCATCGACGACGAGAGTTTGCCCGGTGATCCATTCCGCTTGTGCAGATGTGAGGAAGGCCGCCGCCCCGCCGATGTCCTCCGGGAGCCCCAGCCGGCCGAGCGGATAGGCCGCCGCGGCCTCCTGCTCGCGGCCCTCGTAGAGCGCCTGCGCGAACTTCGTCCTGACCACCGCGGGGGCAATCGCGTTCACCCGGACCCCGGGCGCCATCTCGTGCGCGAGCTGGAGGGTGAGGTTGACCATGGCGGCCTTGCTCATCCCGTACGCGCCGATGAAGGGCGAGGCGGAGACGCCGGCGATGGAGGCGATGTTCACGATCGCCCCGCCGTTGTCCTTCTGCCACGCGTGCCAGGTCCGCTGGGCGAAGCCGAGCGCCGAGATCACGTTGGTCTCGAAGACCTTCCGCGCGACCCCGAGGTCCAGGTCCGCGATCGGCCCGAAGACCGGATTCGTGCCCGCGTTGTTCACCAGGAAGTCGACGCGGCCGAAGGCCTCCATCGTGCGCTCGACGGCGATGGCCTGGTGGGCCTCGTCGTGCGCCTTGCCGGCGACCCCGATCACCCGGTCCGCACCGAGGCGCTCGACGGCCTCCTTGAGGGCCTCCTCGTTGCGCCCGGTGATGCAGAGCCGGTCACCGCGGGCGACCAGCGCCTCCGCGATGCCGTAGCCGATGCCCCGGCTCGCTCCGGTGATCAGTGCGACCCTGCCGCTGTCGATACCGCTGTACGTCATGTCTGCGCCCTGCCTCTCGTGGACTCGTCAGCTGAGCGGGCCGCCGGCCACGTACATGACCTGGCCGGAGACGAAGCCCGCGGCCTCGCCGGTGAAGAAGGCGATGGCGTTGGCGATGTCGTCCGGACGGCCGACGCGCTGGACCGGGATCTGGGTGGCGGCGGCCGCCTGGAAGTCCTCGAAGCCCATGCCGACGCGGGCGGCCGTCTGGGCGGTCATCTCGGTGACGATGAACCCGGGGGCGACGGCGTTGGCGGTGACGCCGAACTTGCCGAGCTCGATGGCGAGGGTCTTGGTGAAGCCCTGCAGACCGGCCTTCGCGGCGGAGTAGTTGACCTGGCCGCGGTTGCCGAGCGCCGAGCTGCTGGAGAGGTTCACGATGCGGCCGAACTTGGCCTCCACCATGTACTTCTGACAGGCCTTGGACATCAGGAAGGCGCCGCGCAGGTGCACGTTCATGACCGTGTCCCAGTCGGTCTCGCTCATCTTGAACAGCAGGTTGTCGCGCAGCACACCCGCATTGTTGACCAGGATGGTCGGGGCGCCGAGCTCGCTCGCGACGCGCGCGACGGCAGCCTCCACCTGCGCCCCGTCGGAGACGTCGCAGCCGACCGCCAGGGCCTTGCCGCCGGCCGCCGTGATGGCCTCGACGGTGTCCTTGCAGGCCGCCTCGTCGAGGTCGAGTACGGCGACGGCGCGGCCCTCGGCGGCCAGGCGTACGGCGGTGGCCGCGCCGATGCCCCGGGCCCCTCCGGTCACGATCGCGACGCGCTGCTCGGTGGTGGACATGCTGGATCTCCTCGCCCTAGAGAGACGGCCGCCCAGAGGTGAGCAACCGCTTAGTAGCTTCAGCTGAGGAGACGCTAGGAGCCCTGGCACCCGGTGTCAACGCCACGCGGAACGGCCCGGCCGGTGTGGGACGTGCGGGAGTCCGGGGGCGGAGCCCCCGGACCCTCGTCAGCGGACCAGCAGGTCCAGCAGCCGCTCCACCTCCGCCGCCGGATCGGCCGTCAGGCCGGTGTGCACCGGGCCCGGCTGCACCACGGTGCTGCGCGGGGCGATCAGCCAGCGGAACCGCCGTCCCGCATCGTCACCGGCCGCCTGTCCCGCATCGGCTCCGCCGCTGCACACGCCCTCGACCCCGCGCAGCGCGGCCCGTACCCCGGCCACGTCGGCCCCGGGGTCCAGCGCGAGGAGCTTTGCCTCGTCGAGGTGGGTGCGCGCGGCGACGTACGTGTGCGCCCGGCAGTAGACGATCACACCGGCGTTGAAGCACTCGCCCCGTTCCATCCGGGGCACCACGCGCACCAGCGCGTACTCGAACACGTCCCGCTTGGTCACTCGCTGTCGCTCTTCTTCCGGTGCGTCTTGTGGGGCCATTCGGGCAGGTGGTCGGTGAGCCAGCCGGGCGGTCCGGCGGGCGCCTTCACCTCGGCCTCCATGGAGATCCTCTCGTGGATCGTGGCCGCGCGCGGCAGCAACACCTCCGCATAGGCGCGGCGCAGCGCGTCGGTGGTGTCGAAGCCCGGCTCGTCGACCAGCCATTCGTCGGGGACGTCGGCGGCGACCTCCGTGAGGAGTTCCTCGGTCACCAGCGGCGCGAGCGCGGCGGCCGCGGCGGCGATGTCCGGGCCCACGGGGGCCAGTACGTGGTCGGAGGCGTTGTACGGCTTGGCGGCCGCGGCCGCGGCGGTGGGCCAGTTGTGGTGCCAGATCATGGTGGCGCCGTGGTCGATGAGCCAGGCGTCCCCGTGCCAGACGAGCATGTTCGGGTTGCGCCAGGACCGGTCGACGTTGTTGATGAGGGCGTCGAACCAGACCACGCGACCCGCCTCGACCGGGTCCACCTGGTAGGCGAGCGGGTCGAAGCCGATCGAGCCGGGCAGGTAGTCCATGCCGAGGTTGAGCCCGCCGCTGGCCTTGAGCAGCTCCTGGACCTCCTGATCGGGCTCGCCGAGCCCGATCACGGGGTCGAGCTGCATCTGCACCAGCCGCGGGACCCTCAGCCCCAGCCGCTGGGCCAGCCGGCCGCAGATGACCTCGGCGACCAGGGTCTTGCGGCCCTGGCCCGCTCCGGTGAATTTCATGACGTAGGTACCGAGATCGTCGGCCTCGACGATTCCCGGGAGCGAGCCGCCCTCACGCAGGGGCGTGACGTAACGGGTCGCTGTGACTTCGGTCAGCATTTTCCCAGGCTATACGGCGCCGCATCCTTTACATCCTCGGGACACCAGCGGGCACTCTCCCCCGGGCCGGCCCCCTCTGGACCGCCTGGGGAATCCGGGGAGTTCGAGCTCGAGCCCCGGAACTGCCGCTCCCCCGGCAGCTCGTGGATCCTCCGCGCCACGATGCCCGGCCCCATGTGGGAAGTTGCGCAGAGTGACAGCGGAGATCTGCGCCCCACTGTGTCGGGCGCAGGAGGTGAACCACCGGCGCAACGTGCCCCTACCGATGGTGGCGGCAGCTCCGGCGCATCGGTCTCCTCAGGCAAGGTCGCCCGGTGCCGGTGCTGCCTCGATTTCGATACGCAGGGACGCGACGGCGGCATCGAGACGCACCCGCAGCTGCCGTTCGTCGTCCGCCCGCGCGATGACGTGGCCCAGCCTGCTGAGGAAGCCGCGCGGGGGCAGCTGGACGTGCCGCCCTTCCTCCACGTGCCAGACCATCTCGTGCCAGAGGTGGCCGGCGGGTTCGGGTGCCCCGAGCGCGCGGACCACACCGTCGTGCTGCGGGTAGAGCATCCGGATCCCGGCGACTCCCGGGCGGACCCGGCCGGGGTCGGTGTCCGCCCAGAGGTCCGCGTCCGCCTCGGCCCGGGCACTCTGCGTCCGGGCACTCTCCGTCCGGTCACTCTCCGTCCCGGCACCGCCGGTCAGCGCCTCCACGGTGAGGGCGACCATGTCGACGCCCGAGGCCAGCCGGTGGACGTACGGGATCTGGTCGCCGCCAAGCCGCGCCGCCACCTCGATCATCCGAGGTCCGTCCGCGGTCATCCTGAGCTCACTGTGGGTGGCGCCGACGGTGATGCCGAGGGCGCGGTGGGCGGCTACCGCCGTATCGATGAGCTGCTGGTCGTGGGGCCCTGTCCCCGGGGCCCGGCAGACGTGCCCCAGCTCCTCGAAGTAGGGCGCGAACCCCACCGTCTTGTCCGTGATCCCGCAGACGAGCACCCGGCCGTCCCTGACGACGGACTCCACGCTGTACTCCGGTCCGTCGAGGTACTGCTCGACCAGCACCCCCGGCTCCGGGTCGATGCGCGCGAAACCGGCCTCCGCCGCGACCTTGAACACCGCGCGCAGTTCGCGCTCGTCGTCGGCGCGGACGACCCCGATGCTGCCGCCCAGGTTGCGGGGCTTGACCACCACCGGGTAGCCGAGTCCTGCGGCGGCGGCCGCGGCGCCCTCCGCGTCGTCGACGAGCACGCTGCGGGCCGACGGCACACCGGCGGCCTCGAAGGCGGCCCGCATCGCCCGCTTGTCCCGGCACCGCGCCGCCGCCCCGGGCGACAGCCCGGGCAGCCCCAGCAGTGCCGCGACATACGCCGTCAGCTCCACCTGCGCCTCGTCGTAGGTCAGTACGCCGTCGAAGGGCGCGTCCCTGTGCAGCGACAGGGCCGCCTCGCCGACCGCGTCCCGGTCCCGCAGATCCACCTTGACGCCCGCGCGGACGAAGGGCTCGGTCCAAGGCCGCGGCACGGTGTCGATCAGTGCCACGTCGTCCCCGCGGGCATGCAGGGTTTCCAGGATGTACTTGCGGTAGATGTCGATGCCCGCACCGAGCATCAGAAGCCGCGCCATGACGTTTCTCCTTGGTCTGGAGGGAGGGAAGGGGCTGGGTGGAGGAGGGGGGCGGGGCGGGCGGAGTCAGTTCTGCGGGGGCGGCAGAAGCCCGCTCACGCCCAGGCCGGGCCCTGTCGGAAGGTCCAGGGCCGGCCCCCGGTAGGTGGCCCCGCCACGCACCGGGGAGGCGCCCAGCCACAGGGGCGCGTCCAGGTCGACGTACGTGACCGCGGAGCGCGCCGACACCACGCTCGCGGCGGCGGTAACGGAGATCTCCGTCTCCAGGGAGCAGCCCACCATGCAGCCCAGACCGGCCGCCTCGGCGATGGAGATGATCCGGAGCACGTTGCGGATGCCGCCGCACTCCTGCAGCTTCACGCTCAGCACGTCGGCCGCCTCGTGCCGTACGACCTCCAAGGCGTCCCGCGCGCTCAGCACGCTCTCGTCGGCGACCACCGGGGTGGCGACGCGCTCCCGTACGAACCGGAGCGCGCCGAGGTCCCGGGCCGCGACCGGCTGTTCGATCAGTTCGATGTCCGCGCCGCCGTCCTCCAGGCGCCGGACCGCCCGCACGGCCTCCTTGGCGGTCCAGCCCTGGTTGGCGTCCAGGCGCAGCCGGATGCCCGGGCCCACCGCCTGCCGGACCGCCTCGACGCGCCGGACGTCGAGTTCGACGGCGTGGCCGACCTTCAGCTTCAGGGCGGTGAAGCCGTCCGCCACCAGTCCGTGCGCCCGCTCTGCCATCTCGTCGGCTGTGCCGAGCCCCACCGTGATGCCGGTCTCCAACTCCTTCTGCGATCCGCCCAGCAGACGGAACACGGGGATCTCGAGCATCTGGGCGAAGGCGTCGTGCAGGGCGATCTCCACGCCGGCCTTCGCCCCGCCGTTGCCCGCCGTGCAGCGGTCGACCCGGGCGCAGTTCTCCCCCAGGTCCTCGACCCGCCGACCGACGACGGCCTCGCGCAGCGGGCCGTGCAGGAGCGCGGCCGCGCTCTCCGGCGTCTCACCGGTCACCGCGGGCATGGAGACGGCCTCGCCCCACGCGGAGCGCCCGTCCCCGTAGACGAGCTCGACCAGGGTGACCCGGGCCTCGCGGACGGTGCCGCGCACCACCGACCTGTACGGGACGCGCAGCGGTACGCGGCGCGGGTGCACGACGAGGTCATGAATGAGCATGGACTCTCTCCTGTTGGGGCTTGTTTGTCACGGTTGCCGGGCTGCCTCTTACGGCTGCCAGGGCTTGCTCTCCACCGGCCGGGCCAGCCCGTGGTACCCGAACTCCCTTCGGGCGGCGGCCAGCGAACGGCCCGCCAGCGCGGCGGTGACGATCCGCTCCTCGCGCTCCCTGATGTCCGCCACCAACTCCGCGACCCGCTCGGCCTGTCGGCGGTCCACCACGACCACACCCGACTCGTCCGCGCAGACCAGATCCCCGTGCGCGACTGCGACGCCGCAGACCTCGACGGTGGAACCCACCGCGCGCAGCCGTACGCGGTTCTTCCCCGAGCGCATGAACACGCCCCGCGCCCACACCGGGTACCCCACCGCGCGGGAGCCACCGATGTCCCGGCACACGCCGTCGATGACGGTCCCCGCCACCGCGCGGTGCCGGGCGACGCGGCTCAGGACGTCGCCCCAGACCGTGGCCCCGGTCCGGCCCTCGTTGGCGATGACGACGACGGACCCCGGGGGCACGTCGTCGAGGAAGTCGCCGGCGGGCCCCGGCTCGCCCTCGTCCACGGGCTCGTAGCGAAGCGTGAAGGCGGGCCCGGCCACGAAACCACGGCCCGACAGATGGCGCAGACCCGGAAGGCAGCCGTCGATCCCCAGCATGTCCAGGGCGTCGCTGACCGCCGCGGTGTCGGTGGCGGTGAGGCCGGCCGGTACCGCCGTGCCGGATTCGGCTGCTGCGGCTTCCGTGGCCTCCGCGACCGCCCTTGCTTCCGCGGCTCTGGTCATGGCAGGTCTCCTGACACTCGTACCGACAACTTCCGTCCGCCCTGGAACACGTTCACCCGGTCCGAGGTCGACGCCTTGGATCCGAATCCGACAAAACGACCTGCCCAGACGAACGAGTCCAGGCTCACGGCCATGGGTACGGTCCTGCCGTCCTCGCACAGGACGGGAACGCCGACCGGGGGCACGTACTCCTGGAGGAGGAACCCTTCCCGCCCGCCCCGCGCGACGGCCGCGGCCCAGTCGTCCGCGCGGGCCGAGCGGCCCACCAGGACCCCGTCGCCCCTGATGTCGTAGGGCTCCTTGATGACGAACTCCGGGGCGCGGGCGCGGATCTCCGCCTCGTCCGGCAGATCGGTGCAGGCGCGCAGGGAGCGGGACCACGGGAGGAGTTCCGCCACCAGGGCGCGCTCGGCGGTGTCGAAGTGCTCCGTGAAGCCCGGGGTCTGCACCAGGGCGAGGGCCACCTTGTTCTCCGCCACGTAGCGGGACGCCATGGAGTTGAGGTGCAGGAACCCGTCGGAGGCCAGCGCCCGGCACCAGAGGTCGACCAGGGCGGGCGACGACTCCACGAGCCGCTGCCACAGCACGGTGTTCACCTTGTTCCAGCACAGGTCGGCCTGGCGGCCGGCGAAGCCCACCTGTCGGCCGCTCACCTCCAGGTCCCGGGGGTCGGCCAGGAAGGCGGTGGCGCCCAGGGAGCACAACTGCGCGACCAGCTCGGCGGATTCGGCACCGACGGCGTCCCGGGGCTGCAGCACCGCGATCCGGGGGGCCGCCACGGAGGAGGCGTGGCGCCGGGCCTCCTCCAGGAGCAGCGAGGCGAAGGCGCGGTCGTCGCGGAAGGGGTACGCGCCGTCGGCGCCCCCGTCCAGCCCCAGCCTGCGGTGGACGACGTCCACCGCGGTGTTGATGCGGGGGGTGAAGACGGCTCCGGCCGGGGCGTCCGCGTTGTTCTCCAGGACGCGCAGCCGGTCGGACACCAGGTCCAGATAGCCGTCGATCCGCGCGACCGTGACCCGGTCCAAAGACTCCTCACCCGCGTGTATCAGCCGCTCGGCAGCGGTGGGGAGGCCGAAGAACGCCCGCACTCGCGCGTCCGACCGGTACAGGGCGAGCACCTTGTCCAGCAGGGCGACATAGGACTCGACCCGCGATGCGTGCGCTCGCGCGCGGGGCCCCTCGAGGAAGAGGGCGGTCGGCGACAGGGCGAAGTGCCGGTTGCGCAGCGGCGGCCCGGCCGCCACCTCCTCGGCGGTGACGGCCAAGGCCTGTTGCGGGTCCCTCGCCAGCTCCGCCATCGCCGTACCCGTCCGGATCCAGTCAATCAACGGAACTCCAGCGCACCTCGGTGGCCCGGGTCTCGCCCCGGACCTCGGCGAAATACTTCTCGGCCAGCCGGGACATGACCGGGCGGCGCTCCCAGTCCGGCACGGTCACCGAGTCGAGCGCGCGCACCGGGGCGAACTCCAGGCCCGTGCCGCACAGGAACACCTCGTCCGCCGCGCGCAGCCGCGCCACGTCCGTGCTGCGCGGCTGCGCCTCGATCCCCAGGTCGCGGCACGCGGCGAGGACCCAGGCCCGTGTCACCCCGGGCAGTACGCCGTCGGTGAGCGGCGGCGTGCTGAGCGCGCCGCCGTGCACCGCGCACAGGGTCGCGGTCGGAGCCTCGGCCACCCTGCCTTCGGGCGTGGTCAGCAGGCACGCGTCGTACCCTGCGGCCTTCGCCTCGGCCAGGGCGATGCGTGAACCGGCGTACTGGGCGATGCTTTTGGCGTGCGTCGGCAGTACGGCGGCGGACGGCCGCTGCCACCGGCTCACACCGAGCCGCATGCCGTCGGCGCCGTTGAGCCAGCGTTTGCGGCCCATGGGACGCAGGGTGACGCTCAGCACCCCTTTGACCTCGTCACCGATCAGTCCCGGCCCTTCTGCGCTGACGCTGATCCGGCAGTAGGCGTCGTCCGTGATGCCGTTGCGGGCGGTGAGTTCCGCGACGATGCCGGGGATCTCGTCGACCCCCGGGTCGGGCAGCAGCATGGCGGACAGGGACGCGCGCAGCCGATCGAGGTGCTGGGGCAGCAGCCAGGGGCGGACCCCGCCGCCGGCCAGGCGGTAGACCCGGACGCCCTCGAAGACGGACAGCCCGTAGCGCAGGGCCATGCTGTCCACCCGCAGGGTTGCCTCGTGGGCGGGGACCAGGCGCCCGGCGTGGAAGACCGTGTCCGAGGGCGGGGCGCCTTGCGGAGGGCTTTGCGGAGGGCTTTGCGGAGCGCCGAGCGGTGAGACATCCGCAGGGCCGGGCAGCGCGCCTTGCGGGGCTCCGGGCAGCGCGTCAGACGGTGGCATGCGCGGCGTCCGCCTCGTACCGGAAGGGCTGCTCGGCGGGGTCGTACGACGTCGCGAGGATCATGTCGAAGTGCCGGTGGCGCAGTTCGAGTGCCCGCGCCAGTGCGTCACGCGCCGCTTCGCGCAGTTCTTCGGTCGTGCAGTAGCGGCGCAGCAGCTCGCGCGCCGCCTCGGCATGCTCGTCCTCCAGCTCGCTCACCCCGTCGGCCCCCTCGTCGGCGGAGGCATGATGCACAAAGAACTCCAGTCCGCTGGAGGGGAGTTGATACACGTCGCGCATCACCGCGAGCATGCTGCCGCCCTGCTCGTCGACGATGGGGGGCTGGCCCTCCATGAGCAGCAGCACGGAGGCGACGCCTGCCGTGAAGTGCGCTTCGGAGGAGTTGCACACCGAGATGTTGTGGTCGATCACGGCCCTGGTCTCCGGCCGGGGGTCGTCCGTGGTGAGCGAGTCGCGATCCACACCCACGGCGGCGCCGAAGTCGGCGAACGTCTCCAGGTGGCGCTTGCTGCGGCTGAGGGCGCCCGTCTCCTCCTCGTACACGTTCTCCACGAGGGAGGCGCGCAGCCGGTGGTCCTCGACACCGGAGGCGATGCCCAGGATGTTGCGGGTCCACATGTTCTTGATCGGCCAGCGGTGGCGTACGAATCCGGCGAGGAGCGGCTGCGACGCCCGGCCCGCCAGGATCGTCCGGTACAGCGGGCTGGTCATCTTGCGCCGCGCGCGGATCATCTGGTCGAGATCGTCCACAAAACCGGTCATGTCAACTCCGATACGGGGGAAGGGGCGGGGGTCGGGAAGGTACTGGGGTGAGGGACGCGCCCGGGCTATCGGCGCGCCGCCGGGGAATCGACGAAGGCGAGGACCTCGTCGAGCGGCAGGTCGAAGACGGGGACCGCGCGCTCCATGTCCAGGTCGAGCAGGCCGGCCGCCCACGCGCCCTGCTCCTGGCTGCGCTTCACTGCCGTCTCCGCCTCCAGGATCTGCGCGAGAGGGGCCAGCGGCCGGAGCATGAGGTCGTCGCGGCCGGCCGACCGCAGGGCGCCGAGGAGCAGTTCCAGTACGAGGTTTCCGCCGCCCTTGCCGAGACCGGCGAAGGAGGCGTCCACATGTACGGCGCCTGCCGCGAGCGCGGCCAGGGTGTTGGCGAAGGCCAGCCGCAGGTTGTCGTGGGCGTGGAAACCGAGCGGAACCGGCACCGACGAGTGCAGCGCACGCATCAACTCCCCTACGGCGTCGGGGGTGAGGCTGCCGTTGGAGTCGGCGACGTACAGCGCCTGCGCCCCCAGCTCGGTGGCGCGGACGGCTGCTGCCACCGTCAGGTCGAGGGGGTGGGCGCTGACCCGGATCAGGTTGACGACCGCCTCCAGCCCTGCCTCCCGAGCCCCGGCCAGCAGCGCTGCTGCCTCGTCGACGCGGGTCACGGGGAGCGGGAAACGCACCCCTCCCACGCCGCAGGCGGCCAGGGCGTTCCAGTCCGGGGCGCCGGCGAAGGGTTTCACCATCATCAGGACGGTGGCGGGCGAGGCAGCGTCGACGAGGGCGCCGAGCAGTTCCGCCGAGGGGGAACCGCCGCCTCGGTTGCCCGGTGCTTCCCCGGTGCGCCGGACGTCCGGGACGAAACCTTCCGTGTAGCCGACCTCGATGCGGGGGACTCCGCAGGCGGCGACGGCGCGGACGACCGCGTGCGCCTGCTCGTCCGTCCAGGTGTGGCCGTTCAGGTAACCGCCGTCGCGCAGGGTCACATCGGTCACCAGGACGCGGGAGGCGCGCTGGACGGGCTGCCGGCCGAGCTGGGCGAGTGTGGGCGCCGTCATGAGCTGAGCACCTGCTTCAGTAGGTGGAAGACCTCGAAGAGTTCCCGGCGGCCGACGCGTTCGTCGGGGCCGTGTGCCAGCTCGGGGTCTCCGGGGCCGAAGTTCGCCGCGGGGACGCCGAGCTGTGCGAGCCGGCCGGCGTCGGTCCAGCCGAGTTTCGGCCGCACCCTGCCCTCGGCCAGGGTGCTCAGCCGACGCAGCACCGGATGCTCCAGGGAAGGATGGGCGGCGGGCGAGTCCAGCGTGATCACGAGTTCCTCGGCCTCCGGGCCGAGCAGCTTCTCCACCTCCGCGAAGGCCTCCTCGCGGCTGCGGTTCGGGGCGTACCGGGAGTTGACATGCACCACGCACCGGTCGGGCACCACATTGCTGTCGCCGCCCGCCTCGACGCCCACGATCTGCAGCGCCTGCGGATAGGTCAGGCCGTCCAGCGTCACGGGCTGCGGCTGGTGGTCCGCGCAGCGTGCCAGGGCGGGCAGGGCCCACTCCACCGCGTTCGTCCCCTGCCAGGGGCGGGCGGTGTGTGCGGCGCGCCCGGGGAAGGACGCACGGACGCGCAGGCTCCCCTGGCAACCGGGTTCCACCCAGCCTCCGGTCGGCTCCAGGAGGACCGCCGCGTCGGCCCGGAGCAGTTCGGGGTGGCCGGCGGCGAGGTGGTGCATGCCGCTGAGGTGGCTGCCGGACTCCTCCCGGTCGTAGAAGACCAGAGTGCAGTCGTACCGGGCCTCGGCCACGGCGTGCTCGGCCAGTGCGAGCAGCACCGCGAGGCCGCCCTTCATGTCGACGGCGCCCCGGCCGGTCACCTCGTCGCCGTCGAGCGCCGTGGGCTGGGGCGGCGTCGCCGCGCGCACGGTGTCCAGGTGCCCGGCGAGCAGGACCCGTGCGGGGCGACCGCGGTCGCTGCGGGCGATGACGCAGTGGCCCAGCCGGACGACCTCCAGGTGGTCCAGCTTCCGCAGCCGTTCTTCCACGAAGTCGGCGATCGCCGACTCGTCGCCGCTCTCGGACGGTATGTCCACCAGACGCAGGGTGAGTTCACCGAGAGCCCCGGCCATGTCCGCGATCTCGGGAGCCGTGGCCCCGGCGGGCGGCGTCACACTGCACCGCTCTCGTCCTCGCGGTGGAAGCAGCAGCCGACCCTCGCACCCGCCCCCATGCTGACCACGCTCACGTCCGGGTCGCCCACCCCGCGCACCACGGACCCCGCGTAGTGGTCACCGGCCATGAAGACGCCCCAGTTCAGCACCTGCGACGCGGTCTCCCCCCGGTCCGGGAAGGGCTCGGGGGCGGGTGCCACCCTGCGCTGTACGACAAACGGGCTCCGGAAGGCGTCGTCGAGCGCTTCGCGCCACTGCGCCGGGCTCATCGACCAGCCGGTGGCGACACCCGCGCCGCCGTGCAGAAGACTGGGCTTGAGCACGAGGGACGCCTGGTTGTCCAGGCAGTAGGACTCCAGATCGACGTGGTCCCCCGCCACCTCGACCTGGCCGCGCCGCAGGCGTCTCGTCCAGGGGACGAAGCGGTCCACCAGTTCCCGGTCCCCGCCGGACAGGGTCGCCCTGACCTGCTCCTCGCCGAGGAGCGCGAGGGCCCGCTTGTTGCCGTACATCTCGGTGTCGAGCGGGGCGAACACGGTGACGCCGCCGGCTTCGTGGCAGCGCAGGATCGGGTCGATGAGGTCGATCTCACCCTGCTCCTCCAGCAGGTCCTCGATGATGAAGAACCGGTAGACGATGTCGACGGGGCGACCGTCGGCGAACAGCCGTCCGCCCTCCTCCTTCAGCTGACCCGTGTGGCAGGCCACCGCGTCGACGCCGTGGTCCGCCAGCAGCCGGGCCATGAAGCCGAGCCTGCGTTCAAGACCCGCAAAGCTGCCGGGCGTGTCGACGATCGCGACGAACGGCCGGTCGCCCCACCAGGGCGCGCGGGCGGAATCGAGCATGACGCGGACGATCTCGCCCAGCGTGTCGGCGTACCGCAGGCGCTCGCGCTGCGTGAAGTCGGCCACCGCGGGGACGTCGAGCAGCGCCCGGTTGATCTCGGCGTTCTCGAAGCCGCCGAGAGCGCTGCTGAGGTTGAACTCCAGGAGCCGGAACCCGTCGCCGTCGTGGTAGAGGTCGGCCCGTCCCAGCGGTACGGGGTCGGCGCCTGCCGTCCGGCGTACGGCGTCGGTCTGCGAGCGGGTCATCCCCACGAGTTCGCAGTAGCGGCCGAGGTCACCGTCCGCCACCCGGTCGGGAAGGGTGGTGAGCAGCCGGAACAGTGCCGACAGGTCGCGCCCCAGGCCTTCCTGCTGCGCGTGTTCGAGGAAGAGGGGCCGGTTGAGGAACGCTCCGCCGTAACCGGTGCTGAGGAGAGGCGAGTCGACGGCCTTGCGGATCGCCTCGCCGGTGGAGCGGTGGTCGACGGTGGCGAGGTAGTGCTGTGTGATGCCGTTGGTCACGGCGTCTCCCTGGTTTCGCTGGTCTCGATGGCATGTGCGGTGGAGTTCTCCGCGGCGGGTGAACGGGAGTTCTCCATACCGGGCGTGGCGGATGGGGCAGAGGTGTCAGGTGTGGCAGCGGTGGCGGGTCGCTGGTCCGTGCCCGGCCGCTGCGCCGGGTCGGGTGGACGGTGCGTGCCGCCCCGCAGGCCGAACGTCCAGGCAGCAGCGGTCGTCAGGACACTGAGTACGCCGGCTGCCATGAACACCGGCCGGGGGTCGCCGTGGTTCATCGTCGTCAGCGCGCCGCCGGCGAGCGCACCGACCGGGCTGGCCGCCAGCGCGGCCACCTTCGCCGTGGCGGTCACCCGGCCCAGCAGGGGTCGGGGCACGAGGCGTTGACGCAGGGAGCGGATCAGCACCACCGCGGTCACCGTGGAACAGCCCAGCAGCAGGTTCAGCAACAGCAGCGGAACCAGTGACGTCGCCACCCCGAGCGAGGCCAGCGCCACGCCCAGACCGGCCGCGCTGAGCGCGATCAGCGTTTCGTGCCGCATCCTGGCGCCGAGCCGGACCGCCACCGCCGCCCCGAGCACCCCGCCCGCACCGCCCGCGGCGACGACGGCACTCGCCGCGGAGGTGCCGAGGTGGAGGGTGTCGCGCAGGTAGAACACCAGCAGGTAGCCGACGGCGAGGAACAGGTTGGCGCTCGCCTGGAGGCAGGTGACCAGGAGGACGACGCGCAGGGACCGCAGGCAGCGGAACCCCTCGGCCAGGTCCCCACCCACCCCGCGCAGCGCTTCCTTCAACGGCGGGGAGGGGGCCCGGTTCGTACGCTTCCTGCCGCGCAGGGCGTGCAGGACGGTGGCGAAGGACACGGCGAACGTACAAGCATTGACCACCAGGGCCACTTGGAGGCCCCAGAGCGCCGACAGCACACCGACCAGTCCGGGCCCCACGATCTGTGCGCCCTGATTCGCCGCTTCCAGCAGCGAGTTCGTGCGTACGAGCCGTTCCTCCGCGACCAGGTCCCGCACCGCCACCGTGAGCGCGGTCTCGAAGAAGACCCCGGCCCCCGCCGCCACGAAGGCCAGAGCGAGGATCACCGGGACGCGCAGCTGCGAGGTGGCCGCGAGCAGGGCGAGGCTGAGGAAGACCCCGAACCGTACGGCGTCCATGGCCAGCATGACGTTGCGGGGGTTCAGCCGGTCCACCAGGGCCCCGGCGGGCAGGCCGACCAGCAGATATCCGACGGTCCGCGGGATGGCGGCCAGCACCGCGGCGTACGGGGACCCGCTGACCTGGAGGACGACCAGCGGGATCGCGAGGATCGCGAGGCCGTCGCCCATCAGGGACACGCTCTGTCCGCCGAGGAAAATGCGGAGCGCCAGGGGCGAAGGCTGGACGGGCGCCGCTGTGGTGATGTCCTTCGTCATTCGGGCCAACCGCCTCTGCCGAGCGTTCTGGATTCTTCGGATTCCGAAGTCGTGTAAAGGAATCGAGGCGCGATGGCGACATCGATACGCCGCGGAATTCCGTTCTTCACGGAATTCGTGGCGCCGTACACGCAGAACACGATGGGACGGGCAGTGATCCCGGGGCAACCGTTTCGATGTGGACGGTAGCGGCCATGGCATTCACGGGCCAGCGATATATCGGACCAAATGGGACAGAATCGGCTGGAGTTGATGAATCTTTAACCAACGAGAAGCCGCACCACGACCGCTCCGCCGTGCGCGGGAATTGTCCGAACGCGGGAATCGCGCGGGCGGGAATCGCGCAGCGGGAATTCACCCCAAGGGGATCACACCCTGGGGATCGCGCGGATGGCACGGGAGGCGTTCCACAGAATTCGCGCACGCCCGGAGGACCCCATGGATCACATCGGGAACAGGAACGGCCCCCGCGCCCCTCTGCGCCCGGAAAGCGAAGGGAGGCGGGTCGCGGCCCCGGGCCGGGCCGGGCCGGGTCAGGTCAGGTCAGGTGCGGTTCGGGGGGAGCCAGCCGTTCTGGACCGCATGGACGCCCGCCGCGAACCGGCTGCGCGCCCCCAGGGCGTCCATCAGTTCGGCCGCGAATCGCCGGGCCGTACGGGAGGACACTCCGAGCCGCTTGGCGATGGCCTGGTCGGTGAGCCCCTGGGCGAGCAGCCGAAGAGCCTCGTGGTGCTGGCGGGTCAGCCCGTTGGTGTCGCGTTCGACCGCGGGACCCAGCGGGCTGGCGGCCTGCCAGGTGTTCTCGAACAGCTCGCACAGGGCCGTGGTGATGCCCTGGCCGGTGAGGACCACGGCGCCGCTCTGGGCATCGGTGGTGTCCAGCGGCAGAACGGCCTCGTTCCGGTCCGCGATGATCATCCTGATGGGCAGGCTGGGAGCCGTACGGACCTGGCCGCCGTGCTGGTGGAGCCAGTCGACGTGGCGCAGGGTCGGCTGATGGTTGCGGACGCTGTCGAGGTAGATGGTGCGCATGGTGACACCGCGTTCCAGCAGCTCCGCGTTCGGCCCGCGACTGGCCTCGAGGTCGCTCTCCGTGTGCGCGCCGCCCGGAGCGAAGGTCATGATCTCGTGCTCGACGCCGGCGGCGAGCCGGGCGAGCCGGGCGCGTATCTCCTGCGCGCCGGTCAGCTGCTCCGCGCGGAGCCCGGCGGCGGGCCCGCGCAGAGCGGAGCATTCGGCGACCAGTTGCGCGGCTGCGGCCCGAGCGGACTCGACGCGCTCCTGGTGGGCGGCGAGCTCGGCCTGCTGGCGGGCGAGCAGCAGGTTCATGGCCTGTTCCGGCCCCATCACCCGGAACGCGGTGTCGGCCTGGCCGGACGGCCGGACGAGCGCCAGGGAGCTGAGCCGGTCGAGGCAGTGGCGCAGCGTGTCCTCGGGCAGGCTGAGGCGCTGGGACAGTGCGGCTATCCCGTCGTCGGGATGGGCCAGCATGGCGCGATAGACGCGTTCGGTATCCGTGTCAAGTCCAAGCGCAGCCAGCATGGGTGGGAACTCCGGTCAATGATCGCGTATGTGGACGGGTGGTGAAGGATCGGTGCGGTGTTCGGTGAGGGACAACGGTGATCCTGCCTGAGGGGATGCCTCAGGGCGACGTCAGGTTGCCTCTCGGCGCGCCCGGTTGGGACCACGGCCCCGGCGACCGGGGTCCGCCCCGGTGACGGTTGCGTCCGGAAAAGAATCACCGCGGCTGCGTCGGAGGTGTATCAATGGGCAGTCGGACCTCGGGGGGACGTCCGGCCCGCGGGCCCGTGGCCGGAAGGGCCTCAACTACCCTGGCCGATATCCGGCCTCAGCAACGCGCGCACCAGGACGGGGACCCCGGTGGTGCACCCTGCGGTCTCGGTACAACCGAGCCAGCGGACCCTGCACGACACTTGAGCCCTGGCCGCGTCCCGCCACAGGCCTGGCGCCGATCCGTCCGACAGACGCTTCCGCAGGCGGATCACCCGCGGACGTCCGGTGCCGCGAAGCGCCCGGCACGCAAAGCCACGGCACCGCACCGCACAACACGACACAGCACCGCACCGCACGGCACAGCACGCAATTACGCGCGAGAGACGAAGGGGGAACCGTGTACCTCGTACATGTCCGTCTCGACGGGCCTGCGGACATGCCGCTGCCCGAGGAGACGGGAGCTCTCTTCACCTGCTGCGCCGACCCCGACGACGGCCTGGAACACATCAGCCTGCACCCGGACGCCCCCGGCGGACCGGTCGTCGGTCTCTTCCTCACCGCACCCCGCTTGGCCGCCGCAGAACTCCGGGCCGCAGCGCTCTGCATTCGTACGCTCGCCGCCCATTCCCGGCTGGCGTCCTTCCGGCTGGCTTCCTGCGGCGTGGTGCTGGTTCCGGAGTACTGGGACGTCCTGGCCTCCCCGTCACCGGTGGACGGGATAGGACACGACATGTTCCGTCCACCGGTATCCCCTTCCGACACCACCGGCGAGACGACAGAGTAGGTACACCGGCGAGGCGGGAAGAGGAAATGCGCTTCCGGGCGAACGTCGGTTGTCCACCGCCAGAACAGAAAGCAATTCACGAAGGGCCCCTTTCTGTGAGATCCACACCGACTCTCAGGACCGTCGCCGCCGGCTTCATCGCGCTCGGCGCCCTCCTCTTCACCCCGGCGGCCTCCCAGGACGGCGCGCCGTCCCTCTCTCAGATCCGGGCGGACGGTCCGCTCCCGGTGACCGTGCCGACCGGCAGCACGCTCCACCGCAGCACCGGTCCCATCGACCCGAGCGACGTGACCTGGGGCAACTGAGCCCCGGCACCCCTCCTCGGGTCCGGGGCCCGTGAGTACGACCGCCGCTCGGGCCCACGGCTCCCGGCGGACCGGGCGGGCCCCGGCACCGCTTCACCACTTCACCACTCAGGGCCGGGCGTCGGCCGACCCGCCGCGGCACCCCTGAGCCGCCGGCACGCGCGCGGACACCGGGCCCTCCTCCCCGGCTGCGGCGCCGGCCCGGAGACCGCGTAGGTCTCCCGTGACCCCGGACGCCCCGGACGCCCCGGTCACCTCCGGCACCTCGGGCGCGCCGAGCACCGGCCACTTCACGGCCGCATCCCTCGAGGAATGCCTCCTCACGGTGCGCCGGACCCCAACTCCCTTCAAGGGCGCTCCCCTCAGGAAGCCTCCTCTCAAGGGCAGCATGTCCCTCCCGGTGCACCCGTCCCATGCGTCCCCACCCCAGGAAGAGACATGGAGCAGCGCAGACCATGACGACCGCCACCACACCGCGTACCCAGGAACTTCTCGACCAGGGCTACACCCTGCTCGAGAACATCACCACCGACGAGGAGGCCGCCGACGCCCTGCGCGACTTCGGCACCCTGATGCCGCAGTACGACGGGCAGTTGCGCTACCAGGTGAAGGCCGCGCCCGGCTTCGAGGACCGGCGCTATTCCAAGAGCACCAACACCATCCTGGTGCACACCGAGGCACCCGGCTGGAACCCGCCGCCCCGGTACCTCGCCCTGCACTGCCGGGTCCAGGCCCGCTGCGGCAGCGGACACACGGAGCTGGCCGACGCCTACGCCCTCACCGCCTCCCTCAGTGAGGCGGAGCGCCTGGCCGTGCACGGCGAGGGCGTCGACTGGGTGGGCCACAACACCGGAGGAACCGGCACCGCCGGAGTCCACCGCCCGGTGGTGGAGCGCACGCCCGAAGGCCGCGACGTCGTCCGGTTCAGCTACAACCTGCTGACGGCGGGCCACTACGATCCGCCCGTCGACGCCGACGTACCTGCCGACGAGCTGCCGCTGGGCGCCCTCGGCCGCGAACTGGCCGTGCGAGCCGAGGCGTTCTTCCGCGCGCACAAGGTCTCCGTCCTCATCCCGGAGAACTCGGTCCTCGTCTGGGACAACCACCGGATGCTGCACGCCCGCTCCTCCTACGGCGACGCACGGCGCCACCTCACGCGCTACTGGCTCCGGGAGTCGTGAGCCCCGCCGCGCACCACCACCGCCGCCGGAAGGCGGCGCCCCGACCACCAGCCGTGCCGACAGGCACCGCCCCCTGTGAGGAATGTGATGAACGGCGATTCCCCGACCGCCGGACGCCCCGACGAAGCGGCCGACCAGGAGTTCCCGGGCCCCCCGCTTCCCGAGGGTGTCCCCGACTTCGACCCGAACGACCCGGTGGAGAGCGCCGTGATCCGCCGCCTCGTCGGGAACTGGCACCGCAGGGCCACCGTCAAGCGGGACGAACCCGACCTCGACGAGCTCTTCGACCCGGCGCGCGCGGACTACCCCGAACGCATCCTGCCCTTCCACGACCACCCGACCTACCGGGCCCTGAGCCCGGAGAAGCAGTCCGAACTGCTCAGCTGGGCCTGGATCGCGTACAACCGGCACACCGTCATGGCCGAGCAGAAGGTGGCCAACCCCGCCTTCGCCCTGGTCATGGAGGGCGAGTATCCGGGCCTCGGCGGGGAAGCGCTCAACCTGTCGCTCGCCCAGGCCATGGTCGACGAGCAGTACCACACGCTCATGCACCTCAACGCGAGCGCGGTGACCCGCCGCCGCCGGGGCCGCGCCATGCCGGACAGCGCGCTGCCGCTCTCCCACACCGCACGCGTCCACCAGGAACTGCGGGACCAGGCCGTGGAGCGCTCGGAGAAGTCCCTGACGACGCTGGCCTTCGCCACGGTCTCCGAGATATCCATCAACGCGTACCTCGACCTGCTCGCCGAGGACACCGCGATCCAGCCGATCAACAGCACGACCGCGACGCTGCACAACCGCGACGAGTACTGCCACGCGTCCATCTCGCACGTGCTCGCGGAGATGGTCTACGCGCACCTGAACACCTCTCAGCGCAGGTATTTCCTGGACATGCTGATGGAGGGGCTGGACGCCTTCGTGGCCAACGACTACTCGACCTGGCACCGGATCGTCGACCTCGCGGACGTCGCGGGCGGACACGAGATGCTCGCGGACTGCCAGGCGCAGGCGGGCCGCGGACGGCTGGTCCGCGACTACACCGGACTGCACAAGCTGGTCGAACAGATGGGCGTGGCCGACCAGGTGGACTTCGACTGGTCCCGCTCCCGCGTCGATTCCTGATGTTGAGCTCACACACCACGGCCTGAGGCTGCCCCCGTACGAGCTGCCCTCGCACACGACAGGTGGCGGACACCCCGCCGCCGAGGACCACTGAGGATTCCGGGTGAAGACCTACTCCCACGAACGCCTGGCGGCGCTCGCTCGCGACCGCGGCATGTCCGACGAGTACCTGCGCGACCTGCGAATCGTCTCCTCCGTCCTGCCCTTCAAGGTGAACGAGTACGTCGCCGACCAACTCGTCGACTGGTCGGCGGCGCCCGACGACCCGATCTTCCGGCTCACCTTCCCGCACCGCGACATGCTCCCGCCGGAGATCTTCGACAGCATCAGGGCGCTGCACGACGCCGATGCGCCGCGCGACGTCCTGCGCAAGGCCGCCGCCGACGCCCAGGAGCTGCTCAACCCGCACCCCGGCGACCAGCTGGAGGCCAATGTGCCGACGCTGGAGGGCCGCAGGCTCGACGGGCTCCAGCACAAGTACGCCGAGACGCTGCTGGTCTTCCCCTCGCAGGGCCAGACCTGCCACGCGTACTGCGGATACTGCTTCCGCTGGGCCCAGTTCGTCGGCGTGGCCGAACTCCGCCAAGCACTGCGCGCGCCCACCGACCTCACCGGCTACCTGACGACCCATCCCGAGGTCACCGAC
Source organism: Streptomyces sp. NBC_01232 (assembly GCF_035989885.1). Lineage (GTDB taxonomy): Bacteria > Actinomycetota > Actinomycetes > Streptomycetales > Streptomycetaceae > Streptomyces. The sequence continues at coordinate 1,595,980 of NZ_CP108518.1, forward strand.
GTCCTGTTCACCGGCGGCGACCCGATGATCATGAAGACGGAGGTGCTGAAGCGCTGGATCGAGCCGCTGCTCAACCCGGCCATGGACAGCGTCCGCACCCTGCGCTTCGGCACCAAGGCGCTCTCCTACTGGCCGGCCAGGTTCACCACCGACTCCGATGCCGACGACCTCCTGCGCCTGCTGGAGCGCTGCGTCGCGGCGGGCCGCCACGTCGCGGTGATGGCGCACTTCTCCCACCCGAGGGAGCTGGAGACTCCTGTCGTACGGGAGGCCATCGCCCGCGTCCGTGCGACCGGCGCGGTGATCCGTGCCCAGGCACCCCTGATCGCGCACGTCAACGACAGCGCGGACGTGTGGTCCTCGATGTGGCAGCAGCTCGTGGAGCTGGGCGTCGTGCCGTACTACATGTTCGTCGAGCGGGACACCGGCGCCCGCAGCTACTTCGGCGTCCCCCTCGCCAAGGCGCTGGACATCTACAACGATGCCATCCGCGGGGTCTCCGGACTGGCCCGCACCGCCCGCGGCCCGGTGATGTCGGCGGCCCCGGGGAAGGTGCTGCTGGACTCCGTCAGCACCATCGCGGGGGAACGGGTCTTCTCGCTGCGTCTGCTGCAGGCCCGTGACCCCCAGCTGGTGGGCCGGCAGTTCTTCGCACGCTACGACCCGGCCGCCGAGTGGTTCGACGACCTGCGCCCCGCGCTGGGGTCCTGGTTCCCCGGACTGCCGGACCCTGCGGCGCAGCAACCGTCACGTGTGTACGCCCGATGAGGATCACCGCGCACGAAACCAGCCTGACGCAGCGCCACCTGTGGCGTTCCGCCCGGGAGGCCATCCCGATGACGCGGACAGTGATCGTCGAGGTCGAGCAGGACGGTGTGTCCGGCTACGGCGAGGCGTCCTGCTTCATGACGGACCATTACAACTCCGGCCTGGAGCGGATGCACGCCGACCTACGGCGGGTCGCGCCACTGCTGGCCACGCTGAACCCCGGTGAACCGGGCGGGCCGGGCGATCCGGGTGGTCCCGGCGGCGTCTGGCGCCGTCTCGCCGCCGCGCTGCCCGCGTCTCCCTTCGTGCTCGCCGCCCTCGACACCGCGACGACCGACCTGCGCGCCCGCCTGCTCGGCCTCCCGCTGTGGGCATCCCTCGGCCTCGACCGACCGCAGGGCCTGCGCTCCAGCTTCAGCATCGGACTCGACACCCCCGAGACGATGGTCCGCAAGCTGCGCGAGCGGCCCGGCTGGTGCGCGTACAAGGTCAAACTCGCGGACCCCGGCGACCTGCGCATCCTGCGGGAACTGCGTGAACAGACCGACGCGCCCTTCCTCATCGACGGCAACTGCGGCTGGGAACTCTCCCGGCTCGTGCCCGCCCTGCCCGACCTGCGGAACCTCGGAGTCCGGCTGATCGAGCAGCCCTTCCCGCGCGCCGCCTGGGAGGAGGCCCGCACCCTGAAGGACCTCAGCCCGATCCCCGTCGTCGCCGACGAGAGCATCACCTCGCCGGCCGATCTGGACGCCTGCGCGGAGGCCTTCCACGGCATCAACGTGAAGCCCATGAAGGCCGGCGGCATCACCCCGGCCCTCACCTTGCTGCGCGCCGCCCGGGAGCGCGGCCTGATCACCATGCTCGGCTGCATGCCCGAGTCCGCCGCCGGGGTCTCCGCCACCGCGCACCTCGGCGGCCTGGCCGACCATCTCGACGTCGACGTGGTCGACCTCCTGGCGGTCGACACCGGACAGGGCCTCGCCCTCGATGCCACCGGGCACGTCACCCTGCCCGACCGCCCGGGCTCCGGTTACCTCCCGGACCCCGCGGCCCACGGCTGGTACGTCCACCGCGTACCGGCCGCCCGCGTGCACCCGGTCCGCCAGGAGGTGCTCGGGCCCGCACACCCGGCGGAGGGCCGCGCCCACCCCGGGGACGGACTCCCCGCCACCCGTCACCTCGCCGCCCTCAGGCAGGGCCGTGCGGTGGGCTGCGCGTCCCTGTACGCCGAGGACCCGCCGGACGGGTGCGCCGTGCCGGGGTCCCGGCCCGGACGCGGGCGGCGGCTGCGCGGCATGGCCACGCTCGGCGAGGTGCGCGGCACCGGCGCGGGCACCGCACTCCTGCGGACCGCCCTCACCCTCTCCGCTCTGGACGGCGCCGACACCGTCTGGTGCCGCGTCGACGACTCGGCCGCGGGCTTCTACCGCAAGCACGGCTTCGAAGTCCTCGGCCGACCCCTGGACCTGCCGGGAACCGGCGTCCATCACTTCATGCACAGGAGCATCCGTTGAGCGCTGAAGACCCGACCGGGACACCCGACGCCGAACCCGCCCCGCCCCGCGGGGGCCAAGTGATCCATGCGCGGCAGGCACGCGTGCTCGCCCGAGAGGCGTTCGCGTCCGCGGGCCTGCCCGCCGAGGCCGCGGAGCAGGTGGCCGACGCGCTGGTCATCACCTCGCTGCGTGGCATCGACACCCACGGCCTGCGCCTGCTCCCGCAGTACCTCACGGAGCTCACCACCGGGGTGGCCCGGGCGACGGCGTCTTCGATCGTCGTACGGGACAGGGGTGCCGGGCTGCTGATGGACGCCGACGGTTCGCTGGGCGTGCTCGCCGGGCTGTCGGCCGCGCGTCTCGCGGCCGAGCGGGCCGCGGAGTTCGGCGTCGCCGCGGTCGGCGTGCGCAACTCCAACCACTTCGGCGCCGCCTCCGTCTACACACGGCAGCTGGCGCGTCAGGGGCTGGTGGGCATCGCGCTCACCTCGGCCGCGTCCCGGGTGGCGCCGTACGGAGGCATCGAGCCGCTGTTCGGGACCAACCCGATCAGTGTGGCCGCGGGTGGCGGGGACGAGGAGTTCGCCCTGGACATGGCCACCAGCCAGGTCTGCTTCGGCGAGGTGAAGCAGCGCAGGGCCGAGGGCCACGGTCTGGACGGAGGCTGGGCGACCGATCGTCAGGGGCGGCCCACGTCGGACCCCGAGGAGGCATACGCGCTGTCGCCGCTGGGCGGTTACAAGGGGCAGGGTCTGGCGATGGCCGTCACCCTGCTCGGAGCCGTCCTCACCGGCACCGCACCCGACTGGCGACTCGCCCAGGTCGGTGCGGGCGGCGCGGGACGGAGCCGGGGGATCGGGCACCTGGTACTCGCTCTGGACCCGGCCGCGTTCACCGGTACGGAGGACTTCGGCGCCGGACTGACGGACCTGCTGGCCACGGTCCGTACCGCGGCCGCCGCCACGGACGGGCCCGTCCTGGCCCCGGGTGACCCCCAACGCGCCCACGAGCGGTACCGGGAGACCCGTGGCATCCCCCTGGACTCCCGCACCGCGGCGGTGCTCGCCGAACAGGCCGAACGGCTCGGCGTCCCGGGGCCCGTACCCGCGTCCGGCCCGGTCGGCGGGACGGTCCGGGTGGCCACGGCGGCTCCCGGACCCGGCGCCTGCGACGGCAACGCGTTCAGCGCTTCCACCGCGTCCGCCCCATCCACCGCATCCACCGCATCCACCGCGTCCGAGGAGGTTTCCGCATGATCCTCGTGCTGATCAGCCCCCGCCAGGCGGGGCTGCCCTTCGCCGCCTGGCTGCCGGAGGAGGCGGGCCGGCTGGTCGCGGTCACCGCCGCCGGGACCGACGTGGGCTCCGGCTTCGCGGAGGTCGTCACCGTCCCCGACTACACCTGCGACGACGCCGTGCTCGCCGCGGCCGGGGAAGCCGCCCGAAGGCACCGCCCCCGCGCCGTACTGGCCCTGGCGGAGGCCGACGTCGAACGGGCCGCCCGACTGCGGAGCGAACTCGCGCTGCCCGGCCTCGACACCACCGCAGCCGCCGCGTACCGCGACAAGGTCCTGATGAAGGAGTACGCGCGCACCGCGGGAATCCCGGTGCCCGCCTTCGCACCTGTCGCCACGGTGCGCGACATCACGGACTTCATGGCCGCCCACCCCGGCCGGGTCGTCGTGAAACCACGAAGCGGCTCCGGTTCCACGGGCGTGCACGTGATCGACGCACCCGGCCGGGCGGCCCCCCTGGCCGACCTGCTGGCGGACGGCTCGTACGAGGTCGAGGAGTTCGTCGAGGGCGCCCTGCACCACGTGGACGTCTTCCGGGTGGGGGGCGAGCAGGTGGCCGCCGTGGCGTCCCGGTACACGGGCGCGGGCTGCCTGACCCACTGGGCCGACGCCCCGCTCGGCTCCCGCAACCTCGATCCCGCCGACCCGCTGCACGAACGACTGGTCGCGCAGACATGGCGGCTGATCGACGCGCTACCGTCCCCGGACACCATCTGCGCGCACGCCGAGTTCTTCGTCACGGGCAGTGGGAGCAGCAGCGGCACCCGTAGCGGCGACGCCGGCAACGGCCGGATCGTGCTCTGCGAAGTGGCCGCCCGCGTGGGCGGCGGCCCCATTCCCACGATGCTCCGCCACATCCTGGGCGTCGACCCGCGAGAGCTGTGGGCCCGTGTGGAGTGCGCGCTGCCCGTCGCGCTCGACCGGGTACGGGAACACGCGCGCACCGCACCCCGCGCCGCCTTCTGCGGCATCCCACCGAAGCGGGGCCGGGTGCTGCGGCTGCCCGAAGCGCCGCCCGGCGCACAGGACTTCGCCGTCCACACCCACATCGGGGACGACTGGAGCGGGGAACGCTACCGCCTGCGCAAATCCGGCGACTTCCTGGCCAGTTGGGTGGTGACCGACCCTGACGCCGCCGCTCTGGACGCCAGGCTCGACGACACCGCACAGCAGGTCAGCGCAGGCTTCGGCTGGGAATACCCGCAGGAGACCGCTTCGTCCGCGATCCCTTCTCCCACGGCGGCCGTGCCCGCGACCGCCGGACCGGACCCGGCCGAAGGAGGCGCGCGATGACCGGAACGCGACCAACTCCCGCCCCCCCGGCGCCGGACGGCCCGTACACGGCGCGTCTGCTGCCACCCGGCCACTTCCCGCAGAGCAGCGATGTCACCGGCCCCGGCGGCCCGGACCTCGTCTGGGACGACCCCCGCTGGCTGCGCTTCACCGCGCGCACGGACCTCCACGAGGTCCGCTGCCTCGAAGTACTCGAAGGGCAGCGCCCGGTGGCCCTGGCCACGCTGCTGGTCACCGCCGAGGCGGGCGGACTGCTCTTCTACGACGCCCCACGGCTGGCAGGCACGCCGTCACCCATGGCCGAGCCCGAACTCCTCGACCCGGCCGACCGCGAACTCTGGGACAGGTACACGGCGTCCCTGCCCGAAGGCCGCCCGGACCACTACCCTTCGCTGGCCCTCGCCACCTTCGGCAACCACCACGGTGTGGCCCACTCCCCCGGCCGCTCCCCCCGCCAGCGCACGGCGGTCATGGCGGCGCTCCCCGCCCTCCTCCAGCGGGCCGCGACCGAACTGGGCTGCCGCAGCACCGCCCTGCTGTACGTGGGCGAGCCCGACGCCGAAGCGATGGACGCCGCCGCCGCCCGGGCCGGGTACCACGCCACGCTGCTCGGCGCCGAGGCCGTGCACCAGCTGTACGCGGACAGCACGGCCAGTGCGGCCAGTGCGGACACCGCCGACAGCGCTGACACCGAGGACGCCGCGGACCGCTGGGAGTCGTACGTCGCCGGGATCAGCAGCCGCCGTCGCCGGGGCCTGCGCAAGGAGGTCGCGGAGTACGAGCGGGACGGCTTTCGCACCGTGGCCACCACCGGCCCGGGAGCCGTCGACGACACCGTAGTCGCGCTCCAGGTGGCCCACCGGGCGAAGTACGGACTGCCTGGAGGGCACGATCGGGTCCGCCGCGACTTCGACGCGCTCCGGCAGGAGATCGGCGAGTCGTGCGTGGTGCTGGGCGCCGTGCGCGAGGACCGGATGCTCGGCTTCGCGCTGTACCTCAGAGCGGGCGACTCGCTCTTCCTGCGGACCGTGGGCTTCGCCCCCGAGGCCGCGGGCTGCTACCTCGCCCTCACCTACCACGAGACGACCCGCTGGGCGCTCGAGAACGGCATCCGCCGCATCCACTACGGGCTCGCCACCTACGAGGCCAAGTTCCAGCGCGGCTGCACACTGCGGCCCCGCTGGGGCTGGTTTGCCTTCCACGGGCCGGACGCCGACAGCTACCGCGAAGTGCTGGCCCTTCAGTCCCGGAGCGTCGAACGCCGCCTGGAACGGGTGGGCAGCCCCGCCACCCCCGTACCGTCCCGCCTCCCTTCCTCCTCGCACCCGCCCTACGGAGCCGCCCGATGAAGCTCACACCCACCAGCGACATCTGGATGGACGGCAAGTTCGTCCCCTGGGACGAGGCGCAGGTCCACGTCCTCACCCCCAGCCTCCACTACGGATGGGGTGTCTACGAAGGCATCCGCGCCTATCCCACGGCCCGGGGCACCGCCGTCTTCCGGCTGCGCGACCACCTCAGGCGGCTGCACGACTCGGCGCGCGTCTACCTCATGGACCCGGGCTACAGCGTCGACGAACTGACCGAGGCCAGCGTCGAACTGCTGCGCCGCACCGGCCTGGGGGCCGGGTACCTCCGCCCGCTCGTGTACCTCGAGTACGGCACGATGGGCGTGGCACCCCGGCTGGACAGCGCCAGGGTCGCCATCGCCGCCTGGCCCTGGGGCTCCTACCTGGGAGAGAAGGCCGATCAGGAGGGCTGCCGACTGGCGGTCAGCAGCTGGCAGCGCAACGGTGTCCACTCCGTGCCGCCGCTCGCGAAGGCCACCGGCGCGTACGTGAACTCCGCACTGGCCAAGGTCGCCGCGGTGCGCGCCGGGTACGACGACGCCCTGATGCTCACGCCCGGCGGGCACGTGGCCGAGGCGTCCGCCGCGAACGTCTTCGCCGTACGGAACGGCGTGCTGCTCACCCCGCCGGTCAGCGACAACATCCTGCCGGGCATCACCCGGGACACCGTCATCACGCTCGCCCGCGACCTCGGCCACGAGGTCAGGGAACAGAGCCTGACCCGCAGCGAGCTCTACGTCGCCGACGAGGCGTTCCTCACCGGCACCGCCGCCGAGATCGTCCCGATCGCCTCCGTCGACGACCGCTCGGTCGGCGGCGAGGGCTGCGGGCCGGTCACCCGGCAGCTGCGCGAGGCCTTCCAGGACGTGGTGCACGGCCGGACGGCCGGCCGCGACGACTGGCTCACCCACGTATGACAACCCCCCTTTGACCAAAAGCAGTCGAGAGCACGCACCGGAGATCTCCCGAGGGAGATTCCCCGCACGGGTCCGCGCGGGCCCGCATGCGGGTCCGCGTGCGGGCCACCGTGACGAGTGCGCGCCAGCCACCGTACGAAACCCCCGTACATCCCTTACACCGAGGTGAAGAGTCATGTCCGAGCACGTCCTGGTCATCGGCAGCGGCCGAGACCTCCCCACCCGCCTCCGCCGGGCCCGGCCCGGCACCCGGACGACCGTCATCTGCCGTCTGGACTACCTGTCGAGACTCCGCGAGACCACGGAGCACACCCGGGTCATCGGGGTGCGTACCGACGCCCCCGACGACGAGTGGATCGCGCTCGCCCGGACCGTGCACGCCGGCCATCCGTTCACCCGCATCGTGGCCTTCGGCGAACGCGACCAGGACAAATGTGCGGTGGTCGGCGAGGCGCTGGGCCTCGCCGCGCACTCGCCGCGGACCGTCGGGCTGGTGTACGACAAGCAGGCCATGCGGGCCCGGCTGCGCGAGGCCGGGATCGACTCCACCGCCTGCGCCCTGGTCTCCGACGCCGGCGAACTCCGGGCGTTCCTCGCCGCGCACGGCACCCCCTGCATCGTGAAGCCGGGCAGCGGCTCCTTCAGCAAGGGCGTCGCCCTGGTCCGCGAGGAGGACGAGGCCGAAGCGGCCTTCGCCAGGGCCGGCGGGGAACTCGGGGACTTCCGCGGCGCCGAGGTCCTGGTGGAACAGTTCCACGAGGGCCCGCAGTTCAGCGTTGAGGCGTTCTCGGAGGCGGGTGAGCACCAGATCGTCGCGATCACCCGCAAGTACTCGGACCCGCTGACCTTCGTCGAACTGGGTCACGTTTCGCCCGCCGACCTCGACCCTGACCAGCAGAAGCAGGTCCACGACTACGTGGAGCGGATCCTGGACGCCCTGGGCGTCGGGTCCGGGGCCACCCACACCGAGATCGTCCTCGGCGCGGCGGGACCGCAGGTGATCGAGACGCACGTACGCATGGGCGGCGACGAGATTCCTGCGCTGGCACACGACGTGACCGGCGTCGACATCGCCGAATGCCTCATCCGCCACACCCTTGGCGAAACGGTCCTCCCCGGCATTCGCGCCACGCTCGCCGAGCCGCGCACCCCGCGGAGTTCGGCGATCTGGTTCGCCGCCCTTCCCGCACCCGGAGTGCTCGCCGCGACCTCGGGTCTCGAAGAGGCCCTCGACGTGCCCGGGGTGACCGAGGTGCACCTGCTCACGCCGGCCGAATCCACCGTCGGCACCCTGGAGTCCTCCGAGTCGCGCGTCGCCTACGCCCGCGCGCTCGCCCCGACTCCCGAAGCGGCGCTGTCCGCCGCCCAGGAAGCGGTGAACCGCCTGAGCTTCCAACTGCGAGTACGGGCCGCGGGCAGAGGAGCACTGTGACCCCCTCCCCACCTGCGCGGTCCGCCCCTCAGCACCCCCACCGCATCACCCTGGCCGATTTCCGTGCCGCCGCCCGCGAGGTCCTGCCCGCCACCGCGTTCGACTACCTGGAAGGCGGCGCGGCGGACGAACGGACGGTGCGATGGAACGCCGAGGCCTACGAACGGCTGGCGCTGCTGCCCCGGGTCCTCACCGGCACCTCGGGCGTGGACACGCGCCGCACCCTCTACGGCACGGAACTCCCCTCGCCGATCGTGCTGGCACCGACCGCCTCGCACGGGCTGTTTCACCCCGAGGCGGAAGCGGCCACCGTACGCGGCGCCGCGGCCACGGGAGCGCTCACGACCGTGAGCACCTTCTCCACCCTGACGCTCGAAGAGATCGGCGCCGCGGCCACCGGGCCGTGGTGGTTCCAGCTGTACGTGCAGAGGGACCGGGCGCTCACGGAGGAACTGGTGCACCGGGCCCGTGAAGCGGGGGCCGGTGCTTGCGTGGTCACCGTCGACACGCCGGTGACCGGCCTGCGGGAACGGGACCTGCGCAATGGATTTGCCCTCCCCTCCCACGGGACCCCCGCCAACCTGGCAAGTCCGGGCGGCCCCTCGACCGGCTCGCGCCCCTGTGCACCCGGATCCACGCACCAGGGCATCCACGACCCGCGGATCGACCCGGCGGTCGGCTGGTCCGACCTCGAACGGCTGCGCACGGTGTCCGGGCTGCCGGTCCTGGCCAAGGGCATCGTGCGCCCCGACGACGCCCGCCGGGCGGCCGAAGCCGGAATCGGCGTCTGGATGTCCAACCACGGGGGCCGCAACCTGGACACGGCAACCGCTCCCCTCGCCACACTGCCCGCCGTCGCCGACGCGGTGGCGGGCCGGGTTCCGATCGTCGTCGACGGCGGGATCCGCCGCGGCACCGACGTGGTGAAGGCGTTGGCGCTCGGGGCGGACGCCGTGGCGATCGGCCGCCCGTACGTCTGGGGCCTGGCCGTCGACGGCGCCGACGGCGTCAGCGCCACCCTGCGCGCCCTGCGCCGGGAGACGGAACTCGCCCTCGCCTTGCTGGGCGCCCCGGACCTGGCCTCGCTGACCCCGGACCTCGTGGGCCCGGCCTGGTGAACCTCCGGCTGCGAGGCCGGGGCCGCCTGATCCGTCAGGCCTCGATGCGGGCCACCACCACGACGGTGCGTCGAGTCGGCACGCGATCACTTCGGACGGCATCCGCCCCGCTTGCGGGGGTCAGGTCGCGGGAGCCCACTGCTCGAGCAGTTCCTCGGCCGTGGTGATGGCCGCCACCAGTGCGAGGGAGTTGCGGATCACCTCCGCGGTGCAGGAGGCGGGCACTCCGGCGATGGCGTCGGCGGGGACCACCACCTGGTAGCCGAGGTTCACGGCGTCGAAGACGGTGTTCGGGATCGCGATGTTGGAGGAGACCCCGGTGACGACGAGGGTGCGGATCCCGAGATTGCGGAGCAGGGCGTCCAGATCGGTGCCGGCCATCGGGGAGAGCCCGTGCAGCCGGCGCACCACCAGGTCCTGCTCGGCCACCGTGATGGGGGCGGCGACCTCCACCGCCGGGCTCCCGGTCAGCTGGCGCACCGGCAGCTTCCCGGCGGCCCGGAACAGCCGTGCGTTGGCGTTCGCCCCGCGTCCGTCGGGCCGCCGCTCGGCGACCGCGTGCAGCACCTGTACGCCGGCCCCGCGCGCGGCGTCGGCCAGCGCGGCCACACGTGCCAGCATCCCGGAGTCCCGCGCCTCCTTGGCCAGTTCGGGCAGCGCGCTCTCCTCGCCCACGACACCGTTCTGGCACTCGACGGTGAGCAGCGCGGTGGTGGCGGGATCGAGATCCGGCATGGCTCCCCCTGGCGTGGCGACGGAAGAGCCCTCATGATTCCTGACACATAGTCAGATGTGAAGGGGCGCGGGACGGATGGACGAGACTCAGCGGCGGGGCCGCCGCATCATGATGAGCGACGCGGAAGTGGACGCCTTCCTGCGTGAGCAGCGGACCTGCCGGGTGGCGACGGTCTCCCCCGACGGGCGCCCGCACGTGGGCGCCCTGTGGTTCGCGTGGGACGGCAGCTCGCTGTGGCTGTACTCGATCACGCGCAGCCGGCGCTGGTCCGACCTGCGGGGGGACCCGCGGATCTCGGTGGTCGTGGACGCGGGCGAGTCGTACGACGAGCTGCGCGGCGTGGAGCTGTCCGGGAGCGCCGTGTTCGTGGGCGAGGCTCCGCGCACCGGCGAGCCGTGCCCCGAACTGGCCGAGGCCGAACGGATCTTCCCGGTCAAGAACTTCGGGATCGAGCAGATGCCGCACGACGGGCGGCACGCCTGGATCCGCCTCACACCGGAGTCGGTGGTCTCCTGGGACTTCCGCAAGCTGTAGCGGCCCGCGTGGCCGAAGGTGCTCGACGGAGATCCTCGGCCGAGGTCGTCGGCGGAAGCCGTCAGCGGAGCCCGGCGGCCGCCTGCTGCAGGCTGTCGACCGCGGCCCGGATGGAGGGCCTCCGGTCGGCGTCCGCACGCCAGACGGCGTACACGTGGCGGCGCACGCTGTCGCAGACCGGCAGCAGCCGCACCCCCGGCGGCACGGGGCCGCGGCCCAGCTTCGGCGCCACGCACACCCCGAGGCCGGCCTCCACGAAGGCCAGCTGGGTGTGGTGCTCCTCGGCGATGTGCGCGATGCGCGGCTCGATGCCCGTCCCGCGCAGGGTGAACACCAGCCACTCGTGGCAGAACTGCCCCTCGTTCCAGGAGATCCAGTCGTCGTCGCCGAATTCGGCGAGGGAGATCCCGGCGCTCCGGGAGATGCCCGTACGGTCGGCCAGCGGGTGGCCGGCCGGGACCGCGATGTCGACGGTGTCGTCCAGCAGGTGTGTCCGGGTGAGCTCGGCGGGCACCGGCATCCGCTTGTTGTGCCAGTCGATCGCCAGCGCCAGGTCGAGATCCCCGCGCACGACGGCCGCCATGCTCTCCTCGGGCTCCTGCTCGCGCACCCGGACGCGCAGCTCCGGATGGCCGGTGCGCAGCGCGGCCAGGGCCTGGGGCAGCAGCCCGCGCATGGCGGTCGGGAAGGCGCCGATGCGCAACTCGCCCACGGCGCAGCCCCGCTGGGCCTCGACGTCGGCCTGGGCGAGTTCGACCTGGGAGATGATCCGGGCGGCGTGGTCGGCGAGCAGCCGGCCGGCGTCGGTGAGCCGGACCCCGCGCCCATTGCGGGCCAGCAGGGGCTGGCCGATCTCTCGCTCCAGCTTGGCCATCTGCTGGGACACGGCGGAGGTGGTGACGTGGAGCCCGTCGGCCGCACCACTGACCGAGCCGTGACGGGCGAGGGCGTCGAGGGTGCGCAGCCGCTCCAGGTTCAACATGTAAGCAATGCTACGCCGTCACTCAGAGAAACTCTCGCTTGTCCTACGAAGTTGATACGAGCACAGTAAGGGCATGAGCGCACCGACCACCCCCGGGCCCGCCCGCCCGGCCCCCGCCCCGACCGCCGCCACCGTCGGCGCCACTGCCACTGCCACGGCCGTCGCCCCCACCCGGCCGCGCCGCGGCGGCCTGCTCGACTGGCGGATCCGGTTCGCGATCCTCTCGGTCGTCTGGGGCTTCAGCTTCCTCCTGATCAAGGTCGGCACCGAGGCGTACGCGCCCTTCCAGGTGGCGCTGGGCCGGGTCCTGTTCGGCGCGCTCGCCCTCCTCACCGTGCTGCTGGTCCGCCGGGAGCCGCTCCCCCGCGGGCTGCGCACCTGGGGCCACCTGAGCGTGGCGGCGCTCCTGCTCAACACCGCCCCCTTCTCGCTCTTCGCGTATGCGGAGCTGAGCATCCCCTCCAGCCTGGCCGGCATCTGCAACGCCACCTCGCCGCTGTGGGGCATGGCGCTGTCGCTGGTCGCCCTCTCCGAGGACCGTCCGACCCGCCGCCGCTTCGCCGGGCTGGGCCTCGGCTTCCTCGGCGTCCTCACCGTGCTCGGTGCCTGGCAGGGTTTCTCCGGCGTCGACGCCAAGGGCACCGCGTTCGCCCTGCTGGCCTCCCTCTGCTACCCCATCGGCTGGATCTACGTCCGCCGCACCCTGGCCGGAACCCCCGGCTCCCCGGTGGCCCTGACCGGTGGGCAGCTCATGGTCTCCACGCTCCAGCTCGCGCTCGTCAGCGCCGTGTTCACCTCGGCGCCGGGCTCGTTCCCGCTCTGGCCGACCCTGTCGGTGATCGCGCTGGGCGCCCTCGGCACGGGCATGGCCCTGCAAATGCAGTACGGGCTGGTCACGGAGGTCGGCCCCACCACCGCCCAGATGGTCACCTACTTCATCCCGGTCATCGCGACCACGGCGGGCGTCCTGGTCCTCGGCGAGCAGCTCCACTGGAACACCCCGGTCGGCGCCGCGATCGTGCTCGCCGGAGCAGCCCTCACCCAGACCCGCCCCGGGGCCCGCAAGCCCGCCTGAGCCGGCCCGACACCCTCCGGGCGATCATCACCACGCCTGGAGGGCACCCCTTGGGGGTGTCTTCCCGATCACGCCGGGCTCGCGGGCCCTGGCACCGCGCCTCGTCCGCCCTGCGATCCACGGCACCAGAACCCGCTCCCTGATCCGGCCCGATCGACAAGACGCCCCCCCCTGGGCCCGGCCATCGTCCCGCTCACCGTCGGACCTGCCGACGTCCTCGCGGGCAGCTGGGTCACACCGAAGATCCGCGGCGCCGCAAGGCCACCGGAGTGCCGGGCGGCGGCCGACGCCGAGCTCCGGACGCACGCCCGGGGAGACCTCGGTCCGGCCCGTCGGGTCGCCTCCGCACCCGTCCACCGCTTCCTCGGCTCGGCGGTCACCCTCGGCGGGATCGTCTTCACCCCGGGCGGCCTCCTGCGGTCGCGCGACCTGGACAGGACCGCGCGGGGCGAGCCGGCCGGGCCCGTCCGCACGGACCGCGTCAAGGTCCCGGCCGGGCCGACCCGCCGGGGTCATGACCGCCCCCGGCCGGGCCGACCCGCCGGGGCCCGCCGGCCCGGAGGCCCGCCGCGCGCGGTCAGTCGTACCGGACCCCCGCCGCCCCCACGCTGGCCGCCGCGGCCACCGCGTCGGCCAGGACCGGCACCTCGGCGACCGCCAGCTGCGAGACCGTCAGCCGGACCCCTGGCCCCGCCTCGACGCGGAAGACGGCCCCCGGCGACACCGCCCAGCCGGCGGCGAGCAGCCGCGTCACCACCACCGTCTCGTCGACCACCGGCACCCAGACGTTCAACCCGCTCCGCCCGTGCGCCCGCACCCCCCGCTCCCGCAGAGCCTCGACCAGCGCGTCCCGCCGCTGCGCGTACGAGCGGGCCACCGCGGCCGGGTCCACCGCGCCGGAGCTCCACAGCTCCACCACCGCGTACTGCAGCAGCCGGCTCACCCAGCCCGGCCCCAGCCGCTGCCGCCCCCGCAGCCGGTCCAGCGTGACCGCGTCACCGGTCAGCACCGCCAGCCGCAGGTCGGGCCCGTACCCCTTCGCCGTGGACCGGATCAGCACCCAGTGCCGGGTCACCCCGCTCAGCGGGTGCAGCGGCAGGTCGACGATGCCGTGACCGTGGTCGTCCTCGATCAGCAGCACCTCGGGGTACTGCGCCAGCAGGGCCCGCAGTTCCTGCGCCCGCTGCGCGCCCACCGCCGCCCCGGTGGGGTTCTGCGCCCGCGCGGTCACCATCAGCGCCCGCGCCCCGGCGGCCAGCGCGCGGGCCACCGCGTCCGTCCGGGGCCCGTCGTCGTCCACCGCCACCGGCAGCACGCGCAGCCCGAGGGCCGGGACCAGGTCCAGCGCCCCGCCCCATCCCGGGTCCTCGACGGCCACCGCGTCGCCCGCCCGCAGGTGGGCGGTGAGTACCCGTTCGATCCCGTCCAGCGCGCCCGATGTCACCGCCACCGGCCCCGGCGGCACGCCGTCCGCGTCGAAGCCGGCCCGGGCGAGACGGGCGAGCTCGGGGGCGACCGGGCCCTCCCCGTAGAGGGCCGGCGCCTGCGCGTACCGCCGGGCGGCCGCCGCCAGCGGTCCCTCGAGCGAGGGGAGCAACGAGACGTCCGGGTTGCCCTCGGCAAGGTCCCGTACGCCCTCCGGCACCACCATCCGCAGCGCGTCCCGCGGCGTGCTCGACGGGCGGGCGCGCACCCGGCTGCCGCGTCGCCCGTCGGTCTCGATGACCCCGCGCTCGCGCAGCGTCCGGTACGCGGCGGCCACGGTGTTGGGGTTCACCCCCAGATCGCCCGCCAGTTCCCGCATCGGCGGCAGCAGCGAACCGGGCGGGAGCGCGCCCGAAGCCACGCCCGCCTCCACCCCGGCCGCGATATCCGCTGCACGCCGTCCTGTGATCCGATAGTCTCCTAGCACAAACCATAGTATGCACTAGTGCAATGGAGTTCGCACGATGACCGCCACGCCTGCCGCCACGCAGACCCCCGGGACGAGCGACCGCACCGACCGCACCCCGTCGACCGGAAGCTACGAGCCCACGGCCCGCACCGTCCCGACCCGCTCACGCGACCGGGCGCGCTACGACCGCGAGACGGTGCACTCGATACTCGACGCGGCCTTCATCTGCCACCTCGGCTTCGTCCGCGACGGCGCACCCGTGGTCCTTCCCACGCTGTTCGCCCGGGTCGGTGAATCGCTCTACATGCACGGCTCCACCGGCTCGCGCCCACTGCTCGCGGCCGGCCGTACGGACCCGGGCCTGCCCGTCTGCGTCACCGTGACCCACGTCGACGCCCTCGTACTGGCCCGGTCGGCCTTCCACCACTCGCTCAACTACCGCTCGGTGGTGGTGCACGGCACCGCCCACCAGGTCACCGACGAGGAGGAGTGCCGGACGGCCCTGGACGCCATGGTCGACTCCGTCGTCCCGGGGCGCTCCGCCGACGTCCGGCCCGCCAACGCCCGGGAGCTCGCCGCCACCGCGGTGATCCGCGTGGATCTGACCGAGGTGTCGGCGAAGCTCCGCAGCGGCCCGCCGAACGACGACGCCGAGGACCTGGACCTGCCCCACTGGACGGGCTTGATCCCGGTCGCCCCGGCGTACGGAACCCCGGTGCCCGCCGCGGACCTGGCCCCCGGCATCGCCGTCCCGGACTACCTCACCGCGCTCTGAGGACTCCGCCGTACGACGGTGGGCGCGGCCGCCGCCGGCCGGCGCGACTCCGCCGCGATCAGCGCGCCCACCGCCGTCAGCAGCAGTACGGTGCCCAGCACCACGGCGCCGGTCAGCCGCTCCCCGAGGACCAGGACCGCGATCACCGCCGCGCTCACCGGCTCGATGAGCATGATCACCGACACGGTGGCGGCCCGTACGGCGGCGGCTCCGGTGAAGTACAGCGCGTACGCCAGCGCCGTCGGCACGGTGGCGACGTACACCAGCAGCCACAGCACCCGGCCGAGGTCGGCGGTGTGCGGCAGCAGCCCCTCCACCGCGGCGAGCGGCAGCAGGCAGACGGCGCCCACCGCGACCGACCAGGCGGTGGTCACCAGCGGGTCACCGCCCGCCCCGCGCTGCCCGAGCCACCGGGCCCGCAGGGTCATCCCGGCGTACCCGGCGGCCGACAGCAGCGCCCAGCCGACACCGAGCGGCCGCACCTCGCCGCCCCCGCTGCCCAGCACGAGTACGGCCAGCCCCGCCAGCGCACCGACGACGGCGGTGACGCCACCCGGGCCGAGCCGCTCCCCCATCCAGCGGCGGGCACCGAGCGCGATGATCACGGGGCCGGCGCCGAGGGTGACCACGGTTCCCACGGCGAGCCCGGTGTCGCGCACGGCGGCGAAATACGCGGCCTGGAAGACGGTGAACAGCAGCCCGGTCACGATCAGCGAGCCGGCCGAGGGGCGCGCCCGGGACGGGACCGGCCGGGACCGGGACCCGCGGACGGCGAGCACGGCGAGCAGCACCGCGAGTCCGCCGGCGCAGCGCCAGAAGGACAGGGCGAGCGGGCCGAGGTCACTGGCCAGGAAGAGGAGGGAGGCGGCCGCCCCGGCGGTGCCCCAGGCGGCTCCGGCGACGACGAGGTACAGCAGACTGCGCCCGGCAGCGGGCGAATGGTTCGACACGAGATGTCTCCGCGCATGCGTGAAGGATGAAAGAAGCAGGTCATCGCTCCGCGGGCAGCACGGACCCGCCCAGGGTGTCCCCGGGCCAGGTTCCTGACGTGGTGGCGCCGCCCGCGCTAGGCGGCGGGCGGCGAAAGCACGGTCGAATACATGGGTGCCACCCTAGGCCGTCGTCGTCTCGCGGTCCAACACGGCGGGGAGGACGTCCGCCGGCGGGGCCGGCCGGGAGGACTGTGCGATGAAGGCGCCGCCCAGCACCAGGCCGCCGCCGACGATCTGCCAGGTCGAGAGGTGTTCGCCGAGCAGGATCCAGGCGAACACGGTGGCGACGACCGCCTCCAGGAAGGCCACGACGCCCGCGACCTGCGGCGAGAGCCTGCGCACCGAGACCACACCGGTCACGTAGGCGAAGACGGTCGCGACGAGCACCACCCAGGCGAGCAGGACCGGCGCGGGCATCAGGGTGCCGCCCACGGACGCCTGGCCGCCCAGTACGCGCCAGTCGATCTCCCACGGCCGGGCGATGACCGTCATCACCAGGGCGCCGATGAGCATGCCGTACGCGATCACCCCGAGCGGGTCGGGGGCGTCGTCCTTGTCGGCGCCCTGGTCCGCGAAGACGAAGTAGAAGGCCTGGCAGCAGGCGGCGGCGAGACCGAAGAGCACGCCGAGCGGGTCCAGGCTCAGCCCGGCCCAGATCTCGACCACGCAGGCCAGGCCGACGACGGCGACGGCCGCGCCCGCGGCGGCGCCGCGCGTCACGGGCTTGCGCTGCACGAAGCGGATGTAGCCGAGCAGCAGGGCCGGGCCCAGGTACTCCAGGAGCAGGGCCACGCCCACGGGAATCCGGGACAGGGAGGCGAAGTAGAAGGCCTGCACACCCGCGACGGCGATCAGCCCGAAGCCGGCGAGCAGTGCGGGCCTGCGCAGGAGGAGGTCACGGTGGCGCCAGGCGAGCGGGGACAGCACGAGCGCCGCCCCGGCCACCCTGAGCCAGACCATGTGGAGGGGGTCCAGACCCGCCTCGATCAGCGGCTTCGCCGCCACTCCGGAACCACCGAACGCGAACGCCGAGACGAGGGCGAGGCCCAGTCCGGCATTTCTCCCTGTCGCTTGCATCCGGCCATCATGACAGGGCCGGTCAGTAGCGTCACGGGCATGACACCTGTTGAGACGGAGTCGAGATCACGACTCGCCGGCCCCTGCGATATCTGACAGGTCGTCAGTATTGAATGTTCCGCCCGCCGGGGCTACCTTCCGCCGCACGTAACCGACGCGAAGGGGTGGTCGCATGGCCGAAGTCACCGCGGAATCACGCATCGAGGCGTCCGCCGCGCAGCTCTGGTCCCAGCTGACGGACTGGGACGCGTACGGGCAGTGGAGCATGACCCACACGAACTTCCCCAAGGGCGGCCCCGAGACCCTCGCGGTCGGGGCGACCTTCGCGGAGAACATGAAGATGATGGGCTTCCCGGCCGAGGTCGTCTGGACCGTCTCGGAACTGGAGGCGGAGCGGCTGTTCGCCATCACCGGCAAGGGCCCGATGGGCGTGGCCGTCCTCACCCGCTACACCCTGACCCCGGACGGCGGGGCCACCACGGTCCGCATCGACGGCGAGTTCACGGGAGCCGCCGTCTCCCTGATGGCGGGCAAGCTCAAGGACTCGGCGACCGCCGCGCTGAACGAATCGCTGCGCAAGCTGGCCGGCCTGGTCGTCTGACGCCCGGGCCACACCCGCCCCGCACGCAGGTGCGCCCCGCGAGTCGGACTCGCGGGGCGCACCTTCGCGTACGGCGGCCGGTCGGGCTCAGTGCTCGTCGGCCAGGATCAGGTAGAGCTTCTTACGGGCGTCGTTGATGACCCCGAGCGCCTTCTCGCGCTGCTCGGGCGTGCCGGTCTTGAAGACCTGCCCGAAGGCTTCCATCAGGCCGAATCCGGCCGTCCGGACCTCCTGCATCGCTTCGAAGTCGAAGCCGCGCCCGGCATCCGCCCAGGGGGCGTCCGGGCCCGACTCGGACTCGGCGCGGCCGGCGTCGGTGAGCGTGAACAGCTTCTTGCCGCCCTCGCTCGCGCTCGTGATGAGCCCCTCGTCCTCGAGCAGCTGCAGGGTCGGGTAGACCGAGCCCGGGCTGGGCTTCCATGCCCCGCCGCTGCGCTCGCCGATCTCCTGGATCATCTCGTAGCCGTGCATCGGCCGGTCGGCGAGCAGCGCCAGGATCGAGGCGCGCACATCGCCGCGCCGCGCCCGGCCCCGCGGCCCCCCGCGTCCGCCGCGGCCACCGAAGGGACCTGCGCCGAAGGGCGGCCCGAACGGCCCGAAGGCGGCGCGCAGCCCCTTGAAACCCTCCCGACGATCGGGCCCGCAGTGGTCATGGCCCCGTCCGTGGTCATGTCCGCGGTCGTGGCCGTGCTGTCCGTGTGAACGCATGACTGCGCTCCTTTCGTCACGTTGTCGTTGCTTCATCGGTGGTCCGATATCTCTACTATCGGAGAAGACTCGCGACGTGTCAACGATATATCGGAACGTGTCGGCGACAGTCGAGCCGTGAATCCGTCAGGAAGTGACCTGCCGCCGCCGTCCGTGCCGCAGCGCTGCTCCTCGTACTGCCGGGCCCGGCCACGGCCGACGGCTCCCGGCGGCTGGTCGGCTGCCGGCTCAATCCACACCGGCGCGTCCACTGCTCCGAGGCTCGGAGGCCGGGGCGCCAACGTCTCGAACTCGCCCGGCACCACCCCCGAGCAGGCCCACCCGACAGGGCCAGTCACCCCCGATTGGCCTTTGTCGATGATCAAGGAACCGTCCTACCGTCGGGGCATGCGCATCCGAATCGTCGACGCCTTCACCGACCGCCCCTTCCACGGGAACCCCGCCGGAGTCCTGCTCCTCGACGCCGCGTTCCCGCCCGACGCCTGGCTCCAGCAGGTCGCCTGCGAGATGAACCTCTCCGAGACCGCCTTCGCCCACCCCCTGCCGCCCGGCGGGGACGCCGACTGGGCGCTGCGCTGGTTCACCCCGGCCGCCGAGGTCGACATGTGCGGCCACGCCACCCTGGCCACCGCGCACGTACTGGCCACCAGCGGGCTCGCCACGGGGCTGATCCGGTTCTCCGCACGCTGCGGGATCCTCACCGCCGAGACGGCCGAGGACGGCACGATCACCATGGACTTCCCGACGTCCTCGCTCACCCCGGTGCCGGCGCCGGCCGCCGTGGACCACGCGCTCGGCGGCCCCCCGATCCTCTCCGTGCACGACACCGCCGATCACATCGGCGATCTCGTCGTCGAGCTGGCCGACGAGAAGACCGTCCGCGAGCTGGAGCCGGACCACGCCGCCCTGCGCGCCTTCGCCAGGCGGGGAGTGATCGTCACCGCGCCCGCCGAGGATCCCTCCCTCGGATACGACTTCGTCTCCCGCGGCTTCTTCCCGGCCTTCGGTATCGACGAGGACCCGGTCACCGGCAGCGCCCACACCGCGCTCGCCCCGTTCTGGGCGCAGCGGCTGGGCCGCACCGAGCTGACCGGACTGCAGGGCGGCGCGCGCCGGGGTCTCGTACGGGTGACGCTGGCGGGCGACCGCACGCTGCTGGCCGGCCGGGCCGTCACCGTCGTCGACGGCGAGCTGCTCGCGTCCCCGCCCGGGGCGGGCGGGACGCAGTGACCACGGGTCGCGGCCGCGGGCACCGGCCGATCGGCTCGGCTCAGCCCGCGGAGCCGCCCCCGCCGCCCTTCCCGTCCCCCTTCGACCGCACCTGCGACCGCGACTTCGCATCGGCCTTCGCGTGTGCGGCACTCCGCCGCTTCTCCTCCTGCTCCACCCAGGCGGCCGAGTCGATCCGCTTCCGGTAGACCTGCGACGGCTCCGCCTTGCCCATGTGCACCGTCCATCCCCACAGCACGGCCGACACGACGAAGAGGACGCCCGCCAGCCCCAGATAGGAGGCGATCTCCTCGGACTCGGAGGCTCCCTCCTCGTGAAGGAAACCGGGTACGCCGGCAACGAGCAGGTTCACGCACCACGCGAGCGCCGCGTTGAACAGGGCGAGGGAGATCCAGTAGAAGACCCGCACGGTCCTCGCCGGACCGCTCAGCTCCCCCAGCAGCAGGAGGCGCCGCAGTGTGACCGGCCCGGTCCGGTGGCGGTTGCCCGTGTCCGCCTTGGCCCGGAGCACCGACGCGTAGCACTCGTCCAGCCAGCGCCCCGGGTCCGGGTCCGCGGGCGGGGAGTCGGTCGGCGCCAGCTGCTTGGCCTGGATCCAGCCGTTGAGGAACTGGATCTCCAGCTGCGCCTTCTCCAGGCGCCTGCGGTAGTGGTGGTCGGAACTGCGCGCCTCGCGGCGGTCCCGGACGAGGAGGCTGATGCCGCCCACCACGCCGGTGACCACGGGCACAAGGAAGGGCGCGAACGGTACGAGGGTGTCCACTACAGCCACCGGGCGCGCCTCCTTGCTCGCCTCCAGCGTCGCACCGCCGCGGCGTCCGGCACCGCCCGGAAGGGCCGATCGGGTGGCCCCGTGCCGGATCAGGGCGTCGGCAGCCAGCCCACCTTGCCCGCGAGCAGGGCGTATCCGCCGAAGGCCACGATGTCGAGGAGCGCGTGCGCGACGACGAGCGGTGCCACCCGGCCCCAGCGCCGGTAGGCGAGGACGAAGACGACGCCCATCACCATGTTGCCGACGAACCCGCCGATGCCCTGGTAGAGGTGGTACGAGCCGCGCAGCACCGAGCTGGCCGCCAGGGCGGCGAGCGGGGACCAGCCCAGCCGGTCGAGCCGGCGCAGCAGGTAGGCCAGCACGATGATCTCCTCCACCAGCGCGTTCTGCAGCGCGGAGAGGATCAGTACGGGGAACTTCCACCACACGTCGGGCAGCGCCTCCGGCACCACCGTGAGATTGAATCCGGTGGCCAGGGCGCCCAGGTAGAAGGCCAGCCCGGCGCTGCCGATCCCGGCCGCGACGAGGGCGCCGCGGCCCAGGTCCCACCAGGGCCGGCTGCGGTCGAAGCCCAGCACCCGCAGGCCGGGAGCGCCCTCGCGGGTCAGGAGGTGCGCCACGAGCAGTACGGGCACCAGGGCGCTCGCGATGCCGAA
This sequence comes from Streptomyces sp. NBC_01232, assembly GCF_035989885.1. Lineage (GTDB taxonomy): Bacteria > Actinomycetota > Actinomycetes > Streptomycetales > Streptomycetaceae > Streptomyces. The sequence goes on from NZ_CP108518.1 coordinate 1,617,679, forward strand.
CAGCTGCCAGGCCAGGTCCAGCCAGGGCCGGCCGGGCGCGTAGGAGCCGTTGAGGGTGGCAGCCTGGTCCTTGAGGCCACCCGGTTTGGTGAGCGAGCCGATGAAGCTGATCAGCGCCGAGACCCCGCTCGCGCCCAGCGACAGCGCGAGGACGAGCAGCGTCTCGGTGCGAAAGAGACTCCGCCGCCCGTCCTCGCCCAGTTCCACGAACACCGGCTCCGGCTCCGCCCGCACGCCCGACTCCGTCCTGCCATGCCGTTGTGACCACCCCATACTGCCTCCTCGGCGGGCCGGGAGGATCACTGCGGGGTCAGCACGGGGATCACCGGACGGTGTCGGGCGCGCGGCCGGTCAGCGGGCGACGGGCACCGAGGCGGTCACCTCCTCCGTCAGCCCGACCGGCCAGGTGTGCACGGGGTCGCCCTTGTGCATCAGCTCGCTGTACCTCCGGGTCGTCGCGGCCAGTGCCTCGTCCCGCTCCAGCCCGGAGGCCAGCGCCCGGTGGTAGGTGTCCACCTGCCAGGTCGCCCCGTTCACCCGGCGCCGGCAGCGCTCCTCGATGATGCCGAGGTAGTGGTCCCGGTCCGCGGGTTCGATGCCCCAGGCGTCCAGCCCCGCCGCCGCCATCGGCAGCAGCTCGTCCAGGACCAGCCGTACGGCGGGCACGCTGGCCAGCCCCCCGGCCCGGCCGCGGCGCGGCCACCGCAGCCGCGCGTCGATCCCGTACCGGCAGGCCGCGTCGAAGTTCGCCTCCGCCTCGGCGAAGGGCAGCCGGGTCCACACCGGGCGCGGTTCGTCCGCGAGGGTGCGTACGAGCCCGTAGTAGAAGGCGGCGTTGGCGACGACATCGGCGACCGTCGGTCCGGCCGGCAGCACCCGGTTCTCCACGCGCAGGTGCGGCACCCCGTCGGCGACCCCGTACACCGGCCGGTTCCACCGGTAGACGGTGCCGTTGTGCAGGACCAGCTCCTGCAGAGCGGGCACCCCGCCCTCGGCGAGCACCCGCAGCGGCTCCTCCTCGTCGCATATCGGCAGCAGCGCCGGGAAGTAGCGGACGTTCTCGGCGAAGAGCTCGTACGCCGAGTCCACCCACCGCTCCCCGAACCAGGTGCGCGGCCGCACGCCCTGTGCCTGCAGCTCGGGCGGGCGGGTGTCGGTGGCCTGGGTGAACAGCGGAGGCCGCGACTCCCGCCACAGCTCACGCCCGAACAGGAAGGGCGAGTTGGCGCCGACGGCTATCTGTGCGGCGGCCACCACCTGAGCCGCGTTCCACACCGCCGAGAACCGGGCCGGGGTCACCTGCAGATGCAGCTGTACGGAGGTGCAGGCGGCCTCCGGCACGATCGACCCGGAGGTCCAGATCAGCCGTTCGACGCCGTCGATGTCGAGCGTGAAGTCCTCCCCGCGCATCATCAGGATCTGCTCGTTGAGCAGCGAGTAGCGGTCCACCGCCGAGAGGTTCGCGGTGACCAGGTCCGCACGCGAGATCGTCGGCAGAATGCCGATCATCACCACGCCGGCGTCGATCTCCGCGGCCTGCCTGTGGGCATAGCCGAGCCCGGCGCTGAGTTCCTCGGCGAGCTGGTCGAATACCCGGCCGCCGAGCCGGTGCGGAAGGACGTTCACCTCCAGATTGAACATTCCCAGTTCGGTCTGGAAATCAGGGCTCGCAATCCGCTCCAGCACCTGGGCATTCACCATTCTCGGCAGCCCGTCGGAACCCGCGAGATTCAGCTCGATCTCCAGTCCCATCATGTTCTTCGGACGATCGAACCTCTTCTCTGCCAGGAGTCGCTCCAGCCCCTCCAGGCACTCGTGAAGCTTCCTTCGATACCGCTGCCGATCGGACAGGTCGAATCCGCCCGCCACGACCTTCTCCCCCATCGAAGCGTCCCTCCTCGAGTGGGCCCGGCCCGGGGCATCCAGGCGCGCTGTACGGTCGATGATGCCCCGGCAGCATGATCCATAACGCGCTGGGGGCGTGCGTGGCGAGGAGCGCGCGCCGGTTTGGCCGAACGGCGCTTCGGCACATTCACCTGGCAAGTCGCTTCGTGCAAATTCCCCTTCGACTTTGCCTTGTTCGGATAACCGACGCTTTCCAGCCGAGCCCCCGTCCGGTAACCTCCGAGGTCAGCGCGACATGTTCGCGCGCATCCGGCATGAATGCCATGTCAGCGGGTCCGGTAAGCGCCTTGTCGGCAATAGGCGGGACAGCTAGCCGAAACACTGCGTGAACACATGTCGTATAAACTCCGCAAACGAGGCAGAGAGTTGGCGCGCGGCCATTGCCCCTCGGCCCCCCTCTGACCCCAGAATGCGAGTCCGCACCTGCCCCCGTTCCACCGGTCTCCCAAGTGAGAGGCGACCCACCATGCCGCTGCATGTCCCTCCGGCTCCCGCGCCCGCCCTGCGCAGCGTCCTCGCGGCACTCGGTTCCCCCACCGCCGTCCACGAGGCGCATACCCCGGCCCTGCGCGCGGTCCAGGGGCCGCTGACCGCCGAACTCCCCCTCCCGGTCCACGTCCTCGACCGGCTGGGCATGTCCAACCTCGCGGCCGGCGGCAGGCCGCCCCGTACGCGGCTCATCGGCTGGCGGTTCCTGATCCGCAGCGGGGACCGCCACATCGCCGCCGCCGACACCCGGCTGACCGCCGACGGCTGGGTCTTCTCGCACTTCTTCGAGGGGCCCTACGTCGCGGCAACCGAACGCGCCCTGCGCCAGGCGGAGTCCCTCACCACGGGCTACCAGCCGCGGCTGCTGTCGGTGCCGGAGCTCTACATGCTGACCCTGTGGCTGCACGGCGCCGTCGGCGCCGACGCGGCCGCCGGTCTCCCGGCCGGCGAGGACCTGCTGGTGCCGCTCGCACCGGCTCCGCCCGGCATCGCCCCGTACCGCCCGCATCCCGTCTCCGAGCTGCTGCCCGTGCTGACCCGCCGGCTGACCCCGGCCCCGGCGTCCGCCCCTCCGACGCTGGCCGCGCCCGCCGCCTGACCCGAATCACCCATTCGGCCTAGTCCGCCCGGGCCACTTGCGAACCATCCGAAATGACAGGGGAGTTGGCCTGAACCGCCCGCACGAGTGATGCGTCATCAATCTGTGAGGACAGCTGCCGGGAAATCCCTGCGAAGCGGCTGTCATGGGGGAACACTGATGACACGCTCCCCGCGGGTGCGGGGATGACCCAGGGGGACGGCCATGAACCACGCATCGAGCCGTAGCACGCAGACCACACCGCAGCGAAAGAACGCATCCATGTGCCAGCACCAGCCAGCCTGCCCGTCAGCCGAATCCGCCGACCGGGAGGCCGCGCGCCCGGTGGCCAACCACCCGGAGCAGGGCTGGAGCCTGCTGTGCAATGGCGTCCTGCTCTTCGAGGACACCGGTGAACTCCTGCCGGACGGCCAGATCATCGCCCCGCACCGGCCGCTCGCCGCGGCGTAAGGCGATACGGCCCGCCGACGGGCCGACCGGCCTGAGAAACGACGAAGGGGCCGGTCCGGGAGACTCTCCCGGACCGGCCCCTCACTCATGTCAGGCGTCGTACTCGTCCAGCGGCGGGCAGGAGCACACCAGGTTGCGGTCGCCGAACGCACCGTCGATGCGGCGCACCGGCGGCCAGTACTTCTCGGCGGCGGTGACCCCGCCCGGGAAGACGGCCTCGTCCCGGGTGTACGGGTGGTTCCACTCGCCGCCCAGCGCCGCCGCGGTGTGCGGGGAGTTGGCCAGCGGGTTGTCGTCCACCGGCCACTCGCCGCCCGCGACCCGCTCGATCTCGCCGCGGATGGCGATCATCGCGTCGCAGAAGCGGTCGATCTCGGCGAGGTCCTCGGACTCCGTCGGCTCGATCATCAGCGTTCCGGCGACCGGGAAGGACATGGTCGGCGCGTGGAAGCCGTAGTCGATCAGACGCTTGGCGATGTCGTCCACGCTCACGCCCGTGGACTTCGACAGCGGACGCAGGTCGATGATGCACTCGTGCGCGACCAGGTTGCCCGGGCCGGTGTAGAGCACCGGGTAGTGCGGCTCGAGGCGCTTGGCGATGTAGTTGGCGCCGAGCACCGCGACCTGGGTGGCGCGCTTGAGGCCCTCGCCGCCCATGAGACGCACGTACGACCAAGAGATCGGCAGGATGCCCGCCGAGCCCCACGGGGCGGCCGAGATCGGCCCGACGCCCGTCTCCGGGCCCGCGGTGGGCTGGAGCGGGTGGTTCGGCAGGTACGGGGCCAGGTGCGCCCGGACACCGACCGGGCCGACGCCCGGACCGCCGCCGCCGTGCGGGATGCAGAAGGTCTTGTGCAGGTTCAGGTGCGAGACGTCGCCGCCGAAGTGACCCGGCTTGGCGAGGCCGACCAGGGCGTTCAGGTTGGCGCCGTCGACGTAGACCTGGCCGCCGGCCTCGTGCACCTGGGCGCAGATGTCGGCGACGTGCTCCTCGAACACACCGTGAGTCGAGGGGTACGTGATCATCAGCACGGCGAGCTCGTCGCGGTGCTGCTCGATCTTGGCGCGCAGGTCGGCCGCGTCCACCTCGCCGTCGTCGGCGGTCTTGACGACGACGACCTTCATCCCGGCCATCACGGCGCTGGCGGCGTTGGTGCCGTGCGCGGAGGACGGGATCAGGCAGATGGTGCGCTGCTCGTCGCCGTTCGCGCGGTGGTAGGCGCGGACGGCCAGCAGGCCGGCGAGCTCACCCTGGGAACCGGCGTTCGGCTGGATGGAGACCTTGTCGTAGCCGGTCACCTCGCAGAGACGTTCCTCCAGCTCGGTGATGAGCGTGAGGTATCCCTCGGCCTGCTCCACCGGGGCGAAGGGGTGCAGCTGGCCGAACTCGGGCCAGGTCACCGGCTCCATCTCGGTCGTCGCGTTGAGCTTCATGGTGCAGGAGCCCAGCGGGATCATGCCGCGGTCCAGCGCGTAGTCCTTGTCCGAGAGCTTGCGCAGGTAGCGCAGCATCGCGGTCTCGGAGCGGTGCTGGTGGAAGACCGGGTGCGTCAGGTACGCGTCCGAGCGCAGCAGGCCCTCGGGCAGGGTGTCGGCCGTGGCCGCGTCGAGCGCCTCGATGTCCGCGGTGACGCCGAAGGCGGCCCAGACGGCCTCGATGTCGGCGCGCAGGGTGGTCTCGTCACAGGCGGCGGAGACGAGGTCGGCGTCCACCTGGAAGAGGTTGACCCCGCCCTCGCGGGCGGCGGCGACGACCTCGGCCGCACGGCCCGGGACGCGGGCGGTGATCGTGTCGAAGTAGGAGCCGTGCACGATCTCGACCCCGCCGGCCGTCAGACCGGCGGCGAGCAGGGTGGCGTAGCGGTGGGTGCGGCTCGCGATCGTCCGCAGGCCGTCCGGGCCGTGGTAGACGGCGTACATGCCGGCCATGACGGCGAGCAGCACCTGCGCGGTACAGATGTTGCTGGTGGCCTTCTCGCGGCGGATGTGCTGCTCACGGGTCTGCAGCGCCAGGCGGTAGGCCTTGTTGCCGTCCGCGTCCACGGAGACGCCGACGAGGCGGCCGGGGAGCGAGCGGGCGTGCTTGTCCTGGACGGCCATGAAGCCGGCGTGCGGTCCGCCGAAGCCCATGGGGACACCGAAGCGCTGGGTGGTGCCGACGGCGATGTCCGCGCCCAGCGCGCCCGGGGAGGTCAGCAGGGTCAGCGCGAGCAGGTCCGCGGCGACGGCGACGATCGCGCCGAGCTCGTGCGCCTGGTCGATGACCGGCTTGATGTCCCGCACGGCACCGGAGGCACCCGGGTACTGGACCAGGACGCCGTAGATGCCGCGCTCGGCGACCTCGGCCGGGATACCGGCGGACAGGTCGGCGACGACGACCTCGATGCCGATCGGCTCGGCGCGGGTCTCGATGACGGCGATGGTCTGCGGCAGCGCGTCGGCGTCCACCAGGAAGATGTTGCCCCTGGCCTTGCCCACGCGGCGGGCCAGCGTCATGGCCTCGGCGGCCGCGGTGCCCTCGTCGAGCAGCGAGGCACCGGAGGTCGGCAGCCCGGTCAGGTCGGCGACGACCGTCTGGAAGTTCAGGAGCGCCTCGAGGCGGCCCTGGGAGATCTCCGGCTGGTACGGCGTGTACGCCGTGTACCAGGCCGGGTTCTCCATGACGTTGCGCAGGATCACCGGCGGCGTGAAGGTCCCGTAGTAGCCGAGGCCGATCATCGGGGAGAGGACCTGGTTGCGGTCGGCGAGCGAGCGCAGCTCGGCCAGCACCTCGGCCTCGGTCCGCGCGTCGGGCAGGTTGAGGCCCTCGGCGGTCTTGATCACATCCGGCACCGCGGCGGCGGTCAGTTCGTCCAGGGAGCCGTAGCCCACCTGGGCGAGCATCTTCGCCTGCGCCTCGGCATCCGGGCCGATGTGGCGCTGCTCGAAGGGGATGCCTCGCTCCAGCTGGGAGAGCGGAATGCGGTTGGCGGTCATTACGGAGGCCTCCTGGTCGTATGACCTGCGAGGGCACCACGGCGCGGGCACCCGGACGGCCTCCCCCTCTGTCATCTGCACCTGAGAGTTTCACCGGAGTCACGGGGGTCTCCCGAGAGATCCGGCTTTCACCGTCGGTGAGGTGTGGGACCGGCACTGCTCACCCGGTACCCGCTCCTGCTTTCCAGAGTGGCCTCGTCCGTGCGGTACGTATGCCTGAGAGATTCCGGGGAGGATTTGCTCCTTCGGCGCCTCCGTCTCGTTCACTCGGAGGACTCTCCCGCACAGGGTCGACAGCCGTTCACCAGCGTACCAGCGAGGTTCAGGACCCTCCCCGAGTGGCCTCCGCTGCAGATATGCACTTCTGTAGTCATTACGGAGCAGTTGCGACCTTTTGGAGGGACCGTGCAGACCGACATCGATCCGCGCAGCCTGATCGGCCGCAAGGCGTTCGACCGCAACGGCACCAAGATCGGCACCATCGACGAGGTCTACCTCGACGATGCCACGGGCGTCCCGGAATGGGCCGCGGTCCGGACGGGGCTCTTCAGCCGCGATGCCTTCGTCCCGCTGGAGCCGAGCGAGATGGTGGGCGAAACCCTCCGGGTGCCCTTCGAACGCGCCCTCATCCGCGACGCCCCGGACTTCGGTGTCGGACGCCACCTCTCGCCCGAACAGGAGCTGCAGCTCTACCACCACTACGGCCTGGACACGACCCTGCCGTCGGACTTCCACCACGACTTCGGCCACCTGGCGGGCGATGAGAGCTAGGCCACCGGTAGGTCCTGTCGTCGAAGTCCCGCCTGGCCCGCGGCGCCCGGCACCGCACCTCGCCGCGTTGTCGGGGCGCCCAAGTACGTCCAGTACTCGGGCGCCCCTCCGCCTTGCGATGCACGGCGCCGGACACCACGGGCTCAACCGGCGCTACTTCGACGACAGGACCTAAGGGGTGCCCTCGGGCGGACCGCTCCGGTCGCCGGCCCCCACCAGTGGCAGCGGGTCGGACGGCTCCAGCTCGGGGTCGTCCAGCCGGAAGGTCCGCACCCGGCCGGGCTCCGATCCGGGCCGCTCGAACCGTACGGTCACCCGCCCGACCCCGCTGCCCTGCACCCACCCGGGCCCGTACACGGCGTGCCGGACGTCGCTCCCGGCCGTCCAGCGCCGCTCGGGGGACGGCTCCGGCTCCCCGGGCGGCTGCGGGGCCTCAGGGGCCCCAGGCGCCTCAGGGACCCCTTCTGTCTCGCCCTCGGCCGTCACCGCGTCCCCGTCCGGCTCAGCGGCGAGCGACTGCGCGAACAGGTCCTCCTGCGTGTAGTCCGCCAGGCCGGTCACCCCCACCCCCAGCAGTCGCACCCCGCCGGTGGTGTCCACGCCCTCCAGCAGCCGCGCCGCGGCCTCCCGCACCACCCCCGGATCGTCCGTGGGCCCGCGCAGCGTCTCGGACCGCGTCAGCGTGGAGAAGTCGTACCGCCTCACCTTGAGCACGATCGTGCGCCCCGAGTGCCCCGAACCCCGCAGCCGCTGCACGCACCGGTCGGCGAGCCGCTGCACCTCGCCGCGGATCCGCACCCGGTCGTGCAGGTCCACGTCGAAGGTGTCCTCGACCGACACGGACTTCGCATCCCGCTCCGCGACCACCGGCCGGTCGTCCAGCCCGAGGGCCATCCGGTACAGCCCGGCCCCCGCCGAGCGGCCGACCATGCGGACCAGCTCGTCCTCCCCGGCCTCCGCCAGCTCCCCCACCGTGGTGATCCCGGCCCGGCGCAGGTGCTCGCCCGTGGCCGGTCCCACCCCGGGCAGGGTCCGTACCGACATCGGGGCGAGCAGCTCGCGCTCCGTCCCCGGCTCGATCAGCAGCAGCCCGGCCGGCTTGGCCTCCTCGGACGCCACCTTGGCCAGCATCTTCGACCCCGCCAGCCCCACCGACCCGCTGAGGCTCGTGGCGGCCCGGATGTCGGCCCGCAGCCGCTCCCCCGTCTCCCGTGCGCTCTGCGAGTCGAAGGCGACCCCACCCGCCTCCAGGTCCACGAAGGCCTCGTCCAGGCTCAGCGGCTCCACCAGCGGCGAGAGCTCCCGCAGCATGGCCATCACCACGTCGCTGACCTGCCGGTAGAGGCTGAAGCGGGGGATGAGGTACGCGCCGTTCGGGCAGAGCCGTCTCGCCTGCCCCATCGGCATCGCGGAGTGCACCCCGAACCGCCGGGCCTCGTACGAGGCGGTGGCGACGACCCCGCGCGGTCCGAGCCCGCCGACGATGACGGCTTTCCCGCGCAGGCTCGGCTTCGACGCCTGCTCCACGGAGGCGTAGAAGGCGTCCATGTCCAGATGCAGGATGGTCGGCGCGGCTCTCACAGCCCGATGCTGCCCTATGCCACTGACAACGCCCGGGCTCCGGTCAGACGGCCCGGTTGCGGCGGGCGGCCAGCTCGTCCGTCGGGTTGTGCCTCACCAGCGTCTCGCCGGTGTCCACCCGCTCGCCGTGCAGCTGCGACAGCGCGCTCTCGACGTCGCGCCACACCACGCCCACGGCGATGCCGAAGACGCCCTGCCCGCCCTGGAGCAGGCTCACGACCTGGTCCGGCGAAGTGCACTCGTACACGGTGGCGCCATCGCTCATCAGCGTCATCCGTTCGAGGTCCGGGATACCGCGGTCCTGCAGGTGCTGGACCGCCGTACGAATGTTCTGCAGCGCCACCCCGGTGTCCAGGAAGCGCTTGACGATCTTGAGGACCACGACGTCGCGGAAGCTGTAGAGCCGCTGCGTCCCCGTCGCGTAGGCGGCCCGCACGCTGGGCTCCACCAACCCGGTCCGGGCCCAGTAGTCGAGCTGCCGGTAGGTGATGCCGGCCGCGGCGCACGCCGTCGGCCCGCGGTATCCGATCTGCTCGGGCTCCGGGTCACCGCTCACCGGCCCGACCGGCGTCGACTCCGGCTGACGGCGCGCGGAACCGACCGCACCGCCGTGCAGCGGGTACGGCCCAGCCTCGCTCCGTGCGGGGGTACCCCCGGTCGTACCGTCGCCCGTGATCCTCACGCCGACCCTCCGTCCTTGACCTGCCCACCTTGAAGGTAGGCAGTCACCAGGGGTGCGTCAACGATCGCCACACTCGGCACGCCGAGTGATAATCACCCTGAGAGTGGTTTCCCGTATCCCTTTGCGGGGAAAGGCTAATCGAATGGGCTGAGGTTCTCCGAGGACGACGCGGCCGACACCTCACTGCGGGCCGGTACCGAAGTCCTCCGGCGAGATCTGGTCGAGGAACTCGCGGAACTTCTCCACCTCGTCCTCCTGCTCGTCGGGAATGGCGATTCCGGCGTCGTCCAGCACGCCGTCACTGCCGTAGATCGGCGTCCCTGTCCGCAGGGCGAGGGCTATGGCGTCGGAAGGCCGCGCACTCACCTCGACCCCACTGGCGAAGACGAGCTCCGCGTAGAAGACGCCCTCCCGCAGATCCGTGATGCGGACCTCGGTGAGCTCCTCGCCGACCGCCTCGAGCACGTCCTTGAACAGGTCGTGCGTCAGCGGTCGGGCAGGGGCCATCCCCTGCTGCGCGAAGGCAATGGCGGTTGCCTCCCCTGGACCGATCCAGATGGGGAGGTACCGATCGCCTCCCACTTCACGCAGGAGCACGATCGGTTGGTTGGAGGGCATTTCCACCCGGACACCCACAACGTCGAGCTCGTTCACACAGCAACCCTAGGACCTGCTCGGCAGGTTTGGGTAGTCGGGCCCCCCACCTCAGGGCAGCCGGACCCCCAGAGCGGTCTGTACGAGGGCCTCGTGGAGCCGTACGGAGAGCCCCGCGAGCTCCTTCAGCGTGGCCTCCGCATGAGCCCGGGTCTGCGGGTTGCGGTGCCTGCGCAGCGGTGCCACGACCTGCTCCACCAGCCCCGCCTCGCGGTCGGCGGCGGCCTTCATCGCGCGCAGGTGCCTCGGCTCCAGTCCGAATCGCCCCAGGTCGGCCACGAGCCGGGCCACCGTGACGGCCCCGGCGTCGAATCCGCCCTCCGGGCCCTCGGCGAGCAGCCCGTAGGACTCCCATTCGATCAGCTGGACCTCGTCCACGTCGGCCGCAGCGAGCAGCTCCGCCCGGCCCACGCGGGCCACGGTGGTCCGCTCCCGGCCCACTTCGCCGTAGACGGCCGCCGGTCCGGCGGGATCGGTCGACTCCCCGTGCGCCGTGGGCGCCGGGATACGGATCTGCTCACCGCGGGCGAGCGCGTCGAGCTGCTCGCGGATCACCTTCAGCGGGAGGTAGTGGTCGCGCTGCAGACGCAGGATGCGGGCGAGCCGCTCCACGTCGTCGGTGCTGAACTTGCGGTATCCCGAAGGTGTGCGTCGGGGCTCGACGAGCCCCTCCGCCTCCAGGAACCGGATCTTCGAGATGGTGACTTCGGGGAACTCGTCACGCAGCGTGGTGAGCACCGTGCCGATGCTCACCAGCCGCCCCGCCGGGCCTGCGGTGCCGGCGGCACCGTTTCTCGGGGCACCGCCGGTCGGGGTACGCAGCATGGAACCTTCCCTCTGGGGGTACCCCCGGACGGAGTCCGGGGAGGATCAGATGCCCCGCAGGCTTGCGTAGAAGACCACCCGGTACTTGCCGATCTGCACCTCGTCGCCGTTGTTCAGGGCGACGGAGTCGATCGGCTCACGGTTCACGTACGTGCCGTTGAGGCTGCCGACGTCGGCGACGGTGAAGCCGCCGTCCTGGCTCCTGCGGAACTCGACATGGCGCCGGGAGACGGTGACGTCGTCCAGGAAGATGTCGCTCTGCGGGTGGCGGCCGGCCGTGGTCAGCTCGCCGTCCAGCAGGAAGCGGCTCCCGGAGTTGGGACCGCGGCGCACGATGAGCAGAGCGGAACCGGGCGGCAGCGCCTCCACCGCGGCCTGGGCCTCGGGGGACAGCGAGGAGGACGACACGTGCGGTTGTCCCGACACCTCGGCCTCGTAGGCCTCGAGGCCCGAGATCGAAATGGTGGACGTGGTCTCCGAGGCACGCTCCGGCGTCAGGCCCGCCCGCAGCGGCGCACCGCAGTTGGAGCAGAACCGACTGGCCGCATCGCTGCGGTGTCCGCACCTGCTGCAAATCTGCTCGGCCGACATGGACGGCTCCTCGCGCCGCGGTTGCCCCGCGGATGCATTGGTGGCATACGGGTCGGGGGCAAACCCTCCACCCGCACTTGAGGTTGATGGTTCACCGAAACCTATGCGTCCGGTACCAGCAGGGTCAACAGCCGACGCGCCGGGGGCACCCGAAACCTCGCCCGGGCCGGCCACCTCGTCGCGGAAGAGCGGCCGGTCGCCCTGCCCTTCCACCTCCCCGTGGCCGGCGCGGTGCCGTGCCGCGCCGCCTTCCTCGCGGTTCTTCTTGCCGAACAACTTCTCAAACAACTTCACGGGCGATTCCCCTTGACCGAAACAGACCCGCCCGTGGGGCAGGACGAACTCCGAATACAGACACCTGCCGACCCGGACATTCTCACAACGTCCGTAACCACCAGACAGTTTCCACCACGCACCGCGACTTCGGTGCGTCGACCCCCCGCAGGCATCCGCCCGCGTGAGCCGCTCCACTCTCCACTGTGCTTCATCACGATGACGACCGAGCGTAGTCAGGCTGCTTCGCAGCCCGCAAGGCATCCACAACGATCTTCGCCGACCGTGTGACGGCGACGGTGGCCTGCTCCTTCTCCAGCGTCTGGACGACACCGCCGGGGATGTTCAGCGCGGGCTCCAGATCCTGGGGCTTGCCGATCACCTTGAACTCATACGGCTGTGTGATCTTCGTACCGTCGATGGCCACCCCACCGTTCTCGTCCGAGAAGTACGAGCCCGCGACGATGCGCACCCCGTTGATCTGGATCGCCTCGGCTCCGGCCGCCCTCAGCTCCTGAAGCGTGTCCAGCAGCTGGTCGGACTGCACCTGCCCCGTGGGATCCGTGATCTTCAGCGTGATGCCCGGCCCCTGGGCTGCCACCGTACCGGCCAGGATGCCGAGTTGGCGTTCCTTCTCCACGGTCTGCTTACGGGCCTCCTCGGCCTGGTTGGAGCTGCTCTCCAGCTCCCTGCGCTGGTCCTCCAGCTGCTGCTTCTCGTCCTCCAGGCGCTTGGTCCGCCCGTCGAGCTCGTCGAGGATCCGTACGAGGTCCTCCTGGCGGGCTCCGCGCAGCGCGCTGGAGTCGCTGTTGGACCGGACCTGGATCGCCAGACCCAGCCCCAGGACGAACAGCAGCAGCGCCACGATCAGTTGGGCCCGGCTCACCCGCGGCGGCCACAGCCCGGCCGCGAGCCGCTGCCGGCCGGTCTCCCCGGGCTGTTCCGGCGCCTTCTCGGGGGTCTCCGAGGGGCCCGGGCCCTGGGGGGCCTGCGCGGGTTCCGGGGACGGCGCTGGCGGGGGCGACTGCGGAGGCCGGGGCGACTGCGGGGGGCCGCCCGCGGCTCCCGGCTCCTCGGGACTCTCGTTCGTACTCATCGGCCTCACGCCCGGAACACGTGCCGGCGGATGGCCGCGGCGTTGGAGAAGATGCGGATGCCGAGGACGACCACCACACCCGTGGACAGCTGCGAGCCGACCCCGAGCTTGTCGCCGAGGAAGACGATCAGCGCCGCCACGACCACGTTCGACAGGAAGGACACCACGAAGACCTTGTCCACGAAGATGCCGTCCAGCATCGCGCGGAGCCCCCCGAACACCGCGTCCAGTGCCGCCACCACGGCGATCGGCAGATAAGGCTCCACCACGGCCGGTACTTCGGGCCGGACCAGAAGCCCGACCACCACTCCGGCCAAGAGGCCCAGTACCGCGATCACGATGCACCCTTCTGCTGTTCTGCCGGTGTAGCTGTACGTACGGTCAGACTCGACGCGGCCGGCAGCCGCAGGTCGTCGGCCGGGGACAGGGAGTAACGGATCCCGTAGCTCTCCTGCAGCACGTGCAGGTACTGTCCGTCGGCCGAGTCCTGGAAGGCCGTGCCGAGCCTCTTCTTGTCCCCCACCGCCAGCACCTCGTACGGCGGCACCAGCGGTCTGTTGTCGACCAGTATCGCGTCACCCGCGGCCCTGATCGCCGACAGTTCGGTCAGCCGCTGCCCGTTGATGGAGATGGCTTCCGCCCCGGACTGCCACAGCCCGTTGACGATCTTCTGCATGTCACGGTCACGGAGCCGGCCGGTGTCCGAGAAACCGGAGCTCTCCCGCGGTTTGCCGCCACCGCCCGACGAGGCGCCCTTGGCGTCGTCCACCACCAGCTTGACCCCGGGCCCGCGGACCTCCGTGGCACCTGCCAGCAGGGCCACCAGCTCGCCCTGGCCGCCGCCGGGCTGCTTCAGCGCCGCGCGCTGGCGTGCGGCGACATCGGTCCGGAGCCGCTCGATGTTGCGCTCCAGGGCGTGGACGCGGTCGTCGGACCGCTCCACCCGGTCGATCAGTTCCTGGCGCTCCTTGGCCAGCACCGGCGCCGCTATCCGCGCTTCCGCCGCACCGAGCGTGACGACCATGGCGGTGATGACCAGCCCGGCGGCGAGACCGAGTTTGGCCTTGAGGGTGCGCGGGAGACCCGCCGTGCCGTCCGCCTCGCGGCGGGCTGTCGCCTCCGCGTATCCCTCGTCGAGGCTGTTGTCCATCACGTGCGTCAGCAGCGACATGGAAGCGTCGGGGCGCGTGGGCGCAGAGGACGCCGTAGTCCGGTTGTGGGGCGGCTGCGACATGCCGCACATCGTCGCATGTCGGCACCGCACACACCCAATGCGTCCATCCGGTGGGCCGGGCAGGCACTCTCCGTGCCCGGCCCACCGGACGTCTGCCCTACGTCATCGCACGTCGGGGGCTCATTGCCCGGCGCCTTCCACCACGGCCGCCCACTCGTCGAGCAGGGCCTGCGCGGTGGCATCGTCGGGGCCCTCGGCCCACAGGTGCGTGACCGCTTCCGCCGGGTCCGGCAGGACCAGTGCCCACCGTCCGTCGGTCTCGACCACCCGCACTCCGTCGGTGGTGTCCACCTGCCGCTCGCCCGCGGCCTCCACGACCCGCCGCATGACGAGCCCCTTCACGGCCCACGGCGTCGAGACGTCCCGCCTGAGCACGTGCGCCCGCGGAATCCGGGCATCGATCTGGCTCAGCGTGAGCTGGGTGCGCGCCACCAGCCCCAGGAGCTGCACGAAGGCCGCCGAACCGTCGAAGACGCTGCTGAACTCCGGAACGATGAAGCCGCCCCGGCCGTCTCCGCCGAAGATGGTGTTCTCCGCGCGCCCGACCCGGGTCAGGTCGTCGGGCGAGGTCGTCGTCCACTCCACCTGCGTGCCGTGGTAGGCCGCCACCTGCTCGGCCACCCTCGTCGTGGTCACCGGCAGCGCCACCTTGCCGCTGCGCTTCTCCGCGGCCACCAGGTCGAGCATCACCAGCAGGGCCCGGTCGTCCTCGATGATCCGCCCGCGTTCGTCCACCAGCGAGATCCGCTCGCCCACCGGGTCGAACCGCACCCCGAAGGCGGCCCTCGCCGAGGCCACCATCTCCCCCAGCCGCACCAGACCGGCCCGCCGGGACTCCCTGGTCTCCGTCGGCCGGGACTCGTCGAGCCCGGGGTTGATCGTCAGCGCGTCCACACCGAGCCGGCCCAGCAAGCTGGGCAGAACGAGACCGGCGCTTCCGTTCGAGGCGTCCACGACCACCTTGAGCCCCGCATCGGCGATGCCGGTGGTGTCCACCCGCCGCAGCAGCGAGCCGGTGTAGGCGTCGAAGACACTGCCCGGGAACTGCAGGTCTCCGATCTCCCCGGGGAACGCCCGCCGGTACTCCTGGCGCGCGTACACCCGGTCCAGCTTGCGCTGTCCCTGGAGCGAGAGGTCCGCTCCCCGCTCGTCGAGGAACATGATGTCCACGGAGTCCGGCACCCCTGGCGAGGTCCGGAGCACGATCCCGCCGGCGCTGCCGCGCGCGGTCTGCTGCCGGGCCACGGGCAGCGGTACGTTCTCCAGGTCCCGTACGTTGATGGCGCTGGCCTGGAGCGCCGAGATCACGGCCCGCTTGAGCGCTCTCGCGCCTCGGGAGTGGTCACGGGCCGTGGTGACGGTCGCCCCCTTCTTCAGGGTCGTGGCGTACGCGCCGGCGAGCCGGACCACCACCTCCGGGGTGATCTCCACGTTCAGGATTCCGGAGACCCCGCGCGCGCCGAACAGATGCGCCTGGCCGCGGGACTCCCAGATCACCGACTCGTTGACGAAGGCGCCGGCCTCGATGGTCTTGAACGGGTAGACCCGCACGTTCCCCTGAACGATCGATTCCTCACCGATGAGGCACTCGTCACCGATGACGGCGCCGTCCTCGATGCGCGCGGCCCGCATGATGTCGGTGTTCTTCCCGATGACACAGCCACGCAGATTGCTGTGGGGGCCGATGTACACGTTGTCGTGGACGACGGCCCGGTGCAGGAAGGCCCCGCTCTTGACTACGACGTTCGACCCGATGACGGTGTGCTCGCGGATCTCGGCACCGGCTTCGACCTTGGCGTAGTCCCCGATGTAGAGCGGCCCGCGCAGCACGGCGTCGGGGCTCACCTCGGCCCCTTCGGCGATCCAGACCCCGGGGGAGATCTCGAAGCCGTCCATCTCGATCTGGACCTTGCCCTCGAGCACGTCGGCCTGCGCCTTGAGGTAGCTCTCGTGCGTGCCGACGTCCTCCCAGTAGCCCTCGGCGACATAGCCGAAGATGGGCTTGCCTTCCTTCATCAGCTGCGGGAAGACATCACCGGACCAGTCGACCGACACGTCCGGGTCCACGTAATCGAAGACCTCGGGCTCCATGACGTAGATGCCCGTGTTGACGGTGTCCGAGAACACCTGCCCCCAGGTCGGCTTCTCCAGGAACCGCTCGACCTTGCCCTGCTCGTCCACGATCGTGATGCCGAATTCCAGCGGGTTGGGCACCCGGGTCAGGCACACCGTGACGAGGGCGCCCTTCTCCTTGTGGAAGCGGATCAGATCGGTGAGGTCGAAGTCGGTGAGCGCATCGCCGGAAATGACGACGAAGGCATCGTCCTTCAAGGCCTCCTCGGCATTCTTCACGCTGCCGGCAGTGCCGAGTGGCTTCTCCTCGTGGGCATAGGTGAGCTCCATTCCGAGCTCTTCGCCATCCCCGAAATAGTTCTTGACGAGTGACGCCAGGAACTGCACGGTGACCACGGTCTCACTGAGCCCATGCCGCTTGAGCAGCCTGAGCACGTGCTCCATGATCGGCCGGTTGGCCACCGGCAGGAGCGGCTTGGGCATGCTCGAAGTCATGGGGCGAAGACGCGTGCCCTCGCCACCGGCCATCACGACGGCCTTCATGTCGGAAGAGTCCTCCTTGAGAGACGACAGTCGTACCGACCTCCGCCCGTCTCGGTCGGTGACTTCGCAACTCCTCCGCGTCATCCGGCGCCGGGCGGGCTCAATCGGCCGTGGAGTCAGCCTTCACCAGACGGCGGACTTGAACCACGTAAAGGATTCCTGCCCACCAATAGAGGGTTGTACCCCATACGGCGAACGCCCATCCGAAAACTGCGGCCAACCAGGCCAACCAGCCGCTTCCGTCACTGAGCAGGAGCAAGGGAAACGCGTACATCAGGTTGAAGGTCGCGGCCTTGCCGAGGAAGTTGACCTGCGGCGGCGGATATCCGTGACGGCGCAGGATCCACACCATGACCAGCAACATCAGCTCGCGCGCCAGCAACGCTCCGGTGAGCCACAGCGGCAGAAGCTCGCGATAAGTCAGACCGAACAGCGTCGACAGGATGTAGAGGCGGTCCGCGGCCGGATCCAGAAGCCGCCCGAGCTTGCTGATCTGATTCCAGCGCCGTGCGAGCTTCCCGTCGAGGTAGTCACTGATCCCGCTGAGCATGAGGACCGCCAGGGCCCAACCGTCGTACTCCGCCAGGATCAGCCACAAGAACAGGGGCACGCCGGCAAGACGAGCCATGCTCAGGATGTTCGGAATGGTGAAAATTCGGTCAGTCTGAACCCGAGTCTCCTGGACCTCCACCCGGGGGCCTCCACTGTGACTGTAGAAATGGTCGTTCGATGCCCCCTGACCCTACAGGAGACCGCACACGTGCCCGTAAACGCAGAAAAGCCCCGCACCGAACCCCTGAGGGCTGGTGCGGGGCTTTCCCGCAATGATTGTTCGGCGGCGTCCTACTCTCCCACAGGGTCCCCCCTGCAGTACCATCGGCGCTGAAAGGCTTAGCTTCCGGGTTCGGAATGTAAACCGGGCGTTTCCCTAACGCTATGACCACCGAAACACTATGAAATTTGAACGCTGGTGTTTTCACAGCTGTTCGTTATTTCAGAACTAACACAGTGGACGCGAGCAACTGAGGACAAGCCCTCGGCCTATTAGTACCAGTCAGCTTCACCCGTTACCGGGCTTCCACATCTGGCCTATCAACCCAGTCGTCTACTGGGAGCCTTACCCTCTCAAGGAGGTGGGAATACTCATCTTGAAGCAGGCTTCCCGCTTAGATGCTTTCAGCGGTTATCCCTCCCGAACGTAGCCAACCAGCCATGCCCTTGGCAGGACAACTGGCACACCAGAGGTTCGTCCGTCCCGGTCCTCTCGTACTAGGGACAGCCCTTCTCAATATTCCTACGCGCACAGCGGATAGGGACCGAACTGTCTCACGACGTTCTAAACCCAGCTCGCGTACCGCTTTAATGGGCGAACAGCCCAACCCTTGGGACCGACTCCAGCCCCAGGATGCGACGAGCCGACATCGAGGTGCCAAACCATCCCGTCGATATGGACTCTTGGGGAAGATCAGCCTGTTATCCCCGGGGTACCTTTTATCCGTTGAGCGACGGCGCTTCCACAAGCCACCGCCGGATCACTAGTCCCGACTTTCGTCCCTGCTCGACCCGTCGGTCTCACAGTCAAGCTCCCTTGTGCACTTACACTCAACACCTGATTGCCAACCAGGCTGAGGGAACCTTTGGGCGCCTCCGTTACCCTTTGGGAGGCAACCGCCCCAGTTAAACTACCCATCAGACACTGTCCCTGATCCGGATCACGGACCGAGGTTAGACATCCAGCACGACCAGAGTGGTATTTCAACGGCGACTCCACAACCACTGGCGTGGCTGCTTCAAAGTCTCCCACCTATCCTACACAAGCCGAACCGAACACCAATATCAAACTGTAGTAAAGGTCCCGGGGTCTTTCCGTCCTGCTGCGCGAAACGAGCATCTTTACTCGTAGTGCAATTTCACCGGGCCTATGGTTGAGACAGTCGAGAAGTCGTTACGCCATTCGTGCAGGTCGGAACTTACCCGACAAGGAATTTCGCTACCTTAGGATGGTTATAGTTACCACCGCCGTTTACTGGCGCTTAAGTTCTCAGCTTCGCAACCCCGAAAGGTCACTAACCGGTCCCCTTAACGTTCCAGCACCGGGCAGGCGTCAGTCCGTATACATCGCCTTACGGCTTCGCACGGACCTGTGTTTTTAGTAAACAGTCGCTTCTCGCTGGTCTCTGCGGCCACCCCCAGCTCACGGAGCAAGTCCGATCACCAGTGATGGCCCCCCTTCTCCCGAAGTTACGGGGGCATTTTGCCGAGTTCCTTAACCATAGTTCACCCGAACGCCTCGGTATTCTCTACCTGACCACCTGAGTCGGTTTAGGGTACGGGCCGCCATGAAACTCGCTAGAGGCTTTTCTCGACAGCATAGGATCATCCACTTCACCACAATCGGCTCGGCATCAGGTCTCAGCCTTAATGAGGGACGGATTTGCCTACCCCTCGGCCTACACCCTTACCCCGGGACTACCACCGCCCGGGCTGGACTACCTTCCTGCGTCACCCCATCGCTTACCTACTACCACCTTGGGTCAGCGGCTCCACCACTTTCCTTTCCCCGAAGGGTCCGGAACGGCTTCACGGCTTTAGCATTAGAGGATTCGATATTGGGCGTTTCAAAGCGGGTACCGGAATATCAACCGGTTGTCCATCGACTACGCCTGTCGGCCTCGCCTTAGGTCCCGACTTACCCTGGGCAGATCAGCTTGACCCAGGAACCCTTAGTCAATCGGCGCACACGTTTCTCACGTGTGTATCGCTACTCATGCCTGCATTCTCACTCGTGAACCGTCCACAACTAGCTTCCGCTGCTGCTTCACCCGGCACACGACGCTCCCCTACCCATCACAGCGGGCGTTGGCCCTATTGCTGCAATGACACGACTTCGGCGGTACGCTTGAGCCCCGCTACATTGTCGGCGCGGAATCACTTGACCAGTGAGCTATTACGCACTCTTTCAAGGGTGGCTGCTTCTAAGCCAACCTCCTGGTTGTCTCTGCGACTCCACATCCTTTCCCACTTAGCGTACGCTTAGGGGCCTTAGTCGATGCTCTGGGCTGTTTCCCTCTCGACCATGGAGCTTATCCCCCACAGTCTCACTGCCGTGCTCTCACTTACCGGCATTCGGAGTTTGGCTAAGGTCAGTAACCCGGTAGGGCCCATCGCCTATCCAGTGCTCTACCTCCGGCAAGAAACACACGACGCTGCACCTAAATGCATTTCGGGGAGAACCAGCTATCACGGAGTTTGATTGGCCTTTCACCCCTAACCACAGGTCATCCCCCAGGTTTTCAACCCTGGTGGGTTCGGTCCTCCACGAAGTCTTACCTCCGCTTCAACCTGCCCATGGCTAGATCACTCCGCTTCGGGTCTAGAGCGTGCAACTCAATCGCCCTATTCGGACTCGCTTTCGCTACGGCTTCCCCACACGGGTTAACCTCGCTACACACCGCTAACTCGCAGGCTCATTCTTCAAAAGGCACGCAGTCACGACTGTATGTGCAAGCACATACAGCGACGCTCCCACGGCTTGTAGGCACACGGTTTCAGGTACTATTTCACTCCGCTCCCGCGGTACTTTTCACCATTCCCTCACGGTACTATCCGCTATCGGTCACCAGGGAATATTTAGGCTTAGCGGGTGGTCCCGCCAGATTCACACGGGATTTCTCGGGCCCCGTGCTACTTGGGAGATTCTTAAGCAAGCCGCTGATGTTTCGTCTACGGGGGTCTTACCCTCTACGCCGGACCTTTCGCATGTCCTTCGACTACATCAACGGTTTCTGACTCGCCGACCGGCCGGCAGACCGGTCAAAAGAATTCCCACAACCCCGCATGCGCAACCCCTGCCGGGTATCACACGCATACGGTTTGGCCTCATCCGGTTTCGCTCGCCACTACTCCCGGAATCACGGTTGTTTTCTCTTCCTGCGGGTACTGAGATGTTTCACTTCCCCGCGTTCCCTCCACACTGCCTATGTGTTCAGCAGTGGGTGACAGCCCATGACGACTGCCGGGTTTCCCCATTCGGACACCCCCGGATCAAAGCTCAGTTGGCAGCTCCCCGGGGCCTATCGCGGCCTCTCACGTCCTTCATCGGTTCCTGGTGCCAAGGCATCCACCGTGCGCCCTTAAAAACTTGGCCACAGATGCTCGCGTCCACTGTGTAGTTCTCAAACAACGACCAGCCACCCATCACCCTGATCCCTTACGGACCAAGTTCACTGGGGCCGGCACTGAAGACATGACCTTACGGCCGTACCTTCAGGACCCAACAACGTGCCAGGCACGATCCCCTCCACTTCACTGTTTTCCACGCCGAAGCAGTACTTACAGAGAGTTTTGGAAACCGTGCCAACTAATCAACGTTCCACCCATGAGCTGACCGTGCAGAACGTTTGTCTGCAATCGGTACTGTGCTCCTTAGAAAGGAGGTGATCCAGCCGCACCTTCCGGTACGGCTACCTTGTTACGACTTCGTCCCAATCGCCAGTCCCACCTTCGACAGCTCCCTCCCTTACGGGTTGGGCCACCGGCTTCGGGTGTTACCGACTTTCGTGACGTGACGGGCGGTGTGTACAAGGCCCGGGAACGTATTCACCGCAGCAATGCTGATCTGCGATTACTAGCAACTCCGACTTCATGGGGTCGAGTTGCAGACCCCAATCCGAACTGAGACCGGCTTTTTGAGATTCGCTCCACCTTGCGGTATCGCAGCTCATTGTACCGGCCATTGTAGCACGTGTGCAGCCCAAGACATAAGGGGCATGATGACTTGACGTCGTCCCCACCTTCCTCCGAGTTGACCCCGGCGGTCTCCTGTGAGTCCCCATCACCCCGAAGGGCATGCTGGCAACACAGGACAAGGGTTGCGCTCGTTGCGGGACTTAACCCAACATCTCACGACACGAGCTGACGACAGCCATGCACCACCTGTATACCGACCACAAGGGGGGCACTATCTCTAATGCTTTCCGGTATATGTCAAGCCTTGGTAAGGTTCTTCGCGTTGCGTCGAATTAAGCCACATGCTCCGCTGCTTGTGCGGGCCCCCGTCAATTCCTTTGAGTTTTAGCCTTGCGGCCGTACTCCCCAGGCGGGGAACTTAATGCGTTAGCTGCGGCACCGACGACGTGGAATGTCGCCAACACCTAGTTCCCAACGTTTACGGCGTGGACTACCAGGGTATCTAATCCTGTTCGCTCCCCACGCTTTCGCTCCTCAGCGTCAGTAATGGCCCAGAGATCCGCCTTCGCCACCGGTGTTCCTCCTGATATCTGCGCATTTCACCGCTACACCAGGAATTCCGATCTCCCCTACCACACTCTAGCTAGCCCGTATCGAATGCAGACCCGAGGTTAAGCCTCGGGCTTTCACATCCGACGTGACAAGCCGCCTACGAGCTCTTTACGCCCAATAATTCCGGACAACGCTTGCGCCCTACGTATTACCGCGGCTGCTGGCACGTAGTTAGCCGGCGCTTCTTCTGCAGGTACCGTCACTTTCGCTTCTTCCCTGCTGAAAGAGGTTTACAACCCGAAGGCCGTCATCCCTCACGCGGCGTCGCTGCATCAGGCTTTCGCCCATTGTGCAATATTCCCCACTGCTGCCTCCCGTAGGAGTCTGGGCCGTGTCTCAGTCCCAGTGTGGCCGGTCGCCCTCTCAGGCCGGCTACCCGTCGTCGCCTTGGTGGGCCATTACCCCACCAACAAGCTGATAGGCCGCGGGCTCATCCTTCACCGCCGGAGCTTTCAACCCCCGCCCATGCAGGCAGGAGTGGTATCCGGTATTAGACCCCGTTTCCAGGGCTTGTCCCAGAGTGAAGGGCAGATTGCCCACGTGTTACTCACCCGTTCGCCACTAATCCACCCCGAAGGGCTTCATCGTTCGACTTGCATGTGTTAAGCACGCCGCCAGCGTTCGTCCTGAGCCAGGATCAAACTCTCCATGAATGTTTACCCGTAATCGGGTGCACACATCACTTAGAGCGGGCACGTCATGTCGGAATAAGACCGACGCGCCACAACGTCCTCGCTGTGTTGTTGCCTGCCAGTGCCCGAAGGCCCGACAGGTCTTTTTCAAAGGAACCTCATCCACCGAAGTGGACGGGGTATCAACTTCTGGCGTTGATTTTTGGCACGCTGTTGAGTTCTCAAGGAACGGACGCTTCCTTTGTACTCACCCCCGCGACATCCGCTGGGGCTTTCCTCCGGGCTTTCGTTCTGTTCTTGCGTTTCCGACTCTATCAGACTCTTTCGTGTCCGACTTCCTCGGTGCTTTCCAGGTATTCGCTTTCGCGTTTTCCCTTTCCGGCGGTTCCGACTCTATCAGTGGTTTTCCGTCTCCCTGACCACTCGACGCATTACCGAAAAGGCATACGAAAAGCAGTGGGATTCAAGATCGACACTTAAGAGGAGGAGTCCCGTCCATCTGCCGTTCGCGAGAAGTTCACACGGGGCGTCCTGGCGGGAGTCACGACAGTACAGCTCTGGGGGTGCCCAAGCAAATCGATTCAGGCGTATGGTCTAGTCCACCGGTCTAGTCCACTAGTCTCCGTGCCAAGGGACCAGCCCGGATCGGGATCCAGCATCGGGCGAACCCGAACATCTTGTGCCATATCCTTCTGAAGAGTACGCCGTTCGCAACAGGTAGTGACGGCGACACGAAGAGCCCCACCCCCTGGGAGGCCCCCATGACCAGCGTGACGTCCCCACTTGCCGGACGCGCCATCGGACTCGCGGCAGTGCCCGATCCGGTGTTCTCCGGCGCCATGGTGGGCCCCGGCACCGCCATTGATCCCGTGCGCGAGCCCTCGGAGGCGGTGTCCCCCGTTGATGGTGTGGTCGTTTCCCTGCACCCGCATGCGTACGTAGTCGTCGACAGCGAGGGCCACGGTGTACTCACGCACCTCGGGATCGACACGGTCCAGCTCAACGGCGAGGGCTTCGAGCTCCTCGTGAACAAGGGCGACACCGTGACCCGCGGCCAGGCCGTCATCCGCTGGAACCCCGCTGCGGTCGAGGTGGCCGGCAAGTCGCCGATCTGCCCCGTCGTGGCGCTCGAGGCGACGGCCGACTCCCTCTCCGACGTCGTCGAATCCGGCGACGTGAAGGCTGACGACGCTCTCTTCAGCTGGCAGTGACGCGTCCGTCCCTACAGGCGAGTCGGATATCCACCGCGGCGGCTCGGCCCGCCGCTCAATCGGAGACGGGTGAAATGGAGACAACGCTGCGAGGCGTCGGCGTGAGCCACGGGGTGGCGATCGGCGAGGTGCGGCACATGGGCACGGCGGTCCTGGAGCCGCCGGCCCGGCAGATCACCGCGGACGAGGCGGCGCGCGAACAGGGGCGCGCCCGTCAGGCCGTGAGTGCCGTGGCTGCCGATCTGATCGCGCGTGGCCAGCTGGCCGGTGGCGAGGCCCAGCACGTGCTCGAGGCCCAGGCGATGATCGCCGAGGACCCCGAGCTGATGGCGGACGTCGACCGGCGGATCGCCGTCGGCAGCACGGCCGAGCGCGGCGTGTACGACGCGTTCGCCTCGTACCGCGATCTGCTCGCGGGAGCCGGCGAGTACATGGCGGGCCGCGTGGCCGACCTGGACGACGTGCGCAACCGCATCGTGGCGCGTCTGCTGGGTGTGCCGATGCCGGGTGTGCCCGACAGCGACGAGCCGTACGTACTCATCGCGCGGGACCTGGCTCCCGCCGACACCGCACTGCTCGACCCGGCGCTCGTCCTCGGATTCGTGACCGAGGAGGGCGGGCCGACCAGTCACAGTGCGATCCTCGCGCGGGCGCTGGGCGTGCCGGCGATCGTGGCGCTGCCGGGTGCCGGTGAGATCGCCGAGGGCACGGTGATCGCGGTGGACGGCAGCACGGGTGACCTGTTCGTCGAGCCGTCGCCGCAGAAGCGGGCCGAGCTGGAGGCCGCGGCCGCCGAGCGCAAGGCGGCTCTGGCCGCCTCGTCCGGTCCCGGTGCGACCTCCGACGGTCACAAGGTGCCGCTGCTGGCCAATGTCGGCGGTCCCGCCGATGTGCCGGCCGCCGTCGAAGCCGGGGCGGAGGGTGTGGGTCTGTTCCGTACCGAGTTCCTGTTCCTGGACGACAGCAAGAAGGCGCCGTCCGAGGAGAAGCAGGTCGAGTCGTACCGCAAGGTGCTCGAAGCCTTCCCCGAGGGCCGCGTGGTCGTGCGGGTGCTCGATGCCGGCGCCGACAAGCCGCTGGACTTCCTGACCCCGGGCGACGAGCCCAACCCGGCGCTGGGTGTGCGCGGGCTGCGCTCGCTGCTGGACCACCCGGAGGTGCTGCGGACGCAGCTCACCGCGCTGGCCAAGGCTGCCGAGGGGCTGCCGGTCTACCTCGAGGTCATGGCCCCGATGGTCGCCGACCGCATCGACGCCAAGGCCTTCGCGGACGCCTGCCGGGAGGCCGGGCTGAAGGCGAAGTTCGGCGCGATGGTGGAGATCCCCTCAGCTGCGCTGCGGGCGCGTTCCATCCTGCAGGAAGTCGAGTTCCTGTCGCTGGGCACGAATGACCTGGCCCAGTACGCCTTCGCCGCCGACCGGCAGGTCGGTGCCGTGTCCCGGCTGCAGGACCCGTGGCAGCCGGCGCTGCTCGACCTCGTCGCCATGTCGGCGGAGGCCGCCAAGGCCGAGGGCAAGAGCTGTGGTGTCTGTGGCGAGGCCGCTGCCGATCCGCTGCTGGCCTGTGTGCTGACCGGTCTGGGTGTCACCTCTCTTTCGATGGGTGCCGCTTCGATTCCTTACGTACGGGCGACGCTCGCCAAGTACACGCTGGCCCAGTGCGAGCGTGCCGCGGCGGCCGCTCGTGCGTCGGACAGCGCCGAGGAGGCCCGTGTGGCCGCGCAGGCGGTGCTGTCCGGCGAGTAGCCGGTGGCCGCATGGCGCGGTGTTCGTACCGAGGGGTCCTCGCCGGTGGCGGGGGCCCCTCGGTGCGTTCCGGACGGGTCAGTGGTGCGGTCCCGGTGCGTCGACCTCGTACCCCGGGCAGTATTCGACGCCCGGTTCGGGGGCGACGGGGTCTCCGGTGTCGGCGTCGGTGCAGTAGGCGTTGAAGACGGCGGCGGCCGAGAGGACGGTGAGCCGGCCGCGGTCCAGGCGCCAGCCGTGGACCCGGTCCCGCCGGCCCTCGGCGGTGGTGCGGACCACCAGTCCCCCGGGGCCGCCGAGGGCGAGTCCCGCGGCGAGGACCGTCACGAAGTCCAGGCCTTCCCGGCCCTCGATGCGCGGCGGGGTTTCCGGGTCGCCGGTGGTGTCGGCGTGCAGGACGGCGACGAGCTGTTGTGCCTCGGTCGGGATGCTGCAGACGAAGTGGTGGTGGCCGGGGCCGGCGCCGGCCACGAGTCGTTTGAGTGCGTCGGCGGCGCGGTCGAAGGAGGCGTGGCCGATGTCCTCGCCGCAGTCCGCGCAGTGGCCGACCTCGGCGAGGAGGCCGGTGGCGTACTCCCATGTGGCCTGGCGGACGGCCTCGTCGACCAGGAGGGGGACCAGCTGGTCGATGGGCTGGCCGGCGTAGGGGAGGGCGGTGCCGTTTCCGGCGAGCTCGGCCGTGAAGCGGGCGCGGGTCAGGGCGGTGTCCGGGTCGAGGCCGTTGTCCCCGCAGTACTCGGCGTACTCCTCGGGATCGAAGAGGGCGACGGTGGTGTGGATGCCCTGGGCCGCGCGGGAGCGGAGCAGGCCGTCCACGTGGTGGAGGTAGTCCTGGTGGTCGTCGAAGGTGAAGCTGCGGTAGCCGCGCATGGCCGCGAAGTCCGCGGCGTCGGCCAGCAGGCCGATGGTGCCGGGGACTTCGCGGCGCAGCGTGCGGCGCCGGTCGCTGGTGCGGGTCCGGTGCGTGCCGGTGTGCGGGCCGGTGTGCGTGCCCACGGTCGTGTCGTTCTTGCGTGGCATGACTTCCCCCTGAGTGGCGCAATCGCTTGCTCACTCAGAGTAATCACCGCCACTGACAGTGAGCTCAGCCGTGGTTGCGGGTGCGGGCCAGCTCCTCGTAGAAGTGGAGGAGGTCGAGGTTGTCGACGGAGCCGGGGTTGACCGCCTTGGCCAGGGGGGCGCCCTGCAGGAGGCGCTTGACCGGCACCTCGATGCGCTTGCCGGTGAGGGTGTGCGGGATGCCCGGGACCTCGATGATCTCGTCGGGGACGTGCCGCGGGGAGAGCTCCTCGCGGATCGTCGCCTTGATGCGGGCCCGCAGGTCGTCGTCGAGGGCCGCGCCGGGCACGAGGTGGACGAACAGCGGCATCCAGTAGCCGCCGTTCGGCTCCTCCAGGCCGATGACCAGGGATTCCTTGATCTCGGGGAGGCGTTCGACGGCCTCGTAGATGTCGGCGGAGCCCATCCGGACGCCCTGGCGGTTGAGCGTGGAGTCGGAGCGGCCGTGGATGATCACCGAGCCGTGGTCGGTGATGGTGATCCAGTCGCCGTGGCGCCAGGCTCCCGGGAACATCTCGAAGTAGCTGTCGCGGTAGCGGCTGCCGTCGGGGTCGTTCCAGAAGTGGATCGGCATGGATGGCATGGGGTTGGTGACGATGAGCTCGCCCACCTCGCCGATGACCGGCTTGCCGGAGGGGTCCCAGGCCTGGAGGTCCGTACCGAGGCACGCGGCCTGGAGTTCGCCGATGTGCACCGGGAGCGTGGGGACGGCGCCCGCGAAGCAGCTGCACACGTCGGTGCCGCCGCTGACGGAGGCGATCCAGAGGTCCTCGGCGACCTCCTCGTGGAGCCAGCGGAAGCCGTCGGGCGGGAGCGGGGAGCCGGTGGTGGCCACGCACTTCACGGCGGAGAGGTCGAAGTCGCGGCCCGGGTGGACCTCGGCCTTGCGGCAGGCCATCACGTAGGCGGCGGAGGTGCCGTAGAGGGTGGCGCCGGTGCGCTCGGCGATGCGCCACTGGGCGCCGGTGTCGGGGTAGCCGGGGCTGCCGTCGTAGAGGACGACGGTCGTACCGGTGAGCAGTCCGGAGATGAGGAAGTTCCACATCATCCAGCCGGTGGAGGTGTACCAGAAGAAGCGGTCCTCGGGGCCGAGGTCGCAGTGCAGGCCGAGCTGCTTGAGGTGCTCGAGGAGGATGCCGCCCTGGGACTGGACGATGGCCTTGGGGAGGCCGGTCGTACCGGAGGAGTACAGCACCCAGAGCGGGTGGTCGAACGGGACCGGTTCGAAGACGGGCTCGGTGTCGGCCGAGGTCAGCGCGGACCAGTCGAGGGCGCCGTCGGGGGCGGGCGTGCCGAGCAGCGGGATGTGGACGACCGCGCGCAGGGAGGGCAGGTCGGCGCGGAGCTCGGCGACGGTGTCGCGGCGGTCGTGCTCCTTGCCGCCGTACCGGTAGCCGTCCACGGTGAACAGGACGACGGGCTCGACCTGCTGGAAGCGGTCGAGGACGCTGCGGGCTCCGAAATCGGGGGCGCAGGAGGTCCAGACGCCGCCGACGGCGGCGGTGGCGAGGAGGGCGACGGCCGCCTCGGTGATGTTGGGGAGGTAGCCGCTGATCCGGTCGCCGGGGCGTACGCCGAGGGCGCGCAGTTCGGCGGCGAGCGACCCGACCTGGCGGCGGAGCTCGGCCCAGGTGACGGGGACGACCTCGTGGGTCTCGTCCACGTACAGCAGGGCGGGGTCGCCGGCCAGGGCCGGGTCCTCGGCGGCGCGCAGCGCGTGCTCGGCGTAGTTCAGGGTGGCTCCGTCGAACCAGCGCGCGCCGGGCATGGAGCGGTCGGCGAGGACCGACTGGTAGGGGGTGGTGAAGCGGACGTCGAACCACTCGGCGACGGCCTGCCAGAAGGTGTCGAGCTCGTCGACGGACCAGCTGTGCAGCGCGGGGTAGCCGCCGTCGGCGGGGGCTCCGTGGTGCTCGGCGGCCCAGGCCTGGAAGGCGGTGATCCGGGCCGCGGCGATCCGGTCGGGGCCCGGCGCCCAGAGGGGTTCCGGCTGCGTGGCTGAGGTCATGGGTCGGCTCCCGGTCAAGTCTGCGGCTCGCGCTTCGTGTGCGTACGGTGCCATCGCGCGGGGGTGTGGGCGCGGCGGCTCACAGGGACCATGCCATGTGATCGTCCGCTGCACCAGGGCTGTCCTGGCGGGTCGGGTGATCGGCGCGGGGGTGCCGCTGCCGGGTGAACGGCAGTTGAACGCCGTCCCCTCGGCCGGGGGCCGGTGGCAGGGTGAGCGGCATGGACGGTCGTGATCTGGTGCGTGCGGTGAAGGACATGGGTTCGGCGCGCGGTCGGCGCGCATGGCGCTCGGCGTGGCGCCATCGGCGCGCGGACGCGGTGGGGCTCCAGCGCCGGGGCGCGGAGCGGGCGCGCGTGCCGGGACTGCTGACCGGTACGGAGGCCCGGGAGGGCGGGGGCGTACTGCGGTTCGCACGGTCGGACCTGCTGGTACGGGTCATGGTGGGCGGTGCCGTGTTCTGGAGCTGGGACGGGGCCGGGCCGACGCCCTCCTACGCGGTGGTGGGCGGCGGGCCGGAGCCGGATCCGCGGGCCGTGCTGGAGCCGGACACCGGGGGCGGCTGGCGGGTGGTGTCGGAGCGGGTGACGGTGGCGGTGTCCCGGCACGGGGCGGTGGAGGTGCGCACGCCCGGCGGGACGGTGCTGCGGCGGGAGGCGCCGCCGCGGTGGTGGGAGCCGGTGGATCCGCGGATGGGCGGGGCGCGGTGGCTGCTGCGCAGCGAGGTGCCGGCGGACGCGCGGTTCTTCGGGCTGGGCGGCCGGGCCGCGGGGCCGCGGCTGCGGGACGGGGCGTACCGGCTGTGGAACACGGATCCGAAGGGGGGCTTCGGGCCGGGGACGGATCCGCTGTACCTGACGATGCCGGTGCAGATGGTGGTCGCGGACGCGGGGACGCATCTGGTGTTCCACGACAACCCGTGGGACGGCCGGGTGGTGCTGCGCGAGGGTGAGGAGGGCGCGGGGTCGGGGGCGGACCGGCCGGGGGCGAGTGAGCTGCGGATGGAGGGCGGTCCGCTGCGGTGCTGGGTGCTGGTGGGGACGCCGGCGCGGGTGCTGCAGGGGTGGTCGGGGCTGACCGGCGCGGCCGCGGTGCCGCCCGAGTGGGCGCTGGGGTACCAGCACGCGCGGTGGGGGTTCGGGAGCGCGGAGGAGGTGCGGCGGGTGGTCGCGGGGTACGCGTCGCACGGGCTCGCGCTCTCGGCCGTACACCTGGACATCGACCACTACGACGGGCACCGGGTGTTCACGGTGGACGAGCAGCGGTTTCCCGATCTGCCGGGGCTGGCGCGGGAGTTGCGGGAGCTCGGGGTGCGGCTCGTGTCGATCGTGGACCCGGCGGTGAAGGCGGGCGACGGGGTGCACACCTCCGGCCTGTCGGTGGGGAGGGGCGGCGCCTTCGTGCGGGACGCGCGGGGCCGGGAGGTGCGCGGTGAGGTGTGGCCCGGTGAGTGCGCGTACCCGGACTTCACGGATCCGGCGGTGCGGGAGTGGTGGGGCGGGCTGTACGAGGAGCGGCTCGCGCAGGGCTTCGCGGGTTTCTGGCACGACATGAACGAGCCGGTGTCCTTTGCGCCGTTCGGGGACAACACGCTGCCCCGGTCGGCGCGGCACGCGATGGACGGGGCGGGTGGCGACCACCGGGAGGGGCACAACGTGTACGCGCTGGGGATGGCGCGGGCGGGGTGGGAGGGACTGGTGCGGCTGCGGCCGGCCGAGCGGCCGTTCCTGTTCTCGCGGTCGGGGTGGGCGGGGATGCAGCGGTACGGAGGCACGTGGTCGGGGGATGTGGAGTCCAGCTGGGAGGGGTTGCGGGCCTCGTTGGCCCTGGTTCTGGGGCTCGGGCTGTGCGGGGTGCCGTATTCGGGGCCGGATGTCGGCGGGTTCGGGGGCTCCCCGTCGCCGGAGTTGTACGTGCGGTGGCTGCAACTGGGGGCCTACCTGCCGCTGTTCCGGACCCATTCGGCGATCTGGGCGGGGCGGCGGGAGCCGTGGGAGTTCGGGCCGGAGGTGGCGGAGCAGGCCGGGGCGGTGATGGCGGAACGGGAGCGGCTGCGGCCGTACTTCGTGACGCTGGCCCATCTGGCGCGGCGTACGGGCGCGCCGTACGTGCGGCCGGTGTGGTGGGGGGCGCCGGAGGATCGGCGGTTGCGGGACTGCGAGGACGCGTTCCTGCTGGGCGATGCGCTGCTGGTGGCGCCGGTGCTGGAGTGCGGGGCGGACCGGCGGGCGGTGCGGCTGCCGCGGGGGCGGTGGTACGACACCGAGACGGGGGCGGCGTACGAGGGGCCGGGCCAGATCCTGCTGGACGCCCCGCAGGGCCGGATCCCGGTGCTGGCGCGGGCGGGGGCCCTGCTGCCGGTGCGGTCCGGCTCCGGCGACGGGGTGGAGCTGGAGGTCTGGGCCCCGGCGCGCGGGCGTACGGGGGGCGGGGTGGTGATCCGGGAGCCGGGGCCCGGCTTCGAGGCGGGCGAGGTGGAGCGGTACACGGTGCGGTGGCTGGGGGACGCGGTGGTCGTGGAGGACGAGGCGGGGAACCCGGTGGAGGGGGTCACCGTACGGGGGTTGCAGGGGTAGGGGGCTGGAAGGGGCTGGGGGCCGGAAGGGGCTGGGGCAGGCTGGAGGGGGCTGGAGGTGCGCGGGAGCTGTGCGGGACCTGGAGGGGGTACGGGCCGTGGGGCGCGCCGCGGCCGCCGGACCGCGGTCGGCCGCCACCCGCTTACGCAACCATCGGTTGCACATTCCTCGGCGGCAGGCTAGCTTGATATGCAACCGAAGGTTGCGAAAGGTGGAAGCGGTCATGGAGTACGGGAGCATCGAGCGCGAGCTGCACATCGAAGCCTCGCCCGAGGTGGTGTTCGAGGTGCTCAGCAGCCCCGAGCACATCCGGGACTGGTGGAGCGCCGAGACCGCGTTCGAGCCGGAGGCCGGCGCCACCGGCACCCTCACCTGGACGGACCCGGACACGGGCCGGCACGAGTCGTCGCCGTTCACGGTCGTGGAGGCCGACCCACCGCGGACGTTCTCGTTCCGCTGGACGTACGACGAGGCGCGGACGGAGGCCGCGGGACCGGGCAACTCCCTGCTGGTGACCTTCGAGCTCGTCCCCGACGAGAAGGGGACCACGGTCCGTTTCCGCGAGAGCGGCTACCGCGAGCGGGGCTGGGAGGCCGCCGTACTGGAAGCCCACTACAACGACCACCGGCAGGGCTGGGACTTCTACCTGCCGCGCCTGGCCGCGAGCGCCGAACGGCTGGCGGCCCCACGATGAGCACCGCCGTGGACGACGACCTCTGGTCCGCGATGGGCGACCCGACCCGGCGCCGCATGATCGACCTCCTGCTGGCCGAGGGCCAGGGGACCGCGACGACCCTCAGTGCGCACCTGCCGGTGACCCGGCAGGCCGTGACCAAACACCTGGCCGTCCTCGACCGGGTCGGGCTCGTCCGGTCCGCGCCGTCCGGGCGGGAGAAGCGTTACCGGGTGGACGAGGCGCAGCTGGCCCGTGCCGTGGCGCAGCTGAACTCCGTCGGAGAGATGTGGGACGCCCGGCTGCGGCGCATCAAGAGCCTCGCCGAGGCGGTCCAGCGAGCCAAGGACGAGCAGACACCGATCGAGGAGCGAGGAGAACGCGATGGTTGACATCCTGCACCGGGTGGGAATCACGGCGAGCCCGGAGAAGGTCTACGAGGCGCTCACCACGGTCGAGGGTCTGGCCGCGTGGTGGACGACCGACACGAGCGGCACCGGCGACGGCGTCCTGGAGTTCCGCTTCGGCGACGTCGGCGGCTTCGACATGAAGGTCCTCGACCTGCAGCCGGACGCACGGGTGCGGTGGGAGGTGACCGACGGACCGGCCGAGTGGATCGGGACGACGGTGGACTTCGAGCTGGCCCGCGAGGGCGAGTGGACGATCCTCCTGTTCACGCACGCGGGCTGGCGCGAGCCGGTCGAGTTCATGAGCCACTGCAGCACCAAGTGGGCGATCTTCCTGATGAGCCTGAAGTCCCTGGTGGAGACCGGTACCGGCGCTCCGCATCCGCGTGACGTGCAGATCAGCAACTGGCACTGACCGGGGACGCATGCCCTGCGGGCCCGCCCGCCTCAGGCGTACTTCCCCGCGAACCAGGACGCCGCCGCCCGGGTGTGGAGGGGGAAGGCCAGGGCCGAGGGGGTCCGCAGGATGTGCCAGCCCGTGGTCTCGTCCGTCGGCTTCGACTCGGGGAGGTCGGCGGCCGGGCGGGGCGGGAGGAGGCCGAAGAGGAGGAGGTGGCCCGCCGGGGAGCTCAGGGCGTCGGCCAGGGTCACCTCCGAGGCCGGGGCGGTGATGCCGGTCTCCTCGAAGAGTTCGCGGACGACCGCGTCGCGCCAGTCCTCGCCGAAGTCGATGAAACCGCCGGGGAGGGCGACGCCGCCGAGGGCCGGTTCGATGGTGCGGGTGATGACCACCAGGCCGGTGCCGTCCGCGTCCTCCACGGGGAGGAGGGTGACGGCCACCGGGAGCGGGTTGCGGTAGGCGGTCGCCCCGCAGGCCGCGCAGGTGCGGGGCCACGTAGGGGTGGAGTACGGCGCTCCGCAGGTGGAGCAGTGCGAGTCCTTCAGGTGTGCCGGCATCCGGCGATGGTATGCCAAGGGGTATGCGGATGACGGCTGTTGCGGGACTGCTCGCGGTGCTGGCCGGCGGGGCTGCGGCGCCGGACGGGTTCGTGGTGCTGCGCGAGGTGGATCCGGGCATCGGGCAGGACATGCGGTACGCCGGTGCGCGGAACTTCACCGGCGGGGTGGTGGACGGGTACGAGGAGCCGGAGTGCCTGCTCGCGCGGCCCGCGGCCGAGGCGCTGCGGCGGGCACAGCGGCGGTTGCTGCGCAGCGGCCGCTCGCTGCGGGTGTACGACTGCTACCGGCCGCAGCGGGCGGTCGACCGGTTCGTGCGGTGGGCGCGGACGCAGGACGGCCCGGGCGACCGCGCGACGAAGGCGGAGTTCTACCCGAACGTGGAGCGGGACCGGCTGATCCCCGACGGGTACATCGCGGAGAGGTCCGGGCACAGCCGCGGGAGCACGCTGGACGTGACCCTGGTGGAACTCACGGGGCGGGAGGCCGACATGGGGACGGCGTTCGACTTCTTCGATCCGCTCTCGCACACCGACGATCCGCGGGTCACGGGCGCCGCCCGCGCCAACCGGCAGTTGCTGAAGCGGGTCCTGGGCGAGCAGGGGTTCGTGAACCTTCCCGAGGAGTGGTGGCATTTCACGTACAGGCCTGAGGCGTATCCCGACACGTATTTCGACTTCCCCGTCGCTGTCGCCTCCGTCCGGCCGTGAGTACCGTGCCCGCATGACTTTCAGCTCGTACGAGGAATTCTGGCCGTACTACGTCGCGATGCACTCGCGCGCCGCCACCCGCTGGGTCCATCTCACCGGCACGCTCACCGGCCTGGCCGTCGCCGCCTACGGGCTGGCGCGCGGCCGCCGGCGCTACCTCGCCGCCCTGCCGCTGATCGGGTACGGGACCGCCTGGCCCGCGCACTTCCTGATCGAGGGGAACAATCCCGCCACCTTCGGCCATCCGGGATGGTCGCTGCGCGGGGACGCGCAGATGATCCGGATGATGCTGGCGGGGCGGGACGCGGAGCTGGGCGAGATCGCCCGGAAGTGGCTCGCCGAGAACGGGTGCCCCTGAGGGCCCTCTCGTGACAGACTCCTGACGATCCGTCAGCTATCTGGCATGGGAGGGGTCTTGGCACGCACACGCACACCCGTCGTGAACGGGTGGTTCACCGGGTCCGCCGAGGACGGCGGCTTCCGGCTGCTCGGCACCCGGTGCTCCGCCTGCACCGCGGTGTTCTTCCCCCGCGAGGACGCGTACTGCCGCAATCCGCACTGCCGCGGCGGGGGCGAGCTCGTCGAGGTGCCGCTGTCCCCGCGGGGCCGGGTCTGGTCCTACACCGACGGGCGCTACCGGCCGCCCGCCCCGTACGTGTCCGACCCGGCCGAGCCTTGGGAGCCGTACACCCTGGTCGCGGTGGAGCTGGAGGCCGAGGGGATGGTGGTGCTGGGGCAGGCGGCGCCCGGGGTGGGGGTCGCCGATCTGGCGGTCGGGATGGAGGTCGAGGTGGTCGGGGGCGTGCTGGGCGAGGATGCCGGGACCGTCTGGACCACCTGGCACTTCCGGCCCGTGGGAGGCACCGGGTGAGCGCCGACATCGCGGTCCTCGGGGCCGGCATGCACCCCTGGGGCAAATGGGGCCGCAGTTTCGTCGAGTACGGACGGGCCGCGGCGCGCGAGGCGCTCGCCGACGCCGGACTCGACTGGACGGACGTGCAGTCGATCGTCGGCGCCGACACCGTGCGTTCGGGATACCCGGGCTACGTGGCCGGCGCCACCTTCGCCCAGGCCCTCGGCTGGCAGGGCGCGCGGGTGACCAGCGTGTACGCGGCCTGCGCGTCCGGTGCCCAGGCGATCGGGGCGGCCCGCGCGCAGATCCTGGCGGGCCTGGCCGACGTGGTCCTCGTGGTCGGCGCGGACGCCGCGCCCAAGGGGTTCTTCGCACCGGCGGGCGGCGACCGTCCCGACGATCCGGACTGGCTGCGGTTCCGCGTGCTGGGCGCCACGAACCCGGCGTACTTCGCGCTCTACGCCCGCCGCCGGATGGCCCTGTACGGCGACACCCTGGAGGACTTCGCCCAGGTCAAGGTGAAGAACGCGGCGGCCGGACTGCTCAATCCGCACGCCCGCTACCGCAAGAAGGTCACCGCCGAGGAGGTCGCGGCCTCGGCCGTCGTCGCCGATCCGCTCCGGCTGCTCGACATCTGCGCCACCTCCGACGGGGGCGCGGCCCTCGTGCTCACCAGCATGGACTTCGCGCGGGCGCGCGGGGTGACCGATCCCGTGCGGATCCGGGCGGTCTCGACGGTGACGCCCACGTATCCGCGGACGGTGCTGGACCTGCCGGACATCGCCACCGACTCGTCGGTGGCCGTGGCGCCGGCGGCCGGTTCCTTCCGGTCGTCGATCGCTCGCGCCGCCTACGAGGAGGCGGGGCTCGGCCCGGACGACCTCTCCTTGGCCGAGGTCTACGACCTGTCCACCGCCCTCGAACTGGAGTGGTACGAGGACATCGGGCTGTGCGGCGAGGGCGAGGGGGCGAAGCTCGTACGGGAGGGAGCGACGGCTCTGGGCGGCCGGATCCCGGTCAACACCAGTGGCGGGCTGGCCTCCTTCGGGGAGGCGGTGCCGGCCCAGGCCATCGCGCAGGTGTGTGAGCTGACCCGGCAGTTGCGCGGTACGGCCGGGGAGCGGCAGGTTCCCGGTGCGCGGGCCGGGATCACCGCCAACCAGGGGCTGTTCGGGCACGGTTCGGCCGTCGTCGCCGTGCGCTGAACGGCCGGTGTTGTCCGAACGCTTGACGGCCCCCGGCGGCAGGTTCACACTCGCTCCACAGTCCCGCGCCGCGACCGGGACCCGGAACCCCCCGTGAGAGCAGCGGCCCGTACCCCAGTCGGCGGGGGTACGGGCCGCCTCCGTGCCGGGCCCCGGTGCGGGCACGCGGGCCGATGGTGTCAGGCTCCCGCCGAGAGGCTCCGGCGCCGCTCGCGCGCCAGGGACATCGCGTGTTCCACGACCCCCACCAGCACGTCCTTCACGGACTCCCGGTCCCGCGCGTCGCACAGCAGCACCGGCACCCCGGGATCGAGGTCGAGTGCCGTCCGTACGGTCACCACCGGGTGCCGGTCGGCTCCGTCGAAGCAGTTGACCGCGACCACGAAGGGGATGCCGCGCCGTTCGAAGTAGTCGATGGCGGCGAAGCAGTCGGCGAGGCGACGGGTGTCCGCGAGGACGACGGCGCCGAGCGAACCCTGCGCCAGCTCGTCCCACAGGAACCAGAAGCGGTCCTGCCCGGGCGTGCCGAACAGGTACAGCACCAGGTCCTCGCGGAGCGTGATGCGCCCGAAGTCCATGGCCACGGTGGTGGTGCTCTTGCCCTCCACTCCCCCGGTGTCGTCGACACCGACGCCCGGCTCGGAGAGCCGTTCCTCGGTGCGCAGGGGTCTGATTTCGCTCACCGCACTCACCAGGGTGGTTTTGCCCACCCCGAAGCCGCCCGCGACCAGGATCTTCAAGGTCAGCGGTTCGACCGGCGACACCGCGTGCATGGCACCGGTGCGGCTAAAGCGCCCGAAGGCCATCGATCACCTCACGCAGAATGGATTCATCGGGCAGTTCGGCCGGGGGTACCGGCCTGGTCACGTGGACCAGTTCCTCGTCGACCAGGTCGCCGATCAGGACGCGGACGACCCCGACCGCGAGGTCGAGGTCGGCCGCCAGTTCGGCGACCGACTGCGGTCGGCCCCGGCACAGCCCGAGGATGTGGGCGTGTTCCGGAGAGAGGGTCATGTCCCAGACCGGATCGTCGGCCGCCGGTTCGGCGACGACGAGCGCGATCAGGTCGAGGCGGTGCTGGCCCGCATGGCTGGTCCGGCCGCGGGTCATGGCGTACGGGCGGACGACGGGGCCTGCATCGTCGTCGAACCAGTGCGCGTGGTCGGGGTCGAGCTCGAGCTCGGGGTCCGGCTCGGGGTAGGACGGGTCGACGGGGAAGCCGGCGGGAATGCCGGCGGGGTGGTCCTGGCCTGAATCGCTCATGCCCTACGACTCACCCTCCGGCTGGCAGCCCGGTGCGCGGGGCGGTCGCCAGGTGGTCGCCGACGCGCTTGACCATGAGCGTCATCTCGTACGCCACCTGGCCGACGTCTGAATCGGCGTCCGCCAGCACGGCCAGGCAGCTGCCGTCGCCCGCGGCCATGACGAAGAGGAAGGCCTCGTCGAGCTCGACCACCGTCTGGCGCACCCGGCCGGAGTCGAAGTGCCGGCCGACGCCCTTGGCGAGGCTGTGGAAGCCGGAGGCGACCGCCGCCAGGTGCTCGCTGTCCTCGCGGGTCAGGTCCTTGGAGCTGCCGGTGGGCAGGCCGTCGCCGGACAGGACCACCGCCTTGCGGATGGAGCCGACCCGGTCGACGAGCTCGTCGAGGAGCCAGTTGAGCGGGCCGGAGCCGCGGCCCCTGGTGTCGTTGCCGGTCTGCGGTGCGGTCATCGACCGTCCCCTTCGTTCTCGTTCGCGGGACCGCCGGCGGCGGAGGTGCCCGCCTCGGTCTCGGACTTCTGCTGTGCGTGCTGGTTGCGGCCCGCCGTCCAGCCACGCTGGAGTGCGGACATGCGCGTACGTACGTCGTCCGCGTCGCGGTCGGCCACCTGGTCGGGGGCGGCTTCGGCGGGGGCGGCCGACAGGTTGTTCTTGAGCTGGGGCGCCAGGTTCGCCTGGCGGACGCGGCGGGGCAGCCCGCCAATGCCGGGGCCGGGTGCGGCGGCCCCGCCGGAGCCGGCATCGGCCCCGGGCGCAGCGGCCTGGCCGGGCTGCGGGACCACGGACACCGGGCGGGGCTCCACCCGGCGGCCGTGTTCGGCGACCAGAGTCGGTGTGGGGCGGCGGCGCGGCAGCGGTACGGCTCCCTGGGAGCGGGCGGCCTCCGCACGTGAGGCCTCCACGCGCTGGGTGTCGAGCCGGACCGGGCCGGTGGGGGCGGGCGACTCGCGGTCGTGATCGCCCTTGCGGGCGCCGTGGCGCTCCGCGTGCCGGTCGGTGTGCGGCCGGTCCGCCGGGCGCAGGCCCAGCAGGGCGCTGCGCGGGGTGCCGTTCGGCGGGGTCTCGTCGTCGAGCGTCGCCATGACCGGGCGGGCGGAGGAGCCGTTGCGGCTCGTGATCGCCGTGGGGGCGTCGTCGAGCACCGCGGCGTCGTCGAGGCCGTCCAGCCGGTCCAGGCCACCGCCCACGAGCGGGGCCTCCAGCTCGACCGGGCCGCGCAGTTCGGCGGCGGGCAGCGGGCGGCCGGAGGGCGCGCGCTCCATGGCGGCGGGCGTGGGCCGCTCGGACCCGGCCCTGCCGAAGTGGCCCGGCTTGTCGGACCTGCCGGGCTTGACCGCGGCGCGGGCGCCGTCGAACCGCGCGCCCGATCCGTTGGTCTCGGGAGCCTCGGTCAGCAGGGACACGGGGAGGAAGACCACCGCGGTGGTGCCCCCGTACGGGCTGGGCTGGAGGACGACCTTGACGTTGTGGCGCTGTGCGAGGCGGCTGACGACGAACAGGCCGAGACGGTCGGTGTCGGAGAGTTCGAACTCGGGGGTCTCGGCGAGCCGGAGGTTCGCGTCGAGCAGTGCCTCCGGGGTCATGCCGAGGCCGCGGTCGTGGATCTCCAGGGTGAAGCCGTTGGCGACGCGCTCGCCGTGCACCTGGACCGCGGTGTGCGGCGGCGAGAACACCGTGGCGTTCTCCAGGAGTTCGGCGATGAGGTGCGTGATGTCGGCGACGGCCGGGCCGACGATGCCCAGACGCGTGAGCCGGCGCACCTCGATGCGCTCGTAGTCCTCGACCTCGGCGACGGCGGCCCGTACGACGTCCATGAGCTGGACGGGCTTGCGCCACTGGCGGGAGGGCGCGGCGCCGGAGAGGATCACCAGGCCCTCGGCGTGCCGGCGCATGCGGGTGGTCATGTGGTCGAGGCGGAAGAGGTCGGCCAGCTCCTCGGTGTCCTCGGTACGGCGTTCCATGGTGTCGAGGAGGGTCAGCTGGCGGTGCAGCAGCACCTGGTTGCGGCGGGCCAGGTTGACGAACACCTCGGAGACGCCGCGGCGCAGGTCGGCCTGCTTGACGGCGGCCTCGACGGCGGCGCGCTGGAGGGTGTTGAGGGCCTGGCCGACCTGGCCGACCTCGTCCTTCTCGTACTCGAGGTGGGGCGACTCGGTCTCCACGTCCACGTGCTCGCCCGCGGCGAGGCGGCGCATGACGCTGGGCAGCCGGACGCCCGAGGCCTCGTGGGCCTCCTTGCGGAGCCGGGAGAGGTCGCGGACCAGGTCGCGGCCGATCCGTACGGAGAGGACCAGGGACACGATCAGGGCGAGGAAGCCGAGGATGCCGGCCGCGGCGGCCTGGACCATGACGTCCATGGCGACGGGCTCGATGCGCTGCTGGTAGCGGTTGCCGGCTTCGGTGTTCATGGCCGCCAGGTCGTCCAGGACCTTCGCGGAGGCCTGGTCCCACTGCTCGGCGGTGACGCTGCGCGGCTTGTTGACCGCGCCGCCGGCGATGAAGCGCTCCTCGGCGTCGCGCAGGGGCTTGGTCTCGGGGTCCCTCCAGTACTGCTCGAAGCGCTCGCGGTCCTCGGCGGGGAGGGTCACGAGGTTGAACTCGTAGAGCAGGGTGCGCTTGGCGGCGAAGTCCGACACGTGGCGGACGTCGGAAGCCGTGACGTTGCGGGCGGCGAGGGCCGAGGCGATGACGGCGTCCTCGCGGGAGAGCAGTTCGCGGGCGCGGCTGATGCCGACGAGGGCGCGGCCTTCCTTGTCCACCTCCACGTTGTCCAGGCCGTGGAGGTTCATGAGGAAGTCGTAGCAGGGGTCGACCAGCCGGTTGTAGAGCTCCAGGGCCTGGGTGGGCTCCAGGGCGTTCTGGTCGACGGAGCGTCGCATGGAGCCGATGCCCTGGAAGGCGGAGACGATCGAGCGCAGCCGCTGGGCGCTGTCCGTGCTCAGCTCGTCGATGACCTTGGGGTCGCGGGCGCTGACGCTGATCTTCTCGACGGCCTCGTCGGTTTCGGCCCGGCGCTTGGTGAGTTCGGCCGTGGCGGTGGCGGCCCGGGGGTCGCCGAGGACGACGAGGGTCTGGCGCCGCTCCTTCTGGATGACGCGGGCGACGTCCTCGACCGGGTAGCCCACCTTGTCGATGATGTAGGCCACGTCGAAGAGTTGGATCGCCTCACGGCCGGTGATGACCGTGGCGAAGCTCCAGAGCGCGGTCAGGGAGACGAGCGGCACAAGGAGCAACGCCACGATCTTCCGGCGGATGGACTTCCCGCGAAAGCGCATGGCCTCCCCAGCCTCCCCCAGGTCAACCCCGTTGCCGGGGGTCGGTGTTCCGTCATTTAAACGGCGTGAGCCTACTACTGCTGCGGAGCAGCTTCGAAGGGGTGTCCGGACGTTTTCGGCCTGCCACCGGGGCGAAGATCACCAGTTGTCCGACACTTCCGGTCAAGTGCGGCCCGATATGTGGCAGATGACACTTGGTGAGGTGTCGGTTCCTGCAACCCGATGGATGGCTGGAATTGTTCGTTCCGCGATCAATCGAGCCCGCGGAGGGTATCCGCGATTCGGGAATCTCTCGGCATCTCCGGACGTCTGTCTGTTCGAGGGGACACGTCGGAACCGGCGTGGTGGGTAGACGTGGTGAGTGGACGCGACGAACAGGCACGGCGAGTGGGTACGACCAGTGGGTACGACAAGTGGGCATGGCGAGTGGGCATGGCGGACCGCGCGGTGGGGAGTGAGCGGACCATGAGCAGGGACGAGGGCGGGCGCGCGGGCGCGAGCACCGGCACGGCAGGGCGGGGACTGTGGGTCGAGGAGCCGGCCCGGCGGCGGCGGATGCCGGATCCGGTGCGGACCTCGGCGGTACGGGCGGTGCTGATCGTGTCCGTGACGCTGACGCAGGCCACGATCACGTTCTTCCTGACCCTGGCCGGGTCCTGGCTGGCCCTCCCGATGGCGTTCGGCGCGATCGCGGGGACCATCGTGGCCACCTGGGGCGTGCTGGACGTGTGGATCACCCGGCAGACGTGGAACCAGCGGTACGGGGTCCTGTCGGAGCCGAGCAGTACGGCGCGCAGGCGCCGTCGTGAGGCCCGCCGGGCCGCCAGGGTGGCGCGGGAGCCCGCCAAGGGCCGAATACCCCGCGAGGACGGCCCTCTGGCGGCCTCAGGGCGCTGATCCGCGCGCCGGCGTGCCCGGGGCCGCTCGCGGGGTGGCGTGCCCAGCGCCGGCGCGCGGGCCGGCGTGCCCGGGCCTCGCGCGGGGTGGTGTCCTCGTGCGTCCCGGCCGGGCCGGCCGGGACGGCCGGGACGTGCGGATGCGTGCGGGTGTGCCTCAGGAAACGCCGCTGCGGCGGAACATGCGGGTCGCCGTGATCTCGCCGTGGATGGTCTCCGCCTCCGGGGACTGCTGCGGCAGACCCGGACGCAGGTGTTCCTCGACGCTGATGTACTTCAGACCCGCCCGCAGGTCCGCGTCGTTGCGCAGACGGATCACCAGCGGGAACTCGGCGAGCGCCGTGGTGTCGAACAGGCCGGTCGTGTACAGCAGCTGGACGCCGAGCGCGTCGGAGACGGCCCGCTGGAGCTCCAGCAGGTACGTGGCGTTCGCGCGGCCGATCGGGTTGTCGAGGAACAGCGTGCCCGCGTGCCGGTGCTTGTCGCGGCCGCGGTCGTTGCTGCGCAGCGCCGCCATCGTGCAGTACAGCGCGATCGCGGCGGTCAGCAGCTGCCCGCCGGAGAAGACGTCGCCCATCTGCCCCACCGGCACCCGCTCGGCCCGCAGCACCGCGTCCGGCTTGAGGATCTCCACCGAGATGCCCTTGGGCTCCAGGGCCGCCTGGACACCCCGCAGCAGCAGGGACATGCCGTCCCGGCGGCCCTCGCCGAAGGAGGCGCTGCTGTTCTTCTTCACGGCCGCGCGCGTCGCCTCGTCGATGACCTCGCCGAGCCGCTCCGTGAGCGTGGCCTGGTCGGGCTCCTCGAAGCGGATCCGCAGGAACTCCTGGCCCGACCATTCTCCGAGCCCCTCCGGGAGCTGCGAGAGGCGCTGCGCCGAGCGGAGCGTGGCCAGGGCCGATTCGACGAGGCCGCGCAGGCGGTCGACGATGCTGTCGCGGTTGCGCTCCAGCTGCGCCAGTTCGTCGGTGAGGACGCGCAGCCGGGGCGCGAAGGCCGCCGCCCAGGCCGCCGCGTGCTCGGGGAGGGCGGAGGCGGGCAGTTCGCGGATCTGCTGGCGCGCGGGGGTGCGTACCTGCTCGTAGCGGGTCGCGTTGGCGTGCCGGACCAGGATGTCGCTCGCCTCGCGCACCGCGGACTCGGCGGCCGAGAGGTCGGCCGAGCAGCCGCGCAGGGAGCGGCGGGCCTCGGTGGCCGACTGGCGGGCCTCCTCCAGGGTGCCCTGGTGGGGCACCGGCTCCTGCTCGTCGTCCTGGTGGGTGTGGTCGCGCAGCAGGTCGCGCAGGAGCGCCGCGGTCTCGTCGAAGCCGCCGGCGCCGTCCTCGGCGGTGCGGTGGGCGCGCAGCAGGTCCGCGTGGGCGGCCCGGGCGCTCTCCACGGCCGCACTGTGGGCCGCGAGCTGGGCGGTGGCCGTGCGCAGCAGGGCCTGGGCCTGCTCGACGCCCTCGGGGACGAGCTCCTCGGGGAGTTCGGTGTGCGCCTCCCCCTCGGCGGGGGCGTGCCGTTCGGCCTCGCCGCGCAGTCGGCCGAGCTGCTCGCTGGCGGTGGACGCGCGGGTCTCCAGCATCTGTACGAGGGCCTCGGCGCGGGCGGCCGCGGCCTGGCGGGAGGGGCCGTCGGCGCCGTCGGTGCCTTCGAGAAGCTGGGCGGCCCGGGTGCGGACCTTGTTGGTGAGGCGGTCGAGTTCGGCCAGGGCGGCGCTCTCGTCGCTCTCGGCGCGGGCCTGTTCGGCTCGCAGGTCGGCGCCGACGCCGACCTTCTCGTAGAGCTGGGAGGCGGCCCGGTAGGCCTCGCGCAGGTCGGGCAGTGGCGCACGGGAGCCCTCGCCGGAGCCCTCGGGCAGCGGGTCGGGGGCGCCGGCGATCTCGGCGCGTTCGGCGCGCAGGGCGCGGGCGGTGCGACGGGCGTCGTCGGCGGCCCGCTGGGCGGCGCGGCGGTCCTCGTCGGCGGCGCGGGCCCGGTCCAGGCACACCTCGGCGCGGGCCTCGGACTCGGCCGCGTCGTCGGCGAGTTCACGGAGCCTGGCCTGCCAGCCGGCACGCTCGCGGAGCCGGAAGGCGAGCCCGGCGAGGGCGTCGGCGGCGCGGCGGGCCCGCTGGGCGGTGTCCTGGCGCTCCTCGCGGACACGGGCCGCGTCGGCGGCGGCCTCGTCGGCCTCGGCGCGTACGGTACGGGCCTCCGCGAGCTCGGCGTCGGTCTCCTCGGCGAACATCCGGGCGGCGACGGCCGCTTCCGCGAGTTCGGTGAGGCGGCCGGGCGGGCAGCCGTTGCGCCAGGAGGCGAGGCGGGCGGCGAGTTCACGGTCACCGGCGAGGCGGGCGGCGAGGTCGCGGATCTCGGTGTCGCGGGCGCCGGCGCGGGCGCGCAGCGCCTGGCGCTCCTCGTCGGCGGCGTGCTCGTCGTGCATGGCCGGGTTCGGCGGTACGAGGAAGACCCCGGAGTCGGAGTCGGCGTCGGCCGGCAGCGGGGCCAGCAGGGCGGCCGCCGTACCGACGGCGACGGTGGAGCGGGGCAGCAGGGCGGCGCCGGACAGGACCTCGCGGGCCCGGCCGTGGGTGTCGGGGTCGGTGATGACGACGCCGTCGACGAGTTCGGGGCGGGCGGCGAGCACGGCGGCGTGGTC
Organism: Streptomyces sp. NBC_01232; assembly: GCF_035989885.1. Lineage (GTDB taxonomy): Bacteria > Actinomycetota > Actinomycetes > Streptomycetales > Streptomycetaceae > Streptomyces. The sequence continues at coordinate 1,661,812 of NZ_CP108518.1, forward strand.
GGCGGGGTCCACGGACTGGGCGAGGTAGCGCCAGCCGGGGAGGGCGGGAATGCCGTGCTCGCCGAGGTACTCGACGGTGGCGAGGACGTCGGGGCCGGGCGGCAGAAGGCCGCCGTCGCCGAGCGCGCCGAGGATGCGGGCGTCGTCGGCGGCGGCGGTGCGCAGCTCGAAGAGCTGGCGCTCGGCCGCGGCGACCCCGTCCGTGAGCAGGGTGTGCAGGTCGTCGGCGTTCCGGTCGAGGTCGGCGACGGTCAGGCCCTCGCCCTGGGCGGTCCCGGTGTGGCCGGGGGCCGTGGCGCCGGCGGCGGCAGGGCGCCCGGCCGCGCCGGAGGCGGCGGCTCCGACGGCGGCGTCGGCCTGCGCACCCGCGCGCGGGTGCGGGAGGAAGGCGTCGGGGACCGACGGGAGGCCCAGCAGCTCCGCCAGGCGCGGGGCGGTGGCGAGGGAGGCCGCGGCCCGGTGTTCCGCGTCGTGGGCGGCCTCGGCCGCGTCGGCGGCGTCCGCCGCGCGGGCGGCGGTGAGCTCGGCGCGGGATTCCGCTGCGGCGGCCTCGCGGGCGGCCTCGGCGGCGGCCCGGGCGGCTTCCCGGGATTCGTCCCAGGCGGCCACCGCGGTCTTCTCTGCGTCGGTGGCGGCGAGGGCCGCGCGGGCCGGGTCGGCGTCGGGGGCGGTGTCGTCGAGCCAGCCGGCGCGGACGGCCTCGGCGGTCTCCTGCTGGACCTCGGCGAGCCGCGAGCGCAGGTGCTCGGCCTCGCTGCGGGCCCGCTGGGCGGCCGTGGCGGCGGCGGTGGCATCGCGGTGGGCGGCCTCGCCGGTGGCCTGGAGGACGGCGGACCGCTCCTCCTCCTCGTTGGCGAGGCTCTCGCCGTGCTCGGCGGCGGTGTGCAGGGCCCGGACGAGCTCGCCGGCCGCCGTGGCGCGGGCGGCCAGCGCCGGGGCGGCGTCCCGCTCGGCCTCCAGGATCGCGGCGGCGACCCGGGAGGAGCGGTCGGCGGCGGCGCGGTGGCGCAGTACGTTCTCGGCGGCCTGCCAGGCGGAGTGCAGCGTGCGGGCTTCGAGGAGTTCGCGGCGCTGGGCGGCGGCGGCCTTGTCGGCGACGGTCAGGGCCAGCGAGGCGTGCCGGTAGGCGAGTTCGGCGGAGACGGCGGCGCTGCGGGTGCGGGCGGACTCGGCCGCGGTGACCTGGTGGGCGGCGCCGGTGACCTGCTGGGCGAGTTCGGCGGCCCGGCCGCGCTCCTCGGCCGCCCGGGCGGACAGCCTCCGGGCGAGGGTGCGCGTACGGCGTTCCGCGCCGGCGTGGACGTCGCGCAGCCGGGAGCGGGCCTGGGCGGCCTCGACGATGCGGGTGAGCAGGTCCACCGAGCCGGCGGTGAAGTCCCGTTCGGCCATCAGCTCGGCGCGGCGGCCGAGCTTGTTGCCGAAGCCGTGGACGAGGTCGGCGAGGCCGTCCGTGTCGCGGGTGTCGGTGACGGCGCGCAGCAGGAGGTCGGTGAAGTCGGAGTCCTTCTTGACCGCGAAGAGGCCGGCCGCCTCACCCTCGTCGGCGTTCATCTCGCGCTGGTAGCGGAAGAGTTCGGGGTCGAGGCCCAGTTCGGTTAGGTGCTCGTTCCAGCGGTCGTGGATCTCCTCGAAGTACACCTCGAGGTGCGGGTACGCCTTGCCGGCCTCGGTGAGGGCGTCGCGGAAGCCCTTCATCGTGCGGCGGCGGCCCTGGGCCCCGGAGACGCCCTCGACGGGCGGGCGTACGGAGGTGGCCTCGGCGACGGGCAGGCTGTCGAGGCTCAGGCCCGGTCCGGGGCGGAAGGAGTACCAGGCCTCGGCGAATTTGCGGGGGTCGCCAGAGACCTGGCGGCCGCGCCATTCGCTGACCTTGCCGACGACCACGCACTCGCCGGTCTGGGTGTGCTGCCACTCGAGGGCGACGTGTCCGCAGTCGTCTGCGAGCAGGAACTTGCGCAGGACGCCGGAGCTGGCGCCGCCGAGGGTGTTGCGGTGGCCCGGGAGCATCACCGAGAAGATCAGCTTGAGGAGGACGGACTTGCCGCCGCCGTTCTCCAGGAAGAGCACGCCGGCGGGCGCGGGGCGGCGCGGCGGTCCGGTGGGCTCGTCCTCGAAGAACTCCGCCTGGGCCGGCGCCGGGTGGGGCACCGGTTCGCCGACTCCGCGCAGGTCGAGCACGGTGTCGGCGTAGCGCGCACCGGCGGGCCCGATGGAGTAGAGGCGGATCCGGGACAGCTCGTACATGGCGGCGGACTCTCGTGGGGTGTCTGGGTGAGGCAGGGGGTACGGGGACCGGGCTCTGGGCGCGGTGCTCAGGAGTGGAACGGGAGCCCGGCGTCGGCGGCCAGGTCCAGGTCGTCGCCCTCGGGCGGCGGCAGCAGGGTGGCGGAGCCGTCGGTGACGGCGACCACGCCGAGCTCCAGGAGCTCGGCCATCGCCGCGCTGCCCGCCATGTCGCGGACCTGGAGCTGGTAGCGGGGGGTGGTGCGGTAGGTGCCGCCGGCCTCGTCCCCGGTGCGCTGGAGGAAGCCGGACTCGGTGAGGAAGGCGGCCGCCTTGCCGACGATGCCGGTGGTGGAGCCCGCGAGGCGGCGGGCGTCCTTGGTGGCGCCGGTCGCGCTGCGGCGGGCGTAGACGCGCCAGGCGGCCTCCAGGCCGGGGGCGTCGGAGGCGGGGTCGGTGTTCTCGCCGAGCTCCTCGGCGCGCTCCTCCAGGCGGCGGCAGGTCTGCCGGACGAAGGCGTCGACGCCGTTGACGGTGATGCGGCCGATGTAGCCGTCGTCGGCGAGGTCCTCGGGGCGCGGGAAGGCGAGGGCGGCCACGGCGAGGTGCGCGAGGCCGTGCAGGAAGCGGTCGGCGGAGTCGGCGGCGGTGCGGCGGGCGTAGTCGCCCATGCGGACGGCGAAGACGGAGTCCTCGCCGGCGGCCACGGCCATGCCGGCCCGGGGGGACACCTCCAGCACGACGAGGCCGAGGCCGGTGGCGACGGCGTCGGCGAGGCGCCCGAAGGCGGGGTCCTCGCGGTAGCGGCGCAGCAGTTCCGCGTATTCGGCGTCCCGGGCGGGGAGCAGCTTGGGCTGCAGCCCGAACGCGACGAGCCGGGCCGCGTCGGCGGCGTCTGCGGGGGTGACGGCCCCGGGGGTGGCGGGCACGGCGGGAGCCGACGGCGCGTCGGGCTCGCTCCACGCGGGGTGCTCGGCGTGGTGGTCGCTCACGAGTACGTCTCCTCGGCGGTGCGGGTCGTTCGGGCGGTACGGGGTCCACTGCGTGGCGCCGGGCATTCAGGCCTCGCCGGCGTTTGAGGCGCGGGGTCCGGGGCGGCGCCCCAGGAAACCCGGCTCCGCCGGGCACCGGGCTCCGCCCGGACCCTCCCCCGGCTACCGCCGGGAGGTGCCCCTTGCTCAAACGCCGGCGGGGCTGAAGATGCGGCGGCGCTCACACCGCCTCCGCGCGGTCGGCGGCCATGCCGGCGGCGTCCAGGAGCGCGGTGCCGACGATGAGGTCGGCGCCTCCGAACTCGGGGTCGTCGAGCTGCGTGCCGTCGTCCACCGCGAAGAGCAGCCGCTCCTCGCCCTGCCGGTAGGCCGTGCCGACGGCCGGGCTCGCCGCGTGGACGGCCAGCAGGGCCACCAGGTACGGCAGGTCCGGATCGCTGCGGCGGGCCTCCGCCAGCAGCCCGGACAGCCTGCGCGGGGCGTCGTGCGGGAGGTCCAGGAGCTCCTTCGCGGCGGCGAGCTGCTCCTCGCTGAAGCGGCTGTCGTCCGGGGTGGCGATGAGGTCCGGCTCGGGCATCTCCGCGCCCAGGTGCTCGCGCTCCACGGGCGGCGTGAGCAGGATCTCGACCAGGTCCGCCACGCGTACCGAGACGGGCGTGCGCAGCCCCGCGCCGGAGGCGAAGAAGGCGGCGGTGACCCGGCCCGCCTGCTCCAGGGGAAGCGGCAGGAGCGGGGCGACGAGCTGCCCGTACAGGTCGATGCCGGAGCGGGGCGCGGGGGCCGCGAACGCCTGTCGGTCCTGTTCGGCACGGAACAGCGGTCCGGCGTCCAGCAGCCGGGACTGGAGCTGGGTGTGCCGGCGGATGCAGTCCTTGACGATGTCGACGAGTTCGGCCGCGCGGCGCTTGTTCTCCGGCTCCTCCGCCTCGTCGCGCGCCTTGCGGATGTTGGTCAGGATCGCGTTCTCGTGGCGGTAGCGGTCGGCGACGTGGTCCAGGGCCTCGGCGATCATGTCGGGCACGGCCTGGAGCCAGTCCACCGCCCGGACGTTGCGGCGGGTCGCGTCCAGCGTCCGGCGCAGGGTCTCGGCGTACTGGACGGTCCGGTAGCGGGCCTGCTCGGCGGCGAGCTGGGCGTCGGCCAGCCGCCCGCGGCTGATCAGCACCTCCAGCTTGACCTCGGCGGCGATCTGGGCGCTGGTGACGTCGGTGTCGAGGGCGCCGACCAGCACGTTGACGGCCTCGTCCGTGGTGCGCAGGTAGACCACACCGCCGTGGCCGAGGACCTCTTCGATCAGCTTGAAGTCGTAGTCCCGGCGGACGTAGACGCCGTCGGGGCCGAAGGTGCCGTAGATCGCGCGGAAACCGCGGTCCACGCTGCCGACGTTGATCAGGTTCTCCAGCACCCAGCGGGCGACCCGCTCGTGCTCGGCCGCCGGGCGGGACGGGGCCTGGGCCGCGACGCGCGGCAGCAGCCTGGCCACTATCTGCTCGTGGTCGGCGCCCGTGTCGAAGTCCATGTTGAGTGTGACCAGGTCGATCGCGGCGAGCGCGACCTCCGCCATCGCGTAGACCCCGTACTCGCCGGCCAGATTGGCCTTGCGGACGTCGAGGTCGTGCAGCGGGGCGGTGCAGGCGAGGGCGCGCAGCCGCCGGGCCAGGCCCTCGTCGGCGGCCGGGCCCGGCGCCGGGGACGGAAGGGTCTTCGCCGGGGCAGGGAGAGTCACGCACAAAGACTAGGTCCTGTTGCTGACAACATCCCAAACGGCATGGTTCGGCCGGATCGTCCCGGGGCCGTACCGCCCCGCTGCTCTACGCTCGGCGCATGGATTCCATGATCGCATCCGATCCCGTGATCGACCTCAACGCCGACCTCGGCGAGGGCTTCGGGCGCTGGACGCTCACCGACGACGAGGCCCTGCTCTCCGTCGTCACGAGCGCCAACGTGGCCTGCGGCTTCCACGCCGGCGATCCGTCCATCATGCGCCGGGTCTGCGAGCTGGCCGCGGAGCGGGGCGTACGGATCGGCGCGCAGGTGTCCTACCGCGATCTGGCCGGCTTCGGGCGGCGCTCCATGGACGTGCCGCCCGGCGAACTCGCCGACGAGGTGGCCTACCAGATCGGGGCGCTGGAGGTGTTCGCGCGGGCGGCCGGCTCCCGGGTGTCCTACGTGAAACCGCACGGCGCGCTCTACAACCGCACCGTGCACGACGCCGGCCAGGCCGCCGCCGTGGTCGCGGGCGTCCGGCTGGCGGCCGGGTCCGGCGCCACCGGCGGCCTGCCGGTGCTCGGTCTGCCCGGGTCACTGCTGCTCGCCGCCGCCGAGGAGGCCGGGCTGGCCCCCGTACCGGAGGCCTTCGCCGACCGTGCCTACACGCCTGCCGGGACGCTGGTCCCGCGTGGCGAGCCGGGCGCCGTGCTGCACGACCCGGACGCGGTGGTGGAGCGGGCCGTGCGGATGGCCGCTGAGCGGGCGGTGACGGCTGCCGACGGGTCCGCGGTGCGCGTGGCCGCGCGCTCCCTGTGCCTGCACGGGGACACCCCGGGGGCGGCCGGACTCGCCCGCCGGGTCCGCGAGGCGCTGGGCGCGGCCGGGGTCCGGGTGGAGGCGTTCGCGTGAGGCCGCTGGTGGTGGGCGGTGAGGCGCTGCTGATCGAGCTGGACTCGGCGCAGGAGGTCGCCGCGCTCCACGCGGAGCTGCTGCGCCGCCGGGACGCGGGCGAGCTGGGTCCCGTACGGGACCTCGTACCGGCCGCACGGACCGTACTGCTGGACGGCGTACGGGACCCGGCCGCGCTCGGGGCCCGGATCGCGCGGTGGGAGGTGCCGCCGCTCGCGGAGACGGAGGGACCGCTGGTCACCGTCCCGGTGCGGTACGACGGCCCGGACCTGGCGGAGGTGGCCCGGCTGTGGGGGGTCGCCCCGCGGGAGGTCCCGGGGATCGTCGGCGCGACCGTCTTCCGGGTGGCCTTCTGCGGCTTCGCGCCGGGCTTCGGCTACCTGACCGGCCTGGCGGAGCGTTTCCACGTCCCGCGGCGGGACACGCCCCGTACGGCCGTCCCTGCGGGCGCGCTGGCGCTCGCCGGGGAGTACGCGGGGGTGTATCCGCGCGCCTCCCCCGGTGGCTGGCAGCTGATCGGCTCGACGGACGTGGTGCTCTGGGACCCGCTGCGGGAACCGGCGGCGCTCTTCGCGCCTGGGGTCCGGGTCCGGTTCGCGGAGGGGGACGGCCGTGGCTGAGGGGCTGCCGGGGCTGCTGGTGGTGCGGCCGGGGGCGCTGACCACGGTCCAGGACCGGGGCCGCCCGGGCCGGGCGCACCTGGGGGTGCCCCGCTCGGGAGCCCTCGACACGGCGGCGTACGCGCTGGCCAACCGGCTGCTCGGGAACGCCCCGGACGCGGCTGCGCTGGAGACGACCCTGGACGGGGTCGCCCTCCGGGCCCTCGTTGCGACGACCGTGGCGGTGACGGGCGCACCCTGTCCGGTACGGATCTCCGGGCGCCCGGTGGCCTGGGGAGCGCCGGTCCGGCTCCCGGCCGGGGCGGAGCTGGAGGTCGGCCGGGCGGAGTCGGGCCTGCGGAGCTACGTCGCGGTGCGGGGAGGCCTGGCCGTTCCGCCGGTCCTGGGCAGTCGCTCGACGGACCTGCTGTCGGGACTGGGCCCGGAGGTGCTGTCGGCCGGGATGCTGCTGCCGGTGGGCCCGGCGGGCCCGGATCCGGCCCCGGGAGCGGACGCCTGCAGTCTGCCCGGGGCGCCTTCGGAGCTGCTGCTCCCGCTCCGCCTCGGCCCCCGGGCGGACTGGTTCACCGGGGCCTCCCTGGCCGGGCTGTGGCGTGCGGAGTTCCGGGTGTCGGCGCGGTCCAACCGCATCGGCCTGCGTACGGAGGCCGGTTCCGCGCTGGTCCGCGCCCGGCAGGGGGAGCTGCCGAGCGAGGGCATGGTGCTGGGCGCGGTCCAGGTGCCGCCGGACGGGCTCCCGGTGGTGTTCCTGGCCGACCACCCGGTGACGGGCGGCTACCCGGTGGTGGGCGTGGTCCCGCCGGGCCCGGCCCTGGACGCGGCGGCGCAGGCCCGGCCGGGCATCCCTGTCAGGTTCGTGCGGGCTCGATGAAACGTTTTCGGGGGCTGCGGCCAAGTACCGGGTGAGGGGGCCGGCCGGGTCCCCGAGGCAGGGGAGGAACCGGGTGCGCAGCCCACGACACGAGACCGGACCGCCGGATCTCACCACGCCCGAGGGGTTCGCGGCCTTCTACGAGGAGCACATCGACGCCGTCCTCGGCTTCGTCACCCGCCGGGTCGCCGACCCGCACCTGGCGGCCGACCTGACGGCGGACATCTTTCTCGCGGCGATGGGATCGGCCGGGACCTACCGGGGCCACAGGGGAGCCCCGGTCGCCTGGCTGTTCGGCATCGCCCGCAACATCCTGTCGGGGCACGCCCGGGGGCTGGCCCGCGAGAGCGGAGCACTGGCCCGGCTGAGCGGGCGCCGCCTCCTCGACGAGCAGGACGTCGCCGCGCTGGAGGAACGCATCGACGCCGAGCGGGCCTTCCGCGACCTGACAGAGCGCCACGCGGCCCTCTCCGAGCCACTGCGCGCCGCGCTCGACCTGGTCGTGATCGACCAGCTCACCCCGGCCGAGGCCGCGCAGGCCCTCGGCGTCACCCAGGCGACGGTCCGCGTCCGCCTGCACCGGGCCCGGCGCGCGCTGCGCGGCCCGGACCCCGTCGCCGAACCCCAGTTGGAGGCAGCCCGATGAGCACCCGGCCCAGCGGCTTCGAGGACCGGCTGAAGGCCGCGCTCCTGGCCCGCCTCCCGGATGTCCCGCCGGCGGCCCCCGCCCGGTCCTTCGCCCGGCGGTTCGGCATCCCCCTCGCGGTGGGCGTCGCGACGGCATGTGTGGTCGCCGTCATGGCGCTGCCCGGCAGCACCCGCAACGGCTCGCTGCCCGCCGAGGCGCCGAGTTCCGCACCCGAGATCAAGAAGGATCCGGACGGATCGCTCCGGTTCAAGCTGCCCGAGCACGATCAGATCCCGGCCCTGGTGGACCGGCTGAAGAAGCTGGGGGTCCAGGTCTCCCTGGTCCCGAAGCGGCCCCCGTCCCAGTGTTCCGAGCCCGGCGGCGGTTACCGCGGTCCACAGGCGGGCCCCGAGGCCGAGGTCATGCAGCACGGTGATGACGACTTCGACCTCAAGGTCAACGCGAAGACGGTCCCGCCGGGCTACACGCTCACGTTCACGTGGGCGGACTACCACCCGCTGGGTGATCAGGGGATCGGCGTCGGCGTGATCGAGTCCTCCAAGGTCCCGTCCTGCTCGATCGACTACTACGAGGGTCTGGACGAAGCGCTGAAGGCGCGCTCGGAGCCCCCGAAGGACCCTGGCAGGACCATCGAGATCCCCGCGCCCAAGCCCGACGAACTGTCCGAGGTGGTGCGGAGCCTCCAGGAGCAGGGGGTCAGCGTCGCGGTGACCGAGAAGAAGCCCGCGTCGGAGTGCACGCATGTGGGTGGCGGCTACCGAGGGCCGCAGGCCGACCGCGAGGCCGAGCTGTCCCGGGAACGGATGGGCTCCACCTTGAAGATCAACTCGAAGACGGTTCCTCCGGGGTACACGCTCGTGTTCTCGAAGCCGGCCAGGCCGTCGAGCCCCGGCGCCAGGGTCGGGTACGGCGTGAAGGAGACGTCGAAGGTCACGCCCTGCGAGATCGACTTCTCCCCGAGCGACGAGGAACGGGCCAGGTTGGAGGCGGATCTGCAGGCCAAGCTCAAGGAGCGTCAGGGCATTCCCGCCGCACCGCCCGCCGGCACGTCGTCGTCGCGGTAGGACCGGCCTCGTCCGCCCCGGCCCCTCAGGGCCGGGGCGGACGCGCGTCCGCGCGCGGGCGGGAGCGGGATCAGCCGGGTCCGGGGATCGTCGCCCCCGGGGTCCTACACGGCCGATTCCGGGGTGATGCGGCTGCGGACGGCCGACTGGACGTCCTCCTCCTCCGCCGGATCGGCGGCCAGGCGGCGCAGCCGGGGCGCCACGCGGGCGTCGGCCGTTTCGGCATGGCGGGCGGCCACCTCGCGGGTGGTCTCCTCGCAGTCCCACAGGCATTCGACGGCGAAGCCCGCTGCGAAGGTGGGGTCGGTGCTGGCGAGGGCCCGTGCGGCCCGGCCGCGCAGGTGGGAGGAGGCCGTCTCGCGGTAGATGTGGCGCAGCACGGGGGCCGCGCAGCCGACGGCGAGCCGGCCGGCTCCGTCCACCAGGGCGAACAGGCGCGGGTTGTCCGGGCCGGCGCCGCGGACCGTGGAGCGCAGGGCTCCCAGGACCAGGGCCGCGTCCTCGGCTCCGCCGCGGGCGGCCAGGACGGCCGCGGCGGCCTCTCCCAGGGCGTCGGGTCGGTGGATCCAGCGTCGGGCCCGTTCGACGGCCTCGGGGCCGCACATGCGCTCGTAGGCGGCCACGGCGGGCTCGTCGGCGGCGGCCTCGATGAGGTCCAGGACGGCCGGGTTGCCCGGCTCGGCGAGGACCAGGTGGTGCAGGGCGGTGGCCCGGGCGGCCTCGCCGTCGGCGCCGGCGGCGGCCGCGAGGATCGCGGAGCGGTCCTCGGGCTGGGCCACGGCGGCCAGGCAGCGGGCTGCGGGGACGTGCAGCGGCGTGCCGCGGCGCAGGCCGTCGGCGGCCCAGTCGAAGACGGCCTGGACGCCCCAGCCGGGACGGGGCCCGCTCGGGGTCATCTGTCGCTGCCAGCGGTCGAAGGAGCCCTGCTGACGGGCGGCGCGCAGGCGCTCGCCGTACTGGGGGGTCTCCTCCCACAGGCACCACGGGCGGGGCTCGTAGGCATCGCGGACGGCGGCGGCCAGCCGCGCCTCGCCCTCCGCCGTGGCGGGGAAGCGGGCGAGGACGGGCGCGGCCAGGGACCGCAGTCCGTGGTCGTCGTCGCGCAGGGCGAGCTCGTCGAGTGCCCAGGCCCAGTTCGCCCCGGTGGCCGCGTAACGGCGCAGCAGCATGAGCGCGTCGTCGCGGCCGTACGAGGCCAGGTGGCCCAGGACGGACAGGGCGAGGCCCGTGCGGTGGTCCTCCTCGTCGACGAGGTCGTCGGCGCCGAAGAGGTGGGCCTCGATCTCGCCCAGCGGACCGGCGAGGTCCAGGTACAGCCGGGCGTAGTACAGGGAGCGGTTCTCGACCTGCCAGTCCTGGCGCGGATCGCGGAGCACGCACTGGTTGAGGGCCTCGAGGGCCTGGGCCCTCGGTGCCGCGAGTGCGTGCAGCGTGCCGTCGCCACGGCCCCGCTGAAGGAGCCCGAGCAGGGTACCGCTCGGCGCTATGACTGGTTCGAACATGGGAATGGCCTCAAATCAAGCTGGGGACGCAACCGGGAATCGGGATTCACAGGGCCGCGTAACAGCATGTGAGGACGTCCGCCGTCATGTTCCGCTTGATGTAGACCATTGCCTTCTCACTCTCGTCGGTGCTTCGTGACCATGGAGGCCGGGCCGGGCCGGCACACCCTTCGTGTCCTGCCCGCTTCTGCCCGTCCCCCGTGCTCGCGAATCGAATCCGACGCCATGATGACCCAGCCGGTTTGTGCGCCGCGACCACATTTATGGCCGCCGTGACCAACCTGTGAGGTCGGGATGCGCCCGGGCCGGGCCAGATCCCCGGCAAAACCGGACTACTTGGCTCCGAAAAGTTCCAGCAGGTCGGCCTTGGCGAACATGCGCGCAGTGTCCACGGCGGAGGGGGTTCCGGCATTCGGATCGGCCCCTCCGGCGAGCAGGGCGCGGATGACGGCCTCCTCGCCCTTGAAGACGGCGCCGGCGAGCGGGGTCTGGCCGCGGTCATTGGCGCGATCGGCCTCGGCGCCGCGGGCCAGCAGGGCCGACACGGCGTCGGCGTGGCCGTGGTAGGCGGCGAGCATGACGAGGGTGTCGCCGCGGTCGTTGGTGAGGTTCGCCGGGACCCCGGCGTCGAGGTAGGCGGCGAGCGCCCCGGTGTCACCCTGGCGGGCGAGGTCGAAGATCTTGGTGGCCAGCTCGATGACGTCCTCGTCGGGGACGTCCTGGGAGCCGGAGCCCTCTGCGGCGTGCTCGCTCATCGTTTCGTACCGCCTTTCACTCGTTGCTGACATGGTCCGCCCGCCCGTTGCGACGTCGAAGACCCCGGTCGCGGGCCGCGTGGGCAGGGGGGGTGCACGGCGCTGCGTCCGTACGGGTGAATCGCCAGAGTAGCGCCCTGGCCTGCACATGTCCGGGTCGGGCCGAGGCAATGATCACCCTCGAGCCGTTGCGTGCCGGGCGCGCCAGCCGGGCTGAGCCGGTCAAGTGAAAAACCCCTGAATTCACCCGTATGCACCTTTTGTCGCATTGATACTTGCTGTGAGCCTGGAAGAACTGATGGTGACTGTCCCCACCAACCAGGAGAAAACCTCATGGTCCTGTCCATCTCAGGCGTGGTCCTGCTCGGCATCATCTGCTTCCTGTTCTTCAAGAAGGACGGGATGAAGCTGACGCACGCGTTCGTCTGCGCGCTCTTCGGCTTCTTCCTCGCCGGCTCCGCCATCGCCCCGAGCATCACGGCGAGCACGGCGAGCCTCGCGAGCCTGCTCGGCGGGATCAAGCTCTAGCCCGGCCATCACGCAGAGACACCAGCAGCACCCGGAACAACGTCACACCCACAACTCCAGGAGACGCCCGTGGCCCGGCGCCCACTTCCCCGCATCCTCAGCAGCGGCACCGCGTCGCTGACCCGGGGCCGCGACCTCGCTCGCACGGCTGCCGACAGCGCCACGGACGTCCTCCATCCGCTCCTCGTCATCGGACGCGGCCTGCGCATCCTGGCCGCGTCCGGACGGCGCCGGTGGTCCGAGACCCCCAAGGACAAGCGTGGTCCCGCGCTGTTCCTGGGAGCCGCCTGCGTCCTCGTGGTCGCGCTCGTCCCCTACGGTCCGCTGCTCGCCCTGATCACCCTCATGGCGGCGGCGGCCTGGCACGGCCGCGACCGCACCCCGGCGAAGACCGGACCCAGCGATGCCGAGACCGAACGGCTCGGTTCCCTCTACGAAGCCCTCGTGCCGTACTTCTCCATTCCGGAGGACCCGAATCCGCTCTTCGCCCACGGCGGGGACTGGGACAAGGCCTTCAGCGGCTACGAGTTCGACGAGGCGGGCCGCATCACCCGGCTCCACATCCGCTACCCGGCCTACTTCACCGACGGCGAGGCCACCTCACGGGCCCGGATCGAAACACTGCTGCACGCCAAGTCCGGGCGCGGACGGGAGTATCTCTTCGACTGGGACGAGGAGGGCAACCAGCTCGACCTGAGGGTGCTGGCGGCGCTGCCGACGTGCATCGCCGCCCAGCCGTTCGTCACCTCCCCCGGCGAGACCGTGCTCGGCTTCACCGACGCGGGCGGCGTGCAGCGCACCCTGCCCGTCCTGGAGGGCGACGAGCCCCGGGACGTACCGCCGGTGATCTGGCGCACCGGGCCCCGCTCCACCGAGCCCCACCTGCTCGCCGTCGGCCAGCCCGGCAGCGGCACCTCGACCCTGATGCGCTCCGTCGCCCTGCAGGCCCTGCGGCAGGGGGGCGACGTACTGATCGTCGACGGCGGCGGCAGCGGCGAGTACTCCTGTCTGTCCGGCCGGTCCGGCGTCCTCGCCGTCGAATGCGGACCGACCGGGGCGCAGGCCACCCTGGAATGGGCTGCGCAGGAGACCGAACGGCGGCTCATCGCCACCCACCGGGCCCGGGAGGTCGGACGGCCCGCGCCCGAGGACACCCGGCGGCCCCTGTGGATCCTGCTGGACCAGCCGAGCGTGCTGGCCCACCTCGCCGTCGCCGAGGGCGGCCCCGACCTGCTGGCCCAGCTGCAGGTGCCCCTGCGGCACGGCCGGCCAGCCCACGTCACGGTGGTGGTGGCCGAGCAGTTCGGGCACCTGGAACTGCTGCACGACGCCGTCTGGCAGCACACCCGCGCCCGCGTCGTGCTCGGGCCCGCCGCCGTCCAGCAGGTCGCGGACGTACTGGGGCTGCCGCCGCACACCACCCCGACGGCCCAGGTACCGCCGGGCCGCGGGTACGCCCGGCTCGGCACCGGGCCCGTGCACCGCTTGCAGGTGCCCGCCACGCCGGACCCGTACGACGAGGCCACGCACCCGGCGTACCGCCAGGCCGTGCTGGAACTGCTGCCGGAACGGCAGCAGGGCCCGGACCGCGTCGCCTCGGCCACGTCGCTGCAGGCGCAGGCCCTCGACCCGCAGCCGGGGGTCGCGGCGGAGGCCCCGTAGGCCGTCTCTTTCGGATCCGGTCGGACCCGCACTGCCCGGCGAGGGCCACGGCGCCGGCTACGCCACGAAGGTGCGCGGCGGCTCCGCGCCGCTGCCGCCCGCCCCGGTGCCGACCAGGAGGGCCGCCGCCGCCAGCCGGGAGGCGGCCTCGTCGGCCACCGGCCCGCCCACCGTGAACGGCAGCCGGACGTAGCCCTCGAAGGCCCCGTCCACGCCGAACCGCGGCCCCGAGGGGACCCGTACGCCGACCCGCTCCCCCACCTCGGCCAGCCGCGAGCCGGAGAGCCCGCCCGCGCGGGCCCACAAGGTCAGCCCGCCCCGGGGGACCTCGAACTCCCAGTCCGGCAGCTCCCGGCGCACCGCCGTGACCAGCGCGTCGCGGTTCTCCCGGGCCTGCTCGCGGCGGATCCCGACGGCCTCCTGCCAGCCCCCGGTCCGCATCAGCCAGTTCACCGCGAGCTGTTCCAGCACCGGGGTGCCCAGGTCGGCGTAGGCGCGGGCGGCGACCAGACTGCGGATCACGTCGGGGGCCGCGCGGACCCAGCCGATCCGCATGCCCGCCCAGAAGGCCTTGCTGGCGGAGCCCACGGTGATGACCGTGCTGCCCGCCGGGTCGAAGGAGCACACCGGGCGGGGCATCTCCAGGTCCGGGTCCAGCTGGAGCTCCAGCATGGTCTCGTCGGCGACCAGGACGGTGCCCGCCGACCGGGCGGCCTCGACCATGGCGCGTCGCTGGTCCTCGGAGGCCAGTGCCCCGGTCGGGTTGTGGAAGTCGGCGACCACGTAGGCGAGACGGGGGGCCGAATCGCGCAGCACCTGCCGCCAGACGTCCATGTCCCAGCCGCTGAGCCCGTCGGCCATCGCCACGGGGACGAGCCGGACGCCGGCGGCGCGCATCAGCTGGAGGATGTTGGCGTAGGAGGGGGACTCGACCGCGATCCGCTCACCGCGACCGGCGAAGAGGCTGCAGATCGCGTCGATGGCGCCCATCGCGCCCGTGGTGACCATGATCTGCTCGGGCATGGTCGGAATGCCCTGCTCGGTGTAGCGGTCCGCGAGCATCCGGCGCAGCGCGGGGAGGCCCGCCGGGTAGTCCCCGTGGGTGTGCGCGTACGGGGGCAGCTCCTCCAGGGCGCCCTGGACGGCCTTGGTGAGCCAGGGCTCGGGGGCCGGCAGGGCGGCGCAGCCGAGGTCGATCATCGAACCGAGCGACTCGGGCGGCAGCGGCTCCAGGCCGCGGGCGGGCAGCGGATTGCCGGCCGGTACGGAGGTCCAGCTGCCGGAGCCGCGGCGGGACTCCAGGAACCCCTCGCCGCGCAGGGCCTCGTACGCCGCGGCGACGGTGGTGCGGCTGAACGACAGGGCGACGGCCAGTTCCCGCTCGGCGGGCAGCCGGGCGGCGACCGGGACGCGGCCCTCCAGGACCAGGAGGCGGATGCCGTCGGCGAGGGTCCGGTAGGCGGGGAGCTTGCGCGCCCCGGGGACGCCGGGCCGCTCCTGCTGGGAGGTGATCAGGCGGGCGAGCTGTGCGGCACCGACCGCTGAGGTCCATTCGGCCATGCTGTCCGGTCCACCTTCATCGAATTGGCCCCGCCCGAGCGCATGCTCCGCCGGTATTGGATTGCTTCTGCGCCCACAGCCTGTCACGCCGGGGGCCACTCGGGCCAGGGGCAGGGCTGTCCGGACGCCCGGCTGTGCGGGCTGCGGCACCTGCGCGGTGGCACGTTCACCGGGCAGCCGTCCGGCCGCACCCTTCCCACGGGTGACAGGAGGCATACTGCCGCCGTGACGCACGCACGCCTTCGCCATCCGTATCTGGACCACCCGGCTCCGATCCCCTTCGCGCACCGGGGCGGTGCCGCGGACGGGCTCGAGAACACCGCCGCCGCCTTCCGCAGGGCCGCCGAGGCGGGCTACCGGTACTTCGAGACCGATGTCCACGCCACGGCCGACGGGAAACTGGTCGCCTTCCACGACTCCACGCTGGACCGGGTCACCGACGGCCGCGGCCGGATCGCCGAGCTGCCCTGGAAGCAGGTCCGCGAGGCGCGCGTGGCGGGCACCGAGCCGCTGCCGCTCTTCGAGGAGCTGCTCGAGGAGTTCCCGGACGCCCGCTGGAACATCGACATCAAGGCCGAGTCGGCGCTGCACCCGCTGGTCAACCTGATCGCGCGGGCCGGGCTCTGGGACCGGGTCTGCGTGGGGTCCTTCTCGGAGAGCCGGGTGGCCCGCGCCCAGAGGATCGCCGGCCCCCGGCTGGCGACCTCCTACGGGGTGCGCGGGGTGGTCGGCCTGCGGCTGCGCTCGTACGCGATTCCCGCGGCGCTGCGCGTGGGCGCGGTGGCGGCGCAGGTTCCGGAGACCCAGGCGGGCATCCGTGTGGTCGACCGCCGGTTCGTACGCACCGCACACGAGCGGGGACTCCAGGTACACGTCTGGACCGTGAACGAACCGGAACGTATGGAGGCTCTCCTCGACCTGGGTGTCGATGGCATCATGACCGACCGGATCGACATCTTGCGCACGGTGCTGGATCAACGCGGGGCCTGGGCCTGACTCGCCCTTGACCCCCGCGCGGACCGGGCGGCCGCTGCGGCGAGGTACCAGCGAGGGGGACACCGCATGAGTGCGGAAGACAGCAGCAGGACCGAGGAAGCGGAACCCGGGGCGGAGGACGGCAGAACGACGGCCGCGGGGAAGGGCACTGCGGGCGCGACGGCCGAATCCGTGGCGACCGCCGAGCGCAAGCGCGAGCAGCGGGGCTGGTACTTCTACGACTTCGCCGTCTCCGTCTACTCGGCGAGCGTCCTGACCGTCTTCCTCGGGCCCTACCTGACGGAGCTGGCCAAGGCCGCGGCGGACCCCGAGGGCTTCGTCTACCCGCTGGGCATCCCGGTGCGCGCCGGGGCCTTCTTCGCCTACTCGGTCTCGGCCTCGGTGATCCTGGCCGTGCTGATGATGCCGATCGTGGGCGCCGTCGCCGACCGGACGGGGCGCAAGAAGCCGATGCTGGCGGCGGCCGCGTACACCGGAGCCGCGGCGACGACCGGAATGTTCTTCCTGGGCGGGGAGCGCTACCTGCTGGGCGGTCTGCTGCTCGTCGTGGCGAACGCCTCGCTGTCGGTCTCGATGGTGCTCTACAACGCCTACCTGCCGCAGATCTCCACCCCCGAGGAGCGCGACACCGTCTCCTCGCGGGGCTGGGCGTTCGGCTACACCGCGGGCTCCGTGATGCTGGTGGTGAACCTGGTCCTCTTCATGGGCCATGACTCCTTCGGCCTCACGAAGGGCGAAGCGGTCCGGATCTGCCTGGCCTCGGCGGGCCTGTGGTGGGGCGCCTTCGCGCTGATCCCGCTGCGCCGGCTGCGGGACCGGGCCGTGGTCCGGGATCCGGGAGCGGCCCCGCCCGTCAGCGGCTGGAAGCAGCTCATCGCGACCCTCAAGGACATGCGGCGCTACCCGCTGACCCTGTCGTTCCTCCTCGCGTACCTGATCTACAACGACGGCGTGCAGACCGTCATCTCCCAGGCCTCCATCTACGGCAAGGAGGAGCTCCAGCTCGAGCAGGGCACTCTGATCGGGGCGGTGCTCCTGGTGCAGATCCTGGCGGTGGCCGGCGCCCTGGGCATGGGCCGCCTCGCGCGGATCTACGGAGCCAAGCGGACGATCCTGGGTTCGCTGGCGGCATGGGCGGTAACGCTCGCGGCCGGCTACTTCCTGCCGGCCCGGACCCCGGTCTGGTTCTTCGCGCTCGCCGCGATGATCGGGCTGGTACTGGGAGGCAGCCAGGCGCTGTCGCGTTCGCTGTTCTCGCATCTGGTGCCGGCGGGCAAGGAGGCCGAGTACTTCTCGGCGTACGAGATGAGCGACCGCGGTCTGAGCTGGGTGGGGCCGCTGGTGTTCGGCCTCACCTACCAGCTCACGGGCAGCTACCGGGACGCGATCATCTCGCTGGTGGTCTTCTTCGCACTGGGATTCGTGCTGCTGGCGCGAGTGCCGGTGCGGCGCGCGGTGGAGGCGGCAGGCAATCCTGTACCGGAGCGGATCTGAGAGTGGGTCCGCGAGTGCGCCCCGCCCGTATCCACGAACGAATTCCGAACGAATTTAGACGTTGAAGCAAAGGGCCGGTAGTGTACGCCTTTGGCCTGCCAGGCGGACCGTTACTGCGCGCTCAAGAAGCGTGGACGTTGGGTGACATCTGCTGCCAGATGTGACAAAACGGGCACTGGTGGGTACAACAAGGGGCGGCACGACGGGCGACGCACGACCCGGAGCGGGAATCTATACCGCCGACCGGACGTTGACCGGATGACGACGACAGCGACACCTGTCCTGTGGGCGACAAGCCCGGGAGGCACGATTCATGAGTGAGCGAGCTCTCCGCGGTACGCGCCTCGTGGTTACCAGCTACGAGACGGACCGCGGCATCGATCTGGCCCCGCGCCAGGCGGTGGAGTACGCATGCCAGAACGGACATCGATTTGAGATGCCGTTCTCGGTTGAGGCAGAAATTCCGCCGGAGTGGGAGTGCAAGGCGTGCGGCGCCATGGCACTCCTGGTGGACGGGGATGGGCCCGAAGAGAAGAAGGGCAAGCCTGCGCGAACGCACTGGGACATGCTCATGGAGCGACGCACCCGCGAGGAGCTGGAGGAAGTGCTGGCCGAAAGGCTTGCAGTCCTGCGTTCCGGCGCCATGAACATTGCCGTGCATCCGCGGGACAGCCGCAAGTCCGCCTGACAGCCGGACGGATACACAAGCCGAGGGGCCCCGCCACACACTGTGTGGCGGGGCCCCTCGGCTTTTCCACGGATCTGCAGGGACCGGGCGGCCGCACGGGGCCGTGCAGGCCTGCGCCGCCCGCACGGCCCCGTGCGAGCGGCGGATCCCGGCCTACGGAGCCAGCGGAGGGCGGTACGCCGCGTCCGGGCCGTCCTGCTGCCCCGGCCGGTCCTCGCGGATGACCTCGCCCTGGACGACCTTGCCGTCGGGGTAGTGGATGCGGGCCTGCTGGAAGGCGTCGCCGAAGCTGCCGGCGGAGGCCGAGGCCATCTTCCGCTCCAGCGAGCGGGCGGCCCTGCGGCCGATCCAGCCCCGGACGGGCGGGAGCAGCAGGACCAGGCCCGCCGCGTCGGAGATCAGGCCCGGCATCATCAGGAGCAGGCCCGCCAGCATGGTCAGGCCATTGCCCTGGCCGGGCTGCTGCGGGGTGGGCTGCTGCCCCTGCTGGGCCTGCTGGAAGGTGCCCGCCAGGTTCTTGAAGGCTCGCCGTCCGGCCCGCTTGATGACCACCGCGCCCAGGACCATGCCGCCCGCCAGCAGCGCGGCCACGGCGAGCCCGCCCGCCGCCTCGGCGACCACGATGAGCAGCCAGATCTCCAGGATCAGCCAGGCGGCGATGGCCAGGGGGAGGAACGTACGGGCGGGCGAGCGCCGCCGGGGGGCCGTGGAAATACCGGTCGTCATACCACCCAGTGTGCCTGGGGCCGAGTAAAAGCGGCCTCAGCCGGAGGTACCGGACATCCCCTAAGGGGTCCTCGGCGGACCAGACCCCGTCCGCGGGCGGATCGGGCCCGCGCCCTCGGGCGGGATCAGGCCCCGCCGGTCTCCTTGCCGCTCTCCCGGCCCAGCAGCCGGGACGCCTGGGCCTTGATGCCCCACTGGGTGACCCGCCACAGGGCCTCCACCACGATGTCCTTGCTCATCTTGCTGTCGCCGAACTCACGCTCGACGAAGGTGATGGGCACCTCCACCACGCGGAAACCCTTCTTCACGGCCCTGCGGGCCAGGTCGACCTGGAAGCAGTAGCCCGCCGAGGCCACCTCGTCCAGGCCCAGGCCCTCCAGGGTCTCGCGGCGGAAGGCGCGGTAGCCGCCGGTGACGTCCCGGATCGGGACGTTCAGCATCAGCCGGGAGTACGTGGACCCGCCGCGCGAGAGGAACTCCCGGCTCTTGGGCCAGTTGACGACGCGGCCGCCCGGAACCCAGCGGGAGCCGAGGACCAGGTCCGCGCCGGCCAGGGCGGTGAGCAGGCGGGGCAGCTCCTCCGGCTGGTGGGAACCGTCGGCGTCCATCTCGACGATCACGCCGTAGCCGGCGTCCAGGGCCCAGAGGAAGCCCGCCAGGTAGGCGGCGCCGAGCCCCTCCTTGCCCTTGCGGTGCAGGACGTGGACGTGGTCGTCGCCGATCGCGAGCTCGTCGGCAAGCTTGCCGGTGCCATCGGGGCTGTTGTCGTCGGCGACCAGGATGTGTGCCTCGGGAACCGCCGCGCGGACGCGCCCGACGATCAGCCCGATGTTCTCCGCCTCGTTGTAGGTCGGAATGATCACCAAGGCCGTACCGAGCGGCCCGTAGGCCCGCTGTCCGCCGTCGCTCACTGAGTCCCCTTTTGTGCGCTTGCACGTCCTGTACGTCTGGTCGCAGAGGATGACTTTAGAACAGGGATCGGGGCCCGCGGTCCTTCGGGCCGGTCGGACGCCCGCTGGCTGCGGGCCGCCATGACCGTTGTCTACTGGACCGCGCGGCCCCGATCCGGGGCCACCCGCCGCCCGGCGAAACCTTCCCTCGCCCCCGAGGCGCGGGCGCGCTGCGCAGACGGAGTCGTCCGGCACGGACATCCTGTGGTGGACCCGGCCGAACCTATCCGGGTCCGACCGCCCGTACCGAACCGAGGCCCGCCGGATCACCCCTGTGGGCGTACGAATACCTCCCGCCCGCCGACGACGGTGGCGAGGCACACCGGCAGGTCGGATCCGGGGGTCAGATCGGGCAGTCCGGGGGTGCCCGAGCGGGGGTCGGTGGACCAGCGGGCGACCCGGTCGTCGGGGGCCTGTACGACCAGGTCACCCGTCTGCCAGACCGCGTAGTCGGCCGGCGCGCCGGGCACGAGGACGCCCGCGTCGTCGCGGCCCAGGGCCCGCCAGCCGCCCCGCGTGTGGGCGGTGAAGGCGGCCCGTACGGAGATCCGGTGCTCGGGCGTCCGGTGGAAGGCGGCCGCGCGGACCGTGCCCCACGGGTCGAGCGGGGTGACCGGCGCGTCCGAGCCGAAGGCCAGCGGGACACCGGCCTTGAGCATGGCCGCGTACGGGTTCAGGGTGCGGGCGCGCTCGACGCCGAGCCGGTCCGCGTACATGCCGCCCTCGCCGCCCCAGGCCGCGTCGAACGCGGGCTGCACGGAGGCGGTGAGCCCGAGCTCCGCGAAGGCGGCGATGGTGGCGGGGGTCATCATCTCCGCGTGCTCCACACGGTGCCGGGCGGCGCGGACGCGGGCCAGGCCCACCTTCTCCGCGGCCGCCCGGACCCCCTCGACGACGGCGGTGACCGCGGCGTCGCCGATGGCGTGGAAACCGGCCTGCAGGCCCTCCTCCGTGCAGACGGCCACGTGTTCGGTGACGGCGTGCACGTCGAGGTACTCGGTACCGGTGTGCGCGGCGTCCGCATACGGGGCGTGGAGGCAGGCGGTGTGCGAGCCGAGGGCACCGTCGACGAACAGGTCGCCGGCCGCTCCGACGGCTCCGAGCTCCCTGGCCAGTGCGAGGTCCCGGTCGGCCCAGTACCCGAAGACGCGCGGCCCGGGCCGCTCGGCGGCCAGGGTCAGCAGCCCCGTGAAGTCCTCGGCGGAGGAGATCTCGGGCCCGCCGCACTCGTGCACGGAGCCGATGCCGAGGGAGGCGGCCCGGTCGAGGGCGGCCCGCTGGGCCTCGGTCCGCTGGGCGGGGGTGACCGCGGCCAGCGCGGCCCGCCGCACGGCGTGGTGGTCGTCGGCGGTCAGCGGCCGGTCGCCGTCGGGCCGTACGCCGGGTACGAGGGCGAGCAGGGCGGTGGTGACCACGGCCGAGTGCACGTCGACGCGGCTGAGGTAGAGCGGGCGGCCGCCGGTGGCCTCGTCGAGCTCGGCGCGGTGCGGCGCGCGGCGCTCGGGCCAGCGGGCCGCGTCCCAGCCGTGCCCGAGGAGCACCCGGTCGGCCGGCCTGCACGCGGCGTACGCCCGTACGAGGTCCAGCGCGGCGGACAGGGAACGCGCTCCGGTGAGGTCCAGCCCGGTCAGGGCCAGGCCCGCGGAGGTGGTGTGGACGTGGGCGTCGGTGAAGGCGGGCGTGACGAGAGCCCCGCCGAGGTCGACGACCTCGTCCACGCCCTGCGCGAAGGCGTCGGCAGCGCCCTCGGAACCCACCCAGGCGATACGGCCGCGCTCGACCACCATCGCGGTGGCGAAGGGGTCGGCGGGGCTGTGGACCTCGCCCCCGCGGAGGAGGACGGTCCTGGTCGGTGCTCCGGCGGCATCGGCGGAGTGGGCGGTGCGGTCAGTCATGCCGACCAGTGTCCCGCGTCGCCCGTCCCGCCCCGACCACCGGGTCCCCGCTCAGACGCGGGGCGGGCGGGCCTCGTAGGGGGTGGAGAGGACGACCGTCGTACGCGTCGAGACGTGGGCGAGGGCGCGGAGCCGGCCCAGGAGGTCTTCCAGCTCCAGGGGGGTGGCGACGCGCACCTTCAGGATGTAGTTCTCGTCGCCCGCGACGCTGTGGCAGGCCTCGATCTCGGGAACCCCGGCGAGCCGGTCGGCGATGTCGTCCGGGGCGCTCGGGTCGAAGGGCTTCACCGAGATGAACGCGGTCAGCGGCAGGCCGACGGCCTCCGGATCGACCACGGCCGCGTAGCCGCGGATCACCCCGCGCTGCTCCAGACGTCGTACTCGCTGATGGACTGCCGACGTGGACAGTCCCGTGGCCTTGCCCAGATCCGTGTAGCTCATCCGCCCGTCCCGCACGAGCAGATCAACGATCTGGCGGTCCAGCTCCTCCATTGCGCTCATAGCCGCTCAACTTACGGCCCAAGGGCGCTTCAGGCCCAGTGCTGTCCGCCCACTGGAGGCATCTGCGCCAGGCATGTGACCAAGGCCACAGGGGTATGCAGGTGGAGGCCTGTCTGTTGTGGTTACTCGTGACGCTCGACGGGAATTGGTTGCTGTGGCCGAGGCCGAAGAACCTGCCCGCCCGGCCCATCCAAGGGGGAGTACATCCATGCTGAATACCAAGCGCGCCGGTCGCACCGAACCGGAGCCCCTGGAACTGCACGATCACGGGAACGGCACGTACCCGGACGACGGCGCGGACGGCGAGTACCTCGACGAAGCCGAGGGGTTCGAGATCCACCACGCGATCTGCCCCGACTGCGGCCAGTCGATCGCCCTCGTCGCGGACGAGGAGTACCTGCCGCAGCACGCCCTGTGCCTGACCCCGTGGAACCCCTTCGGCCTCACCGTCTGTGCGGGCACCGGGCGGCCCGCCACCGACGCGCTGCCCACCGTCGGCATGATCCAGCCGGTGGAGGCGCAGGAGCCGGAACCGGTCGTCCTGTCGGCCCTGCCCCAGGGTCTGGACTGGCGGACGCAGCCCTTCTCGCACGTCGGCGGCCCCGGCTCGCGCCCCGTCCGCGTGGTGAGCCCCGTGCTGCCGCGACCGCAGACGCAGCAGCAGCACGCCCAGGCGGCCTGACGGCCGCCTGGCGCCCGGCTCCCCTACCGCTGCACCGTCCCCTGCTCCCTCTCCCTGCTCCCCTACCAGTACGTCCCCTGCACCATGGCGGCCAGGCTGGCGTGGTGCAGGATCAGGCTGTCCGGATCCGCCGGGACCTCGACCTCACCGAAGTGCGCCTGCCGGTAGGCGATGCGCAGCATCACGATCCCGTGGCGCAGGGCCGCGTAGAGGGTGTGGAACTCCATGTCCTGCGGAGTGTGCCCGGTGAGTTCGGCGTACCTGCACTCCAGGTCCTCGCGGCGCAGGAAGTCCGGCAGGCCGGGCTGGCCGAAGCCGACGGTGAGGTCCTGGAAGAACCGGTGCAGGTAGACGGTCCAGCCCAGGTCCACCTCGCGCGGCGCGTACGCCGCCATCTCCCAGTCCAGCACGGCCACCGGCGTGAACCCGTCGTAAATGACATTGCCGATGCGGGCGTCCCCCCAGTTGAGGACGGCGGGGCCCTCCTCCCGCGGCCACAGCTCCTCCAGGCGGGCGAACGCCCGCTCGATGAGCGGGGAGGGCGCGAGTCCGCCCACTACCCAGGAGTAGTAGGCGCGTTGGGAGTCCACGTGCCGGCGCAGGGGTGTGCCCTCGCCCTCCGGAAGGAGGAACTCGGCCTCCTTGGCCGGGAACTGGTCGTGCAGGCGCGCGAGCAGCGAGATGCTCGCCTCCTGCAGGACGGCGCGCTCGGCGTCGGTGGCGGCGTGCAGCCAGTTGCCCTCGTAGGTGTAGGGCATCACGTCGGGCGGGACCCGGCCCTCCGCACGGGCCATCACGAAGAACGGTGCCCCCAGCGGCCCCGGATCCGCCTCCAGCCACTGCACGCGCGGAACGGGCAGGTCCGTGTGCTCGGCGACCAGGCTCATCACGCGGTGCTGGCGCGGCATGTCGTACGTCGGGAAGACGGTGTAGGCGGCCGGGTCGGCGGCGAGCCGCAGCGCGCAGGCGCGGAGCGGGGTGTCGGGGTGCTCTATGTCGAAGAGCAGGGTCTCGCTCGACATCCCGTTGGACCCGGGGACGGAGACGTTGGTGACCTTCGCGCCGGGGAGCCTGGTGTCCAGCCAGGCGGCGAGACGGCGGCCGAGCTCCTCGGGCTCCCGGGTGGAGGTACGCGGACGTGGTGCAGTGGCCATGGGGTGAGCCCCTTTCGTACTGGTCCTGACCGGCTTGACCGGCCTACTGGGCGACGGAGGAGTAGTCGGCGAAGCCGCTCGGGTCGTGGCGGCCGAAGCTGCCGTGCTCGAAGATGCCGTGGCCGATCTGCCCGTCGAGGGTGAAGCGGGCCGAGTGGTCGGTCACCCCGAAGGCGGCCATCGGATGGGCCGCGGGGTCGGAGAGGTCGTAGATGCGACGGTCGGTCCAGCCCCGGCCCTGCCAGGTGCCGTGCTGCCAGTCACCGGCTGGCGGGTAGCCGGCGCCGACGGCGAGCGGGGAGGAGTTGAGGATCTCCACTCCCAGTTCCAGGGGCTTGCGGGAGGGGTCGGTGAGGTGGATGACCGCGCTCTCGGGGTGACGGCCGCCGGGCCGGTAGCGGATCTCGGTGTGCGGCCAGCCGAGTTGGACGTCGCCCCGGCCGCTGCCGTCGGGAAAGACCTGCACGGCTTCGTTCAGAGTGCGGTGGCCGTCGGCGTCCTCCTGGGCGATGACCATGAGGAAGCGGTCCTCGAAACGGACCGGGACCCACAGCCAGTGGAAGCCCTCGGGACGGTGTTCCTCGGCCGCGCGCCCGCCCTCCTCGCCGGGAATCGGCCGCACGCCCCAACTCCGGTCGCGGGTACCGGTCCACTCCCCCGGCGCGAGGGCGAACTCCTCACCCTTGGCCCGTATGGTGCCGGCGACCTGGCCGGCCTGGACGAAGCGGCGCCCTTCCAGCATGAGGCGGTCACCGCGCCGCTGGATGTGGTGCGGCTCCCAGACGGCAGGGAACTCGGCGGTCCAGGTGATGTCGTACGAGAGCCCGTGCGGGTCTGCCGGATCGGGGGCGCAGCGCAGCGTGAGCTTCTTGAGCGGCACGTCGACGGTGATGGACAGGGGCCCGACCGAGAGGTTCATCCGGTCGTCGGTGAGTGCGTCGGAGGCCCGGACGGCGAGGAGCTCGTCGCCGATGCGGAGGGTGGCGTAGGCGTCGATGACCCCGGCGTTGGGGTAGACGCCGAGGCCGAGGATCAGGACGGCGCGGCCGGCGTGGTCGAAGACGTGGAAGATGCAGCGGTCGTAGGCGTTCCGGTCACCGCTGACGAGGTGCTTCATCGACAAGGGTGCCTGGTGGATGGGGTATTCGTCGAGGGCGACGGGCCGGTCGACGGGCATGGCGGACCTCCGGGACGGACGGCTCGGGCGAGCAGGGTGACGAGCTGCGGGGCGGGCTGCGAGGCGGGCTGCGGGGGGCGGCTCAAGCGGATATGACGGTACGTCAGAAATGGGGCCCGGGGCCAGACTTCTGGCACGCGTTGACAGGACGGCGCGGTGTGCCGGGGGCGGGAGCGGGCGGGCGGCGACGGAGGGCGCGGCAGGGGCTCCGGTGCGCGGGATCTCGCCTGACCGGCATCAGAGATGTGTATGGGGGTTTCCCGTCAGTCTCATCGTCTCTCCGTGTCGGGCCGGCCCCTCAAGGGCGCTCCCTACGGTCGCGTCGCTACGCGATGGCCTGCGGCCACCCTTGACCGACCGTCCCGCCCCGGACATACGAAGACTGTCGGGAAGCCCCCAAAGGAACGGGCCGGGCTATCAAGACAGGGGCGGGGTGGTCGGAGATGCCCTGCCCGGTCGGGGGTGAGGCTTCTTCCCGAGGCGGGGCCCATGCGCAATACCGGCCGGGTCGGTGGGCGCGTCCAATCGCTACGCGCTCCTCATCTCTCAGCGTCCGACGACCGTCTTGGGCTGGACATAGGCCGCCCAAGACGCCCCACTGCCCCTCATGGAGGGCGTCTGAGGGCTGTCCGGGGTGGAAAAACGCCTAACAGCGGCTATTTCGTCGTGGAGTGGGGTCAGCGAGAGCGGACCGCTCGAATCGCCGACCGTTTGCCCCAATTGCCCCTGTTTGGAGATGGGTTTGTGGTGTCACTTGTGCACTGACCCGGATCCACGACGGAATAGCCGAGGCATCAGGCCTTGCCGGCCGCCGGTCGCAGTCCAGGAGAAGCGCGTAGCGATCTGAGGCGGCTTATGCCGGGCTCCAGACGGTCGCCGGACGCATCTCGACAGAGGAACCGAGGCCGTGGGCGGCCTATGTCCAGCCCAGGGCGGTGGTCGGACGCTGAGACGTGGGGAGCGCGTAGCGATTGGACGCGCTTCCCCCGACCCGGGCCCTGGTCCGGATGGGCCCCGCCTCGGGAAGGTGCCCTTTCGCGCCCGACCGGGCAGGGCTTCTCCGGCCGCCCCGTCCTTGGAAGCTCGGACCGGCTCGTTCTTTTGGGGGCTTCCCGACAGTCTTCGTATGTCCGGGGCGGGACGGTCGGTCAAGGGTGGCCGCAGGCCATCGCGTAGCGACGCGACGAAGGAGCGCCCTTGAGGGGCCGGCCCGACACGGAGAGACGATGAGACTGACGGGAAACCCCCATACGCATCTCCGATGCCGGTCAAGCAAGATCCCGCCCCCGGAGCCCCTGCCGCGCCTCACCGCCGCGCTCCGCCCGCCCCCGCCCCCACCCCGCCCCCCGGCGACATCTCGAACGGATAGCCGCACCCCGGGGGCGATTACCCGGCCCTTCGGTTCCGCGTTGGCCGGGTATGACCATGCTTCAGTCTTCAACGGGCCGAAGGCGTCGCCCGGTGACGCCGGGTTTCGAAGAATCGGTTCAGCGTCCGCGTGAGCAGCCGCAGCAGGCTCCCGATCCGCCGATCTATCGCGATCTGCTGGCGCGATGGGCGGACGCCGGCCGGACTCTGCCCGGCCGGCGTGACCCGGAGTGGTCGCGGCTCACGTCCTCCCCGGTGTGGCCCACCAGCAGCAGCGGGCTGTACTGACCGAGGTCAGCGCGTCTCCGGGCCCGCCAGGTGGCGGGCGATGACCATGCGCTGGATCTGGTTGGTGCCCTCGACGATCTGGAGCACCTTCGCCTCGCGCATCAGCCGCTCGACGGGGAAGTCCGCCGTGTAGCCGTAGCCGCCCAGGACCTGCACCGCGTCCGTGGTGACCGACATCGCCGCGTCCGTGCAGAACAGCTTCGCCATGGCCGCCTGGCGGGAGAACGGCTTGCCCGCGTCGCGCAGCCGCGCCGCCGCGAGGTACAGCGCCCGGCCCGCCTCGATCTTGGTGGCCATGTCGGCCAGCATGAAGCGCAGCCCCTGGAAGTCCGCGATCGGGTGTCCGAACTGCTTGCGGTCCAGGGCGTACGCCAGTGCCTCGTCCAGCGCGGCCTGGGCCACGCCGATGGCGCAGGCCGCGATGCCCAGCCGGCCGGCGTCCAGGGCGGCCAGGGCGATGGTGAAGCCCTGCCCCTCCTCGCCGATGCGGCGGGCGTCGGGGACGCGTACGCCGTCGAAGTGCAGCTGGGCGGTGGGCGAGCCCTTCATGCCCATCTTCTTCTCGGGCACGGCCGAGGTCAGGCCCTCCACGTCCCCGGGGACCAGGAAGGCCGTGATGCCCTTGGGGCCCGCGGCGCCGGTCCGCGCGAGGACGGTGTAGAAGTCGGCGACTCCGCCGTGGGTGATCCAGGCCTTGGTGCCGGTGATGATCCAGTCGTCGCCGTCGCGCACCGCCTTGGTGGTGAGCGAGGCCGCGTCGGAGCCGGCGGCCGGCTCGGAGAGGCAGTAGGCGCCCAGGAGGCCGCCGCCGAGCATCTCGGGCAGGTGGGCGCTCTGCTGCTCCTTGGTGCCGTAGCCGGCGAGGCCGTGGCAGGCGAGGGAGTGCACGCTGACTCCGAGCCCGACGGTCAGGCGGGCCGCGGCGAGCTCCTCCAGGACCTGGAGGTAGACCTCGTAGGGCTGCTCACCGCCGCCGAATTCCCCGGGGTACGGGAGACCGAGCAGTCCGGCCTCCGAGAGCAGGGTGAAGACCTCCCGCGGGAAGCGGCCGGAGTCCTCCTCCTCGGCTGCCTTGGGGCGGATCTCCCGCTGCGCGATCTCGCGTACGAGGGCGAGGAGGTCCCGGGACTCCTCGGTGGGCAGCTGTCGGTCCACCGTCTGCGGGGCGCGGTCTGTCATGGCGGCGCTCTCCTCCCTGGTCGGGCACGGCGGCGACGCGTGAGGTGTGGGACGCGGCGCCGGGTCTCGGTTCTCCCACAGCCGATGTTGCCCTCCCGGATCACGGAAGGGGCTGTTCAGAGGCTGCGGCGGCTTGAGTATGCCCGATCAGGGGCTTCCCGTCACCGGGGCAAGATCACCGAGCTGACCGAACGGTCCTTCGGGAACGGGAGGTGCCGGACACTCCGGGACGAACTCCTCGATCACCATCAGTGTCGCGCGCAGCTGGCGCACCAGCAGGGCCCCGAGCACGGCACGGTCGGGCTGGTCCGGGGCATCCAGTGCGCCGATCCAGTCCAGGGTGGCCCCCTCGACGCCGGAGAGCCAGCCGACGAGGGCGAGCCGGGCGAGGGGAGGGAGGGCCCGGTGCCCGTACGCGCCCTCGGCGATGGTGGCGACGAGCTCCTCGCGGACGGCGTCGCGGATGGCGAGCACCTCGGCGTCGGATCCGACGCCGCCGGTGACGATCGTGCGGTAGGCGGCGCGGTGGTGCTCGGCGTAGTACAGGTAGCCGTCGATGGTGCGGCGGACGCGCTCGGCGTTGGGGAGGTCGGTGTCGCCGCCGGCCCGGGCGACGAGCTCGGCGACGGAGTCCTCGACGATGGCGAGGTAGTAGCCGCGTTTGTTGGTGAAGTAGTAGTAGATCAGCCCTTTGGCGACGCCCGCGTGTTTGGCGATGTCGTCCATGGAGAGCGCGTCGTACGAGGTGTCGGCGAACAATTTGCGCCCGGTCGCTATGAGTTCGGCCTTGCGCACCTGGGATCGAACGGTCGCTCCGCGCTGTTGACTATTATTCAAATTCGACCCTAGCCTCGAACTGCCACAGGAAGCCCGCAGTATGGCAGACCTGGGTGCCGCGCCGCCGGTGGTGGTCGGCCTGCGCCTCGGTGGTGATCGTCGGCGACGGGCTGCGGCCGGGGGCCTCGCGGCCTGCGGCCGGGAGGGTCTCAGAGCCAGCCGACCTGGGTGACGAACATGGCGACGACGACCACGAGGGTCCAGCCGAGCACGTGCTCCAGCCAGGCGGAGTCGTCCTTGGGGCCTCCGGTGCGGACGAGGTTCCGGGGGGCGGCGGTCGGGGCGGCGCTGTCGGCAGTCATGGCGTCCAATGTGCCAGCGTTCGCGGCTTTCGCGGTAGGGACGTCATGGGTGGCATGCATCACGCAAACGCAGACATAAATGGACAGGTCCGGACGGCATGCGGCCGGGCCCCGGCCTCTTCGGCAGGGACCCGGCGCGCTCCTCGTCCGGTGCCCGGTGTCCGGCGCGGATGCCCGGCACCCCGGTCCGGCGTTCTCTCCGACGCCCGGTCAGACGCGGGTCTCGCGGTTCCGGCCCGCCATACCCGCCATCGCGAGGCCGAGGCACAGTGCGACGCCTCCGGCGATCACGTTGCTGACCACCGTTCGGGTCGTGTCCATCTCTCCGGCGATGGCCCACGGGGCGATGATCGTCCACGCACCGAGGGCGACCGCCGTCCACGCCATCGCGTGGGTGCGCTCGTAGGCGGAACCCAGACCGCTCATGCACAGGCAGAAGGCGAGGCCGGCGATCAGGTTGTTGATGGCCAGCGGGGTGAGGCCGCTGAATCCTGCGATCCACGGCGAGGCAGCCAGGTACAGGCCCGTGATCAGGGCGAGTGCTTCGACGGCCTGCGCGGCGGGAGTCGTGGTCACCCGCTCGAACCGAGTGCGCATCTCGGCGAGGTCCGGGTGGTGCTCGATGCTGGGATGGGTGGTCATGGCGGGCCGCCTCCTACTGAGAAGCCTTTATGTGCCATTTACCCCACTATGTTCCGCTTACCCGTGCCGCTTGGTCAACGGGCAAATTCGCGGCCCTCTCACAACACCCCCACCGCCCGCAGCGCGCGGACCTGCGCCCGGCTCGGGAGGGCCGGGGCGTAGAGGTAACAGACGCCCCCGGAACCCGAGGTGACCTTTCCGGAGACTCCCACCCGCTGGGTGCGCAGCCAGATGTTCTCCCATTCGGAGCGCCGGTAGACGCGGCGCACGGCGGGGTTGTCGGGCGAGTTGGGGTCATTGGCGATCACGTCCCCGGCGGCGGTGAAGCCGATGACGGTCATCAGGTGGCCTGCGGTGCCGTAGCCCGCGCCCGTGAGCTCGTCCGGACGGAAGGACTGGGAGGTGATCACCGGGATGCCGGCCCGGACCAGGGTCTCCAGGTCGGTCAGGGAGGTGAGGCGGGTGACGACTCCGGCCAGATCGCGGTAGGTGCCGGCGTAGGCGGCGTTGAAGGGCCAGTTGCCGCAGCCCTTGTAGGCGGCGTCGTACGTGGAACGGGCCGCGTGGCAGATCTGCGGGTCGGCGTAATCCGGGTTCACCCAGGTCAGCGCGGTGGCGTCGGCCCTGCCGCCCCAGTACTCGATGATCATCTGGGAGGAGGTGGGGCTGCACCAGGCCTCGCCGCCGTTGTCGTACTCGGGGTACTGGCCCGCGTGGACCTCCTGCGAGTAGCGCGGGACCTTCAGCTCGTGGGCGGTGCGGGCGGAGGGGGTGGAGGCAGGGACGGTGAAGCGGTCCGGGACGTCGGAGACCATGGCGCCCGCGAGGCGGACGGTGGGTCCGCGCTCGGCGCCGGGCCTGCGGTGGAGGGTGAACCGCAGCTGCCAGGCCGCGAGCCGCAGGCCGGCGGTCGCGGCTCCCGCGTCGAGGGCCAGGGTGTCGGTCCAGACGGTGGACCGTCCGTCGGACTGGCCGTCCACCGAGGTGCGGCGGATGTCGCCGTCGCCGGAGGCCCAGCGGCCCATCACGTACCAGGGGGTGGCCGTGCCGTCGGTGTAGGTGCCTCGCAGTTCGATCTGGATCCAGGTGCCGGCCGGGGTGCGGGCGTTCCAGGAGGCGATGGCCTCGGTGGCCGGGACGGTGGAGTGGTGCACCGGGGAGGTCCAGGTGGCGTACTCCCAGGTGCTCTTCTTCCCGGTGTGCGGGTCGGCGTACTCGGTGCGGCCGACGGCCGCGGCGATCTCCAGGCCGGGGCGGGAGCCGCCGACGGCGATCGTGCCGCGGTGGGTGCCGGCGAGCCAGTGGGCGTAGGAGTACCAGAAGCGGTTGTCGACGGTGCGGCCCGGGGCCCGCGGGGCGGGAGGGGTGGGCGGGGTGGGCGGGGTCGCCGCCGAGGCGCTGCCGCCGGAGACGGTGGCGGCGGTGGCCGCGGTGGCGACCGCGAGCGCGGCGACGAGTACGGCCCTGCGCGGCGTGGCTTCGGTCATCGCGTGTTCCCCCAGGGTGGGTCGGCACTTCGGTGGCGCTTTGGTGGCATCACCCTTCCAGTTCCCGGCGGCGGCGACCCGAAGCCACGGGTCGTGTCGGGCTTGTCTAGGCTGGTCGGGTGGAGCCGCAGCAGTCGCTTGAGTCACTCGCGCGGGAGCTCGCGGCCCTGCCGCCCTCCCTCGGTCCGGTGCGCCTGATCGGGATCGACGGGCACGCCGGGTCCGGGAAGAGCACCTTCGCGGGGCGGCTCGCCGAGGTGCTGGGGGCGCCCGTCCTTCACCTCGATGACGTGGCGACCCATGAGGAGCTGTTCGGCTGGGAGCAGCGGCTGCGCGCGCAGGTGCTGGAGCCGCTCGCCGCGGGACGGCCCGCGCACTGGGCCCCGTACGACTGGGTGGCGCGCCGGTTCGGGCCGGAGCGGGTGCTGGACCCGGCACCCGTGCTGCTGGTCGAGGGTGTCGGGGCCGGACGGCGGGCGCTGCGCCCCCGTCTGGCGCGGCTGCTGTGGATGGAGACGCCCTGCGAGCAGTCCTGGCAACGGGGGCGAAACCGGGACGGGCGTGAACTTTCCGACTTCTGGGACGGATGGGAGCGCGCGGAGCGCGCGCACTTCTCCAATGACCCTTCGCGCCCCTTCGCCGACACCCTGGTACGCCAGAGCGGTACGGGATACGAGTGGTCTTCCGGGGCCCGAGCGACGGCAGGAACCTCCCCTTTCATCACCGGGAGTGACGACCTCCCCCGGGCCTGAACGCCCCCTCGCATCACCTCCGCCGGGCCTCGACCGGACCCGCTTGACCCGGGGCCCGCGGCGGCCTTACGTTCTCAATGCGAGGCCTTTACAGGCCGCCGCGGATCCGAAGCCCCCGGTTGTTCCCCCGTGATCGGGGGCTTCGTTCTGCCCGCGAACCCCCTCCACGGCGGCTTCGCGCGGGGCCGGTCCACCCCGAATCTTCACCCTGAGTCACCGAGCGGCCCGGGGGCGCACGCCGGAACAGGCCTTGTCGCGCCCTACGTAAGGTGCGTGACCGCAGGTACGATGCAGCCCTGATTTCATCGGCGCAGTGGGCAACTCATGTGCTCGTCACGGAGGTTGCCGCGCACCACGGGGGCAGGCTTGTGGGGGACGTGATGGATTTCGGCACGCCGGGCAGCATGCACGCCCCGGCCGAACTCGCCTGGCTGCGCGGGGTCGACGCCTGCACCATGGGCGCCTATCCGCAGGCCGAGGAGGAGTTCCGGGCGGCCGTACGACTCGACCCCTCCATGGCCGACGCATGGCTGGGACTGCACGCGCTCCGGGTCGACACCGGCAACGCGTTACTCCGGATGTACGCCCACCGGGACCGGTTCGGCGAGCAGCGCGCCCGGCACGGGCGGACGCTGAACTCCTGGTACTGGCTGGGCTGGTGGGTGCAGCCGGTTCTGGAGAGCCGGCGCGATCTGCTCCTCGCCCACGCCTCGCACTGGCTCGACGGCCGCCATGTGCCCGAGCTGGACCAGGCATTGGCCGCACTGCCGCCGGTGGACACCGACGCCCAGGTACGGTTCCTGCACGCCTGCCGGGCCTATCTGGTCAAGGACTGGGAGCAGCTGGTCCGCCAGACCGAGCCGCTGGTGAACGATCCGCTGCTGGGCATCGAGGCCGGGCTGTTCGGCGGGATGGCGCGGGTCCGGCTGGAGATGTACGGGCAGGCGGAGCCGATGCTGGCGGCGGCGCTGATGCGCTGTCGCAGCGAGCAGCCCCAGCGCAAGGAGCTGCGGTACTGGCTGGCGCGGGCCCGGGAGGGCACCGGGCGCACCGCGGCGGCCCTGCCGCTGTACCGGGCGGTGCACCGGGTGGATCCCGCGTTCATGGACACCGCGGCCCGGCTGACGGCCATCGAGGACGGCGACGACACGGACGGCATGGCCGATCTGGCGGGCCTGGCCGGGTATGCCGGGTACGGGGCCCTCGGCGGGCACGGCCCGTCCCCCGCGGGCGGGGACTTCGCGGCGGTCGCGCTGGGCGGCGGGCCCGTCCAGGACATCGCGGCGGACGGCCAGGTGGAGCCCGATCCGCTGACTCCGCCCACTCCCCCGGCGGGACGGGTGGAGGGCGCGCGGCGCAAGGTGCCCGTGCCGCCGCAGGGCACGCCCGAGGGGTTGCCGGCCGGGCCGGCGGACCCTGCGGCGCTCGCCGATGCTCTGGCGGAGCTGGAGCGGATGGTGGGCCTGGAGCCGGTGAAGCGGCAGGTGAAGGCGCTGTCCGCGCAGTTGCACATGGCGCGGCTGAGGGCCGGGCAGGGACTGCCGGTGCAGCCGCCGAAGCGGCACTTCGTGTTCTCCGGGCCCTCCGGTACGGGCAAGACGACGGTGGCGCGGATCCTGGGCCGGGTCTTCTACGCGCTGGGCCTGCTGGGCGGCGACCATCTGGTGGAGGCCCAGCGGGCGGACCTCGTGGGCGAGTTCCTCGGGCAGACCGCGGTGAAGGCGAACGAGCTGATCGATTCGGCGATCGGCGGGGTGCTGTTCGTGGACGAGGCGTATTCGCTGTCGAACTCGGGCTACAGCAAGGGCGACGCGTACGGCGACGAGGCCCTGCAGGTGCTGCTGAAGCGGGCCGAGGACAACCGGGACCACCTGGTGGTGATCCTCGCGGGTTACCCGGCCGGGATGGACCGGCTGCTGGCCGCCAATCCGGGGCTGTCCTCGCGCTTCACCACCCGCGTGGACTTCCCCAGCTACCGGCCGCCGGAGCTGACCGCGATCGGCGGGGTGCTGGCGGACGCGAACGGGGACCACTGGGACGAGGAGGCGCTGGAGGAGCTGCGCAGCATCAGCGCTCATGTGGTGGAGCAGGGCTGGATCGACGAGCTCGGCAACGGGCGTTTCCTGCGGACCCTGTACGAGAAGAGCTGCGCGTACCGGGATCTGCGGCTGGCGGGCTTCGCCGGTGAGCCGTCGCGGGACGACCTGGCCACCCTCCGGCTGCCGGACCTGATGCAGGCGTACGGGGAGGTCCTGTCGGGCCGCGGACCCCAGGAACGCCCGGACCCGCCGACGCTGTAGCCCGGGGCCGCACCCCGATTGCCGGCGGGCCGGAAGCTCCCGGGGCTCGGCCCCGGGAGCTTCCGGCCGGCTAGGCGCCGCGGACGTACGAGCGGTGGGCCGGGTCCCGGACCTCGCCCACCAGCATTTCCAGGACGTCCTCCAGGGCGACCAGGCCGAGGACCCGGCCCCCCGCGTCCGCCACCTGCGCCAGGTGCGTGGCGTCCCGGCGCATGACGCCGAGGGCGTCGTCCAGCGGGACCGTGGCGCACAGTGTGGTCATCCGGCGCCAGACCCGCTGGGGTACGGCCCGCTCCCGGTCCTCCAGGTCCAGTACGTCCTTGACGTGCAGGTAGCCCATGAAGGCGCCGCTCTCCGCGCGGACGGGGAACCGGGAGTACCCGGTGCGCACCGTGAGCTGCTCGATCTGGCGCGGGGTCACCGAGGGGCCGACCGTGACCAGGCGGTCCGGGCCGAGGAGGACGTCGGTGACGGGGCGGCTGCCCAGTTCCAGTGCGTCCTCCAGACGCTCCTGCTCGACCGGTTCCAGGAGCCCGGCCTGCCGGGAGTCCTTGAGGAGGCGGCCCAGCTGGGCGGAGGTGTAGACGGCCTCGACCTCGTCCTTGGGCTCCACCTTGAAGAGCTTCAGGACGAGCTTGGCGCAGGCGCCGAGCGCGGTGGTGACCGGCCCGCACAGGCGGGCGAAGGCGACCAGGCCGGGGCTGAACCACAGGGCGGTCTTCTCGGGGGCGGCCATGGCCAGGTTCTTCGGCACCATCTCGCCGATGACCAGGTGCAGGAAGACCACGGCGCTGAGCGCGAAGGCGTAGCCCAGCGGGTGGATCAGCCCCTGCGGTACGTGGACGGCGTGGAAGACGGGCTCCAGCAGCCGGGCCACGGTGGGCTCGGCGACCGCGCCGAGGGTGAGCGAGCACATGGTGATGCCGAACTGCGCCGCGGCCATCATGCGGGGCAGGTTCTCCAGGCCGTGGAGCACCTGGCGGGCCCGTTTGGACTCGGCCGCGAGGGGCTCGATCTGGCTGCGGCGTACGGAGACGAGCGCGAACTCGGCGCCGACGAAGAAGCCGTTGGCGAGGACCAGGAGCAGGGCGAAGAGGAGCTGGAGCGCGTTCATCGGGCGGCGCCTTCCAGCTCGGCCCGCTGCGGTTCGAGCACGGCGGCGCCGTCGGCCGCCGAGGCGGGCCGGTGGGCGGCGGCCGCGGGCACCGCCGTCAGCCGGACCAGCCGGACGCGTTCCGCGCGGTTGCGGCCGACGCGGCGGACGGAGAGCTTCCAGCCGGGCAGCTCCGCACGGTCCCCGGGGGCGGGGATCCGGCCGAGGAGGTCGGCGACGAGGCCGGCGACGGTCTCGTACGGTCCTTCGGGCACTTCCAGGCCTATCCGGCGCAGGGTCTGCACGCGGCAGCTGCCGTCGGCCTCCCAGGAGGGGCGGCCGTCCTCGGCCGCGACAGCGGCCAGTTCGGGGGTCTCGTCCTCGGCGAAGTCGTGCTCGTCGCGGACCTCGCCGACGAGCTCCTCCACGATGTCCTCCAGCGTGACGACACCGGCGGTGCCGCCGTACTCGTCGACGACCACGGCCATCGGCTGCTCGCTGCGCAGGCGCTCCAGCAGCGGCTGCACCGGCAGGGAGCCGGGCACCAGCAGCGGGGCGACGCAGATCCGGCTCACGGAGGTGCGGTCGCGTTCCCGCTCGGGCACGGCGAGGGCGTCCTTGAGGTGGACCACGCCGGTGATCTCGTCGATGCGGTCGCGGTAGACCGGGAAGCGGGACAGGCCGGTGGCCCGGGTCAGGTTGAGCACGTCGGCCGCGGTGGCCGTGTGCATCAGGGCGCTGACCTTCACCCGCGGGGTCATGACGTGCTGGGCCGTGAGATCGCCCAGCGAGAGGGTCCGTACGAAGAGGTCGGCGGTGTCCTGTTCCAGGGCGCCGGCCTGGGCCGAATGGCGGACCAGGGAGAGCAGTTCGCCGGGGGTCCGGGCGGAGGCCATCTCCTCGGTCGGTTCCACGCCGAGCGCCCGCACGAGGCGGTTGGCCACGGCGTTGAGTCCGGCGATGACCGGACGGAAGACGCGGGAGAAGGCGTGCTGGGGGCCGGCGACGAAGCGGGCGACCTGGAGCGGCCGGGAGACCGCCCAGTTCTTCGGTACGAGCTCGCCGACGACCATCTGGACGGCGGAGGCGAGCAGCATGCCGATGACGACGGCGACGCCGGGGACGGCTCCCTTCGGGAGGCCCGTCGCGGCGAGCGGCCCGGCCAGCAGTGCGGCGAGGGCCGGCTCGGCGAGCATGCCGACCACGAGGGAGGTGATGGTGATGCCGAGCTGGGTGCCGGAGAGCTGGAAGGACAGCTCCCGCAGGGCCTTGACCACCGTACGGGCACGGCGGTCACCGTCGGCTGCGGCGCGCTCGGCCTCGGGTCGCTCCACGGTGACGAGGCCGAATTCGGCGGCCACGAAGAATCCGTTGGCGAGGATGAGGGCGAAGGCCGCCGCGAGCAGGAGTAGCGGGATGGTCATGCCGCCGCCTCCGGGGGGAGGGCGGCGCGGGTACTACCGGACGATCCGTCCATTGCTGGAGGGAGTCACTCCTCAAGTCGCAGGTGCCCACGGGCCACGAGGTCCCGGGGCCGGTGGGAGGGCGCACAGCTGCGCCCCGCCACCAGGGTAGTCATTGAGATCCCGGCCGCAACGGTACGCGGCGACGAGGATCGGCCGACTCAGTGGTCGTGTCCGCCCGTTCCGCGGGCCTCGGCCAGCGCGCGCAGGGCGCGGGCGTCGCCGATGGCCTGCTGCTTGGCGACGCCCGGCTGGATGCCGAGGGCGGGCAGGCTGGTGCCGTCGCTGAGG
Organism: Streptomyces sp. NBC_01232; assembly: GCF_035989885.1. Lineage (GTDB taxonomy): Bacteria > Actinomycetota > Actinomycetes > Streptomycetales > Streptomycetaceae > Streptomyces. The sequence continues at coordinate 1,699,122 of NZ_CP108518.1, forward strand.
TCCAGGAACACCCACGGGTCGCCGGGGCGGAGGTTGACCCGCAGGATCTGGGCCCACTCCAGGCGCCGGGTGGTGGTCAGGTTGACGACCGTGACGCCGGTCTCGTCGGCGACGACCTTGGGGCGGCTGAGCAGGACGAGTACGGAGCTCAGCAGGACGGCGGTGAAGACGAAGCTGATCCGCTCGCCGGGGCTGAGCTTCTCCAGCATCACGGCGATCGCCGTGATGGTGGTGAACATGGCGAGGCCGACGCCCAGCAGGACGACCCGGGTGCGGGTCGGCCGGAAAGTGACCGGCAGGGTGGGCGTGACGGGCTGGGCGGCGGACTCGGCCATGGTGCGTTGCCTTCTGGAGGTGGCGTGCGGGTCGGTGGGCGGCGTACCGGTGCGGTACGCCGGGACCTAGAGGCGGCAGGCGTGGATCGAGGTGGTGAGGATCGCGCGCGCGCCGAGCTCGTACAGGTCGTCCATGATCCGCTGGGCTTCCTTGGCGGGGACCATCGCGCGGACCGCGACCCAGCCCTCGTTGTGCAGCGGGGAGACGGTCGGCGACTCCAGGCCCGGGGTGAGGGCGACCGCGCGCTCCAGGTGCTCGGCGCGGCAGTCGTAGTCCATCATCACGTAGCTGCGGGCGACGAGGACGCCCTGCAGGCGGCGCAGGAACTGCTGGACCTGCGGGTCGTCGGCGTCGGCGCCGTTGCCGCGGATGACGACGGCCTCGGAGGTGAGGATCGGCTCGCCGATGACCTCGAGGCCCGCGTTGCGCAGGCTGGTGCCGGTCTCGACGACGTCCGCGATGATCTGGGCGACGCCGAGCTGGATGGCGGTCTCGACCGCGCCGTCGAGGTGCACGACGGACGCGTCGATGCCCTTCTCGGCGAGGTGCTTGGCGACGATTCCCTCGTACGAGGTCGCGATCGTCATGCCGCTGAAGTCCTCGGGGCCCTTCGCCGTGCCGGGGGTGGTGGCGTAGCGGAAGGTGGAGCGCCCGAAGTTCAGCGGGAGGATCTCCTCGGCGCTGGCGCCGGAGTCGAGCAGCAGGTCACGGCCGGTGATGCCGATGTCGAGCTTGCCCGAGGAGACGTAGATCGCGATGTCCTTGGGGCGGAGGTAGAAGAACTCCACCTCGTTCTCGGGGTCGACGACCACGAGCTCCTTGGACTCCTTGCGCATCCGGTAGCCGGCCTCATGGAGCATCGCCGACGCCGGTCCGGAGAGTGAACCCTTGTTGGGGACGGCGATGCGCAGCATGGGGCTTCCTTTGGTGCGTGGATTACGGGTTTACGGGCGGGTGTGCGTGCCGGGACTCAGAGGTGGGCGTAGACGTCGTCGAGGGAGATCCCGCGCGCCACCATCATCACCTGGACGTGGTAGAGCAGCTGTGAGATCTCCTCGGCGGCGGCTTCCTTGCCCTCGTACTCGGCGGCCATCCAGACCTCTGCGGCCTCCTCGACGACCTTCTTGCCGATGGCATGGACGCCCTTGTGGACGAGCTCGGCGGTGCGGGAGGTAGCGGGGTCGCCGTTGGCGGCCTTGTGCTGGAGCTCGGTGAAGAGCTCTTCGAAGGTCTTGGAGGGTTCGTTCGCCATGATGGTCCTCAGAATACGGGGTTCCCCGTCGCCACTCAGCGCCAGGGTTCGCTGACGGTCCGCAGGGTCATGGCCGTGGAGACGGCGGCGGTGACCGCTTCGTGCCCCTTGTCCTCGTTCGACCCCTCGAGGCCGGCGCGGTCCAGCGCCTGCTCGTCGTTGTCGCAGGTCAGTACTCCGAAGCCGACGGGGACTCCGGTGTCGATCGACACCTGTACCAGGCCCTGGGTGACGCCCTGGCAGACGTAGTCGAAGTGCGGGGTGCCGCCGCGGATGACCACTCCGAGGGCGACGATGGCATCGTAGCCGCGACCCGCCAGTACCTTCGCCACGACCGGGAGCTCGAAGCTTCCCGGGACCCGGAGCAGGGTGGGCTCGTCGATGCCCAGCTCGTGCAGGGCGCGCAGGGCGCCGTCGACCAGTCCGTCCATGACCTTCTCGTGCCACTGGGCCGCGATCACGGCGACTCGGAGGTCTCCGCAGTTCTTCACGCTCAGTTCGGGTGCGCCCTTGCCGCTCACAGCTCTGCTCCTCGGTGGTTCGTGGGTGTGCGTGGATGGTGGGGTGTACGTACGGGTGGTGGTGCGTGCCTACTGGTTGCCGCAGGCGGAGGTGGTCACGGGCCCTTCCAGCCAGGGCAGGTCGTGGCCCATCCGGTCGCGCTTGGTGCGCAGGTACCGCAGGTTGTGCTCGCCGGCCTCCATGGGCATCGGCTCGCGGCTGGTGACCGTGATGCCGTGCCGGACGAGGGCGTCGGACTTCTCGGGGTTGTTCGTCATGAGCCGGACGCTGTGCACGCCGAGGTCGGCGAGGATCTGGGCGCCGGCGCCGTAGTCACGGGCGTCGGCGGGCAGGCCGAGTTCCAGGTTTGCGTCGAGGGTGTCGCGGCCGCGCTCCTGGAGCTCGTACGCGCGCAGCTTGGACAGGAGTCCGATGCCGCGGCCCTCGTGGCCGCGGAGGTAGACGACGACGCCGCGGCCCTCGGTCTTGATGCGTTCCATGGAGGCGTGCAGCTGGGGGCCGCAGTCGCAGCGCTGGGAGGCGAAGATGTCGCCGGTCAGGCATTCGGAGTGCATGCGGACCAGGACGTCGGCGCCGTCGCCGATCTCCCCGTGGACGAGGGCGACGTGCTCGACACCGTCGACGGTGGAGCGGTAGCCGTACGCGGTGAAGTCGCCGAAGGCGGTCGGCAGGCTGACCTCGGCCTCGCGGCGGACGGTGGGCTCGGCGGAGCGGCGGTAGGCGATCAGGTCCTCGATGGAGATGATCGTCAGGCCGTGCTTGCGGGCGAAGGGGATCAGCTCGGGCAGGCGCAGCATGACGCCGTCCTCGCCGGCGATCTCCACGATGGCGCCGGCCGGGCGCAGGCCCGCGAGGCGGGCGAGGTCGACGGCGGCCTCGGTGTGGCCGTTGCGGACCAGGACGCCACCGGGCTTGGCGCGCAGCGGGAAGATGTGGCCGGGGCGGACGAAGTCGCCGGGCTCGGAGACGCCGTCGGCGAGCAGCCGCAGGGTGGTGGCGCGGTCGGCGGCCGAGATTCCGGTAGAGACGCCGTGGGCGGCGCTCGCGTCGACGGAGACGGTGAAGGCGGTCTGCATCGACTCGGTGTTGTTCTGGACCATCTGCGGGAGTTCGAGCCGGTCCAGCTCGGGGCCCTCCATGGGGGCGCAGATCAAGCCGCGGCACTCGCTCATCATGAAGGCGATGATCTCGGGGGTGGCCTTCTCGGCGGCGATGACGAGGTCGCCCTCGTTCTCGCGGTCCTCGTCGTCGACGACGACGATGGGGCGGCCCGCCGCGATGTCGCGGATGGCCTGCTCGACGGGGTCGAGGCGGAAGGTCTCTTCGGGGATGTCGGGCACGGGCTTGAGGCTGGTCATGCCGTTGCTCCTTCCAGGGCCGGGGCGGGGTTGATGCGAGAGCGCTGGTACCAGTCGTAGGCGCCCCACAGCACGAGGGCGAAGTACACGACGTAGACGAGGCCGGAGAAGGCCAGGCCGTTGTTGAAGGCGAGGGGGACGCCGACCAGGTCGACGAGGAGCCAGGCGAACCAGAACTCGACGAGGCCGCGGGCCTGGGCGATCATCGCGACGATGGTGCCGACGAAGATGTACGCGTCGGCCCAGGGGCTCCACGACAGGTCCGGGTAGAGCGTGAAGAGGCCGCCGACGGCGAGGGTGCCGAGGGCCGCGCCGGCCAGGAGCAGTCCGCGCTCCTTCCAGGTGGCGGTGCGCACGGCGATGGAGCCGTCCTGGGCCTTCTGGCGGCCGAGCTGCCAGGCGCGCCAGCCCCAGACGGCCACGCCGATGACGAGGAGCTGCTTGCCGACACCACCGGCGAGGTGGGCGGAGGCGTAGGCGGCGATGAGGATCAGGCCGGAGAGGAGCTGGGCGGGCCAGGTCCATATGGAGCGGCGCCAGCCGAGGGCGAGCGCGGCCAGGCCCATCAGGTTGCCGATCATGTCGGACCAGATGACCTTCTGGCCGAAGACGGTGAAGGCCTCCGCGTTGAGCCAGGTCAAGGCGGTCACCGGGCTTCTCCCGTCGCGTGCAGCGGGTCCACTCCGGCGGCCAGGAGGCGCTCGACGTACTTCGCGAGGACGTCGACCTCCAGGTTGACCGGGTCGCCGCTCTGCTTGATGCCGAGCGTGGTCAGCGCCAGCGTGGTGGGGATGAGGCTGATGGTGAACCAGTCGGCGGCGGCCTCGACCACGGTGAGGCTGACGCCGTCGACCGTGATGGAGCCCTTCTCGACCACGTAGCGGGAGAGGTTCTGCGGGAGGGCGACCTTGACGATCTCCCAGTGCTCGGAGGGGGTCCGGGAGATGATCTCGCCGGTGCCGTCCACGTGCCCCTGGACGAGGTGACCGCCGAGGCGTCCGCCGAGGGCCATGGGGCGCTCCAGGTTGACCCGGGAGCCGGCGCTCAGGGCGCCGAGGCTGGAGCGGTTGAGGGTCTCCTGCATGACGTCGGCGGTGAACTCGCCGTCCGCGGTCTCCACGACGGTGAGGCAGACGCCGTTGACCGCGATGGAGTCACCGTGCTTGGCGTCCTCGGTGACGAGGGGGCCGCGCAGCCGGAAGCGGGAGGCTTCCTCGAGCTGCTCCACAGCGGTGACCTCGCCCAGTTCTTCGACGATTCCGGTGAACACTCAGTGCTCCTTCGTGGCGGGGGTGACGGGGACGGGGACTGCGGTGATGCGGAGATCGGGGCCGATGCGGACGGCCTCGGTGATGTCGAGGCGCACTGCACCGGAGATGTTCTTGATGCCGGCGTCGGCGAGGGCCGCGGGGCCCGCGCCGAGCAGGGCCGGGGCGAGGTAGCCGATGACGCGGTCGACGGCGCCGGCCTTGAGGAAGGCGCCGGCCAGTGTGGGCCCGCCCTCCAGCAGGACGGAGCGCACGCCGCTCAGGTTCAGGTGGGTGAGCAGGTCCTGGACGGCGATGCGGCCGTCGTGCAGGGGCAGCCGGAGCAGTTCGACGCCGGTCAGGTGCCGGGTGTCGGCGTCCTCGCCGACGACGAGCAGGGTGGGTGCGGCGTCGTCGAGGATGCGGGCGCCCGCCGGGATCGTGGCGCGGGTGTCGAGGGCGATCCGCAGGGGCTGCGTGGCGCCTTCGTGGCCGCGCACGGCGAGGTGCGGGTCGTCGGCGCGCAGGGTGCCGCCGCCGACCAGGACGGCGTCACTCTCGGCGCGCAGCCGGTGGACGTCGGCGCGGGACGCGGCGGAGGTGATCCAGCGGCTGCTGCCGTCCGCGGCGGCGCTGCGGCCGTCGAGGGTGGCGGCGTACTTCCAGGTGACGTGCGGCCGGCCCAGGCGTACGGAGGTCAGCCAGGCGGCGTTGCCGGTCTCGGCCTCGTCCGCGAGGAGTCCGCCCTCGGTGTCGATCCCGGCCGCGCGCAGGGTGGCGGCGCCGCCGCTGGCCTGCGGGTTCGGGTCGGAGACGGCGTGGACCACGCGGGCGATGCCGGCGGCTGCGAGGGCCTGGGCGCAGGGCCCCGTACGGCCGGTGTGGTTGCAGGGTTCGAGGGTGACGTAGGCGGTGCCGCCGCGGGCGGCAGGGCCCGCTGCGCGCAGGGCGTGGATCTCGGCGTGCGGGCCGCCTGCCCGTTGGTGCCAGCCCTCGCCGACGATCGTTCCGCAGGCGTCGGTGATGACGCAGCCGACGACCGGATTGGGACTGGTGGAGCCGAGTCCACGGGCCGCGAGCTCGATGGCCCGTCGCATGGCACGGGTGTCCGCGTCGGGTGCTGCGTGCGCGGCGTGTGTCGCCACCGGGTCCTCCTGCCTCATCGGGCACGGACTCCGGGGCCTGTCGAATACGACAGATGAAGCGGTACAGCGCACAGGGGACGCCGAGGCCGGAAAAACGGTTCGACCTGGCATATCCGCAGGGATATGCCGACGAACCGCCGACGGCGGCGTACCGGTGACTGGCCCGCCGCGCACTGCCTCCCATCCGGACTTTAACCGTCGGTCCAGGAATCTCACCTGGTCAACCGGCCGCTGGCTGCGGACGGGTCGCGGACTATAACCGCCGGTTCGGAATTACACCGACCCCGGAGTGCGCTGCTACTGGTACTCCAGCCAGTCTGCCACGGGCGATCCACCGCCATGCGGGTGATGTGGTGTGGCCTGGCTCACAGCGTGTCGCCGCCCGGTGCGGACTTTGTCAAGTGGGGCCGGGTTGGTCCAGACCTATTGACGAGGTGGTCTAGTCCTCTTAACGTTCCCTTCATCTTCCCGGGAACAGCCCGTCAGATGTGCGCACGTCACGGGCCAACACGCTTCAGCACCAGTCCTGTTGCTTCATGTTGTGTCCAGTTGTGTCCTGCATCCTCCCCTCCCCAGGAGGCACAATGCTGTCCCCCACACGTACGAGAGCGATGCTCCTGGCATCCGGCGCCGCAATCGCCGGACTCCTGGTGGGCGGGCTCTCGGCGGGCGTCTCGCACGCGGCCGACAACGAGGGCTGTCGCCCCGACGGGCTGTACAAGACCGCCGGTGTCGACGTCCCGTACTGCTCGGTCTACGACTCCGAAGGCCGCGAGAAGATGGGCGCCGACCACCAGCGCCGCGTCATCGGATACTTCACCGGCTGGCGCACCGGCAAGGACGGCGCCCCCGCCTACCTCGCCAACAACATCCCGTGGTCCAAGGTCACCCACCTGAACTACGCCTTCGCCCACGTGGGCGCCGACAACAAGATCTCCGTCGGCTCGGACGGCGTGAACAACGCCGCCACCGGGATGACCTGGCCCGGCGTCGCCGGCGCCGAGATGGACCCGGCCCTCCCCTACAAGGGCCACTTCAACCAGCTGACGAAGTTCAAGAAGCAGTACCCGGACGTCAAGACGCTGATCTCGGTCGGCGGCTGGGCGGAGACCGGCGGCTACTTCGGTGACGACGGCAACCGGGTCGCCTCCGGCGGCTTCTACTCGATGGCCACCAACGCCGACGGCTCCGTCAACCAGGCCGGCATCGACACCTTCGCCGACTCCTCGGTCGAGTTCATCCGCACGTACGGGTTCAACGGCGTCGACATCGACTACGAGTACCCGACCACCATGAAGGACGCCGGCAACCCGCTGGACTGGCAGCTGGCCAACGCCCGCCGCGCCGGCCTGGTCAAGGGCTACGCGGCCCTGATGAAGTCGCTGCGCGAGAAGCTCGACCGCGCGGGCGCCGCCGACGGCAAGCACTACCTGCTCTCCGTCGCCGCCCCCTCCTCCGGCTACCTGCTGCGCGGCATGGAGACGTTCCAGGTCCAGCAGTACCTGGACTACGTCAACATCATGTCCTACGACCTGCACGGCGCCTGGAACGAGTACGTCGGGCCCAACGCCTCGCTCTTCGACGACGGCAAGGACGGCGAACTCGCCGCCGCCGGCGTCTACTCCACCTCCCAGTACGGCGGCATCGGCTACCTCAACACCGACTGGGCGTACCACTACTTCCGCGGCTCGATGCCCGGCGGCCGCATCAACATCGGCCTGCCCTACTACACCCGCGGCTTCAAGAACGTGCAGGGCGGCACCGACGGGCTATGGGGCAAGGCCCCCGCGACCACCTGCCCGGCCGGCGCCGGCCTGACCAAGTGCGGCGACGGCGCGGTCGGCATCGACAACCTGTGGCACGACAAGGACACCAACGGGGCCGAGTCCCCGGCGGGCTCCAACCCGATGTGGCACGCCAAGAACCTGGAGAAGGGTGTCGTGGGCGACTACGTCACCAAGTACGGCTTCCCGGCGAACACCACGCTGACCGGCACCTACGTCCGCAAGTACGACTCCACCCTGGTGGCGCCGTGGCTGTGGAACGCACAGAAGAAGGTCTTCCTCTCCACCGAGGACGAGCAGTCGGTGGCCGCCAAGGCCGACTACGTGGTGAACAAGGGCATCGGCGGCACGATGGTCTGGGAACTCGCGGGCGACTACTCGTACAACGCGGCCAAGGGCCAGTACGAGGTGGGCGACACCCTCACCGACACGATGTACCAGAAGTTCAAGTCGGCCTCCCCCTACGGCGCGAAGAAGGCGGGCACGACCGCCCTGCCGACCCAGGCCGTTGACATCAGGACCGAGTTCACCGAGTTCAAGCTGGGCGACTCCAACTACCCGCTCACCCCGAAGCTGAAGATCACCAACAACACGAACGCCACGCTGCCCGGCGGCACCGAGTTCCGGTTCGACTACGGCACCTCGGCCCCGAACAACGCCTCGGACCAGTCCGGCTTCGGCACGACCGTGATCAGCAGCGGCCACACCGGCAACAACGTCGGCGGTCTCAAGGGCGACTTCCAGCGGGTCTCCCTGAAGCTCCCGGCCTGGCAGACCCTGGCCCCGGGCGCCTCCGTCGACCTGGCCTTCAACTACTACCTGCCGGTCTCCACGCCCTCCAACTGGACGGTGACCATCTCCGGCACCACCTACGCCCTCACCGGGGACCTGGCCCGCGGTACGACGCTGGTTCAGCCCGGCGGCGGCACCCAGCCCCCGACCACTCCCCCCACCACCCCGCCGACCACTCCCCCCACGACCCCGCCGCCGACCACGCCTCCGGGCGGGACCTGCACGAACCCGGCGTACGTCGCGGGCACGGTCTACAACAGCGGCAACGTCGTCTCCCACAAGGGCCGCAACTGGAAGGCCCAGTGGTGGACGCAGAACGAGGAACCCGGCACCACCGGTGAATGGGGTGTCTGGAAGGACCAGGGCGCCTGCTGACCCCCGGCACCCCGATCCATGAGTGAACGTGAGGACCCGGTGGCCCGGCGGCCACCGGGTCCTCGCACGTTCCGCCCGCACCCGGCCTCGTACGCTGCTGAGGTGATCACACACGTCACCGCGTCCGACGCGGACTTCGAGGAAAACCGTCCCCGGATGTTCGGCATCGCCTACCGCATGCTCGGATCCGCCGCGGAGGCCGAGGACACCGTGCAGGACGCGTACCTGCGCTGGGCGTCCGCGGACCGCGAGGGCATCGAGCACCCGGGGGCCTGGCTCGCCAAGGTCGTCACGAACCTGTGCCTCAACACCCTCACCTCGGCGCGCGTCCGGCGCGAGGCCTACATCGGCCCCTGGCTCCCCGAACCCGTCCTCACCGGGGACGGCACCCTCGGCCCGCTGGAGTCCGCAGAGCAGCGGGACAGCGTGTCGATGGCCCTGCTGGTGCTGCTGGAACGGCTCGCGCCGGTCGAGCGGGCCGTCTACGTACTGCGCGAGGCCTTCGCCTACAGCCACCGGGAGATCGCCGGACTCCTGGACCTCACCGAGGCCAACTGCCGCCAGCTCTACCGGCGGGCGGCCGGCCGGGTGGCCGCGGAGCGGGCGGACGGGCCCGAGCGGCGCTTCGCCCCGGACCCCGAGCGCTGGCAGAGCCTCGTGGAAACCTTCATGACGGCGGCGCGCGGCGGGGACCTGGCCCGGCTGGAGGGGCTGCTGACGGCCGACGTCCGGTTCGTCTCCGACGGCGGCGGCGTGGTCAACGCGGCGCTGCGGCCGATCCTGGGGCGCGAGAAGGTGGCCCGGTTCGCGGTCGGGGTACTCCAGAAGTTCGCCGGGGACCTGCCGGTCAGCATCGCGGAGGTCAACGGATCACCGGCGCTGCTCTTCGGCGAGACGGCCGTTCTTCTGGTGGAATTCGAGAACGGGCTGGTCAGCGGCCTCAGCACGGTACTCAACCCGGAGAAGCTGGAATTCCTCCAGCATCAGCTGTCACATCCCTGAGGGCTGTCCGGTCTCCGCTGCTGAAGGAACCTCGGCGAAAGGCGGACCCATGAGCACCATCCTCGTCACCGGAGGCACCGGCACCCTCGGCGTGCTGGTCGTCGCGCGGCTCCGGCAAGCGGGCCACGAGGTCCGCGTGCTGAGCCGGCACGCCACGGAGTACCCGGTCGACCTCAGCGACGGGAGCGGGCTGGACGCGGCCATGGCGGGCGCGGAGGTGGTCGTGCACTGCGCGAGCAACACGCGCGGCGCGGGCAAGGACGACGACACCGCCACCCGGAACCTCGTCGAGTCGGCCCGGAGGGCGGGGACCGTCACCAACATCGTCTACATCTCGATCGTCGGGGTGGATGTGGTGCCGCTCGGGTACTACCGGAGGAAGCTGCAGGTCGAGCGGCTGCTGGAGGGGTGCGGGCTGGGCGTGACCATCCTGCGCACGACGCAGTTCCACGACCTGGTGGCTCAGCTGGTGGACGCGGCGGCGAAGCTGCCGCTCGTGCCGGTACCGGTGCCCGGCGGGGTGCGGGTGCAGCCGATCGCCGTCGGGGAGGTCGCGGACCGCCTGGCGGAACTGGCGGTCCCGACCCCGTCGGGCCGGGTCCCGGACATGGGCGGCCCGGAGATCCACCTCCTGCCGGACCTGGCCCGCACCTACCTGGCGGCGACGGGCCGCCACCGCCGGGTGCTCCCCGTCCCCCTGGCGGGCAAGGCCTACGCGGGCTTCAGGCGGGGCGGCCACCTGGCCCCGTCCCATGCGGCGGGCCGGACCACCTTCGCGGAGTTCGCGGCGGGGCGGGGCGGGCGGTAGCGGGACGCGCCCATCCCCCCGGACACGTTCCAGTGCTGTGACCGGAAAGGTTCACCGTGTCGCGACGCCCGGCACGGCACCTCGCCGCGTTGTCGGACCGCGCAAGTACGTCCAGTACGAGGCACGGCCCTCCGCCTTGCGATGCACCGCACCGGACGCCGCGACTCGGCAAACCTTTCCGGCCACAGCACTAGCCCCCGAACAGCACCGCCTGCGCGGCCTCCCGGGCCGCCAGTTCCGCCCCCGCCAGGACCGCGGGGTCGCCCAGGGTCGTGGCGCGGATCTCCGTCGGGACCGGGGTCAGTTTCGCCAGTCGCTCGGCGACGCGGGCCGCCAGGGCGGGGCCGCCCGCGCGTCCGAGTTCGCCCGCCAGGACCACGCAGCCCGGGTCCAGGATCGCCGCGGCCGCCGCCGCGCCCAGCGCGAGGCGTTCGGCCAGGGCTTCGAGGAACGGCTCGCCCGCGGCTCCGGCCACGGCCTGCTCCGCCGGGCCCGCGAAGCCGTGTGCGCGCGCCAGCGCGGTCACGGCCTCGCGGCCCACGAGTGCGTGGAATCCTCCGCCGCAGTCCGCGGCCGACGGGAGGCCGCCGGTGCCCGGCACCGGGAGGAAGCCGATCTCGCCCGCTCCGCCGGAGGCGCCCCGGCGCAGCCGGCCGTCCAGGACCACGGCCGCGCCCACGCCCGCGCCGAGCCACAGCAGGACGAAGGAGTCCAGGTCGCGGGCCACGCCCAGGCGTTGCTCGGCGAGTGCGGCCAGGTTGGTCTCGTTCTCGACGACGACCACGGCGGGCAGGCTCCGCTGCAGGGCGGTGACCAGGTCGCGGTGCCAGGCCGGCAGGCCGCTGGTGTCGCGGAGTTCGCCGGTGGCGGGGGCGACCAGGCCCGGGGCGCCTATGACGACGGTGTGCAGCTCGGCGGCGCCGGCTTCGCGCGCGGTGCGCAGCAGGGCGGCCACCGCGTCCTCGGGGGCGCCGACGGGCAGGGCGGCTTCGGCCAGGGGGCGGCCGAGGAGGTCGGTGACGACGGCGGTGACCCGGTCGGTGCGCACGTCGAGGGCGGCGAGGTGGGCGCGGTCGGCGACGATCCCGTACAGCTTGGCGTTGGGGCCGCGGCGTTGTTCGCCGGATTCTCCGGCGACTTCGATGAGTCCGGCGTCGATGAGCCGGTCGACGAGGTCGGCGACCGAGGGGCGGGAGAGCCCCGTCATGACTTTGAGCTGGTTGGCCGTCAATGGCCCGGATTCCTGGAGGAGTCGGAGCGCGAGGCGGTCGTTGATGGCCCGGGCCGTGCTGGGCGAGGCGGGGGACGGTACCGGGGTGGGGGCAGGAGTCACGGCGCCCATCCTAGGAGTCGGGCCCGTTATCTATCAGGCAGGGTCCCTGATAGTTTAATCCCATGACCGGGGACACCGACCTCAGCCCGGCGCGTCTGCGCCATGCCCGCTACGCCATCGCGGCCGTCTTCTGCACCCACGGCGCCGTCACCGGCTCCTTCGCCACCCGCATCCCCTGGATCCAGGAACACGCCCAGCTCAGCCCGGGCACCCTGGGCCTGGCGCTCGCCTTCCCCGCGCTGGGCGCGGCCCTCGCGATGCCGCTGGCCGGCCGGATCAACCACTGGCTCGGCGCCCGGACCGCGCTGCGGGTGCTGCTCACGCTGTGGACCCTCTCGCTGATCCTGCCGAGCCTCGCCCCGACCCTGCCCACCCTGTGCTTCGTCCTCTTCGCCTACGGAGCCACCGCCGGGATGTCGGACGTGGCGATGAACGCGCTGGGCGTGGAGACGGAGAACCGGCTGGGCCACTCGATCATGTCCTCGCTGCACGGCATGTGGAGCGTGGGCGCCCTGCTCGGCTCGGCCGTCGGCACGGTCGCCGCGCACACCGGGGCCGACGCCCGGCTCCACCACCTGATCGCCGCCCTGGCCCTGACGGCGCTCGGACTGATCGCCGCACAGGGGGTGCTGGACCTGAGGAGCGACGAGGGCGCCACGGCGCCGCCGCACTTCGCGCTGCCTCCCAGGTCGGCGCTGCTGATCGGGGCCATCGGGTTCTGCGCGGTCTTCGCCGAGGGCGCGAGCCTGGACTGGTCGGCCGTCTACCTGCGGGACGTCCTGCACACGGACGCCGGTCTGGCGGCCGCCTCCACCACCGCATTCGCGCTGACCATGGCCGTGGCCCGCCTCGTCGGCGACCGGGTGGTGGACCGGTTCGGGCCGGTGCGCACGGTCCGGGCCGGCGGAGTGCTGGCCACCCTGGGCGGGCTGCTCGTGGTCGGGGTCCGTCATCCGGCCGGTGCGCTGGCCGGGTTCGGGCTGATCGGGCTCGGGATCGCGGTGGTGGTCCCGCTGGCCTTCGCGGCTGCGGGGCGCAGCGGGCCGGCCCCGGCGCAGGCCATCGCCGGTGTCGCGACGATCACGTACACCTCGGGGCTGATCGCGCCGTCGGCGATCGGCGCGGTGGCGGACGCGACCTCGCTGGTGGTGTCCTTCGGGCTGGTCACCCTGCTGTCGTTCGCGCTGGTCGTGGGTGCCGCGGTACTGCGCCAGGGGCCCGCGGTGGGGCAGGCTGGGGGCGATCCCGGCGGGGCCACGGGGAAGCCCGGTTCCCCCGGCCTCGACGAACCTGCACAAACCCGGCCGTAATATGTCGACCGGCCGCAGCGGCACGTACCCCGTGCGCTGCGGCCTCGATGTGTGAGCGGCCGGATTCTCGCGGCAGCCGTCCGGAGAAGAGGAGTGGAACATGGGCCTCGGCGTGGGCTGGACCCTGCACGGAGACGGGCGGACTCCCGCCCCCGGCGCGGTGGTCCGGCCGGAGGAGCGGCTGTCGTGGCCGCGGACCGCCGGGCTGGGCGCCCAGCACGTCGTGGCGATGTTCGGCGCGAGTTTCGTCGCTCCGGTCCTGATGGGCCTGGACCCGAACCTGGCCATCATGATGTCCGGCATCGCGACGGTGATCTTCCTCCTCGCGACGCGCGGCCGGGTCCCCTCCTACCTGGGCTGCTCGCTGTCCTTCGTCGGGGTCGCGGCGGCGATCCGGGCCGCGGGCGGGGACAGCGCGGTGGTCACGGGCGCCGTCTTCGTCGTCGGCGTGGCCCTGTTCCTGGCCGGTCTGGCCGTCCAGCGGTTCGGCGCCCGCGTCATCCACGCGACGATGCCGCCGGTGGTGACGGGCGCGGTGGTGATGCTGATCGGCTTCAACCTGGCGCCGGTGACAGCGAGCACGTACTGGCCGCAGGACCAGTGGACGGCGCTGCTGACCATGCTGTTCACGGGAGCGGCCGTGGTCTGCCTGCGCGGCTTCTGGTCGCGCATCGCGATCTTCCTCGGGCTGCTCTTCGGGTACGGGATCTCCTGGATCTTCGACCTGGCCTTCGGCAAGATCCACTCGACGGTGGGCGGGGAGGCGGCCGTCGACCACTGGCGACTGGACCTCTCCGCGGTCGCCAAGGCCGACTGGATCGGACTCCCGTCCTTCCACGCGCCCGCCTTCGAGTGGTCGGCGATCCTGATCGCGCTGCCCGTGGTGATCGCGCTGATCGCCGAGAACGCCGGGCACATCAAGGCTGTCGGCGAGATGACCGGCGACCCGCTCGACGACAAGCTGGGTACGGCCATCGCGGCGGACGGCGCGGCATCCATGCTGTCCACGGCGGTCGGCGGTCCGCCGAACACCACCTACTCCGAGAACATCGGTGTGATGGCGGCGACCCGGGTCTACTCCACGGCGGCCTACTGGGCGGCCGCGGGCTTCGCGCTCCTGTTCGGGCTGTGCCCCAAGTTCGGCGCGATCGTCGCCGCGATCCCGGGCGGGGTGCTCGGCGGCATCACCGTCATCCTCTACGGGATGATCGGCCTGCTCGGCGCCCAGATCTGGATCAGCGGCGGGGTGGACCTGCGCAATCCGCTGAACCTCGTGCCGGCCGCGGCGGGCATCATCATCGGTGTCGGCGGCGTGACGCTGCAGATCACCGACACCTTCGAGCTGGGCGGCATCGCGCTGGGCACGATCGTGGTGATCACCGGCTACCACGCACTGCGGTTCCTCGCCCCCGCGCACCTCAAGCAGGAGCCCCTGCTCGACGAGGGCACCTCCGACTACGACGACTCGGGGGAGGGCGAGGACAAGCCCCGTTGACGGGGTTTCGCCCGAACCGGGGAAGCGTACGGCCAAGTTCCCCGGATCCGCGTCGGCGCCTGCGACTCTGCCCCCATGGAAGCGGTGCTGGCGCGGATGCGCGCCCTGGAGGAGCGGCTCCCGCCGCAGGACGGTGTCGCCGTCTTCAACCGGGTCTACCTGACGGTGACGGAGACCCTGCACCGGCGGATCGAGCACGGGGGGTTCCCGGCGCCCCGGCGGGCGGAGACCCTCAGCGTGCGGTTCGCGGAACGGTACCTGACGGCGGTGGAGGCGGACCGGGCACCGGCCTGCTGGCGCCCCCTGCTGCAGTACCGCCGCCACCCCGGGATCCGGCCGCTCCAGCACGCACTGGCCGGGATCAACGCGCACATCGGCCATGACCTGGCGCTCGCCGTGGTGGCCACGTGCGGTGAGCTGGACTGCGAACCCCGCGCCCTGGAGGCGGACTTCGACCGGGTCGGCGACACCCTGGTCTCGCTGGAGGAGCACATCCGGGAGGACCTGATGCCGGGCCCGGACCTGCTGGAGATCGCCGACCCGCTGACGCACCTGGTCGGCTCGTGGAGCCTGGAGCGCGCCCGGGCCGGGGCCTGGTCGGCGGCCCGGCTGCTGTGGACGCTGCGCCGGGTGCCGGAACTGGCCGAGGAGTTCACGGACTCCCTCGACTCGGGCGTGGGCCTGGTGGGCCGCTGTCTGCTGACCCCGGCGCCCGGGCCGCTGCCGTCCACGGTCCGGGGCCCGGCACCACGAACGCACGACGCCGCGCCGCCCCACGGCACCCCTTGGGGCCGGCGTCCCCTTTCACTACGCTCTGCTCAATGGCAGCAAGAATGAGTGAGCAGAACCGCACCGTCCCCGACTGGTTTCGTTCAGGTCCACAGCTTTACCGGTCATTGCTGGACCTTGCGGCATGGCACCCGGAGGCGACGGAGATCGCCACCTCCCCCACCGTTCCGAGCGACTTCGCCGCGGAGACGATGCTGGACTTCCTGTCCGACGAGCTGATGCGGACCGGCTTCACCGACGACTGGGCGGTGACGGCGCACGGGCAGGAGATCGAGGACCTGATCGATGTGTTCAACACGATCGCACAGCCCGGCTGACACCTCCATGGACCGGGAGCCGTGGCCGCGGCGGGCCCATGAGAACGGGCCGTCCCCGCGCTGCCCGCGCGGGAACGGCCCGTGGCCCTGGGTGCCCCGGAGGGGTCAGTCCTCGGGGAGTTCGACCGGGGCGATCTCGTCGTAGACGTCGCCCGGGCCCGGGTTGGTGGAGTCGGTGGTGCCGCCGAGGTGGTGCATGACGCCCCAGACGGCGTTGAGGGCGGTCTGGACCGCGCCCTCGGCCCAGCCGGCCGTCCAGGAGATGTCGTCACCGGCGAGGAAGATGCCGCGCTTGTCCTCGGGGAGGCGGTCCTGCATGAAGTGCGTGAACAGACGGCGCTGGTAGCGGTAGTGGCCGGGGAGGTTGGCCTTGAACGCGCCCATGAAGTAGGGCTCGTCCTCCCACGAGACGGTGACCGGGTTGCCGATGATGTGGCGGCGGATGTCGACCTTGGGGTAGATCTCGCCGAGGGACTTCAGCATGACCTCCATCCGCTCGTTCGCGGACAGCGGCAGCCACTTCAGGCTGTCGTCGCACCAGGTGTACGACAGGCAGATGACGGCCGGCTTGTCGGGGCCGTTGTCCAGCAGGTAGGTGCCGCGGGTCATGCGGTCGGTCAGCGTCATCGACATGACGTCGCGGCCGGTCTCCTCGTCCTTGTCCAGCCAGAACGGCCGGTCGACGGGGACGAACAGCTTGGACGACTCCATGTAGTGGGTGCGCTCGATCGCCGTCCAGTGGTCGATCGGGAACAGCGTGTCGTCGCACTCGATCTTCGACAGCAGCATCCACGACTGGGCCGTGAAGATCGCGGCGCGGTACGTGCGGATGTCGCCGGAGGAGTCGGTGACCGTGATGCGGTTGCCGGCCGTGCGGTGCAGGCGGGTGACCGCCGGGCGCGGGGTGCCGCCGTGCAGGGAGGACAGCGAGGTGCCCTGGGCCCAGTGCACGATCTTCTCCGGCTCGCGCTCCCACAGGCGCAGCGGCAGCTGCTGCGAGCCGCCGACGATGCCGCGGTGGTGGTCGTCGGCCTCGGTGTAGACGACGCGCAGGATCTCCAGGATGGAGTTCGGGAAGTCGGTGTCCCAGCCGCCCGTGCCGAAGCCGACCTGGCCGAAGATCTCGCGCTTGCGGAAGGACTTGAAGGCCTCGGACTTGCAGAGGAAGCCGTAGAAGGTCTCGTCGTCGAGCTTCTCGACGAGCTTGGCCCAGATCTCGCGGATGCGCGGGACGTCCCGCTCGCGCATCGCGGTGTTCATGTCGGAGAAGTCGGCGCCCTCGTCGAGGCAGGCGTTCCACGCGGCGGACACGTCGCGGTAGATCTGCGGGAGGTCCGCGATCGTCTCGGCGTAGTGCGACTCGCCCTTGAGGTCGACGACCGTCGAGGGGGTGGACTCGGCCAGCGGGTTCGGGAAGGGCTCCGTGACCAGGCCGACGAGGTCGATGTAGTGCTGCAGGGCCGTGGAGGAGGGCGGGAAGCGCATGGCGCCCATCTCGGCGGTGAGGCCCTCGGTCTCGGCGCCCTCGAAGCCGACGGTGCGCAGGCGGCCACCGATCTGGTCGGCCTCGTAGACGACGGGCTTCAGGCCCATCTTCATGAGCTCGTAGGCCGAGATGATCCCGGACAGCCCGCCGCCGATCACGGCGACCTCGGTACCGAGCTCGGTCGCCGGTATCTGGCCGAGGCCCGCCGGGTGGGCGAGGAAGTCGTCGTACGCGTACGGGAAGTCCGGACCGAACATGGTGATCGGCGGCTGTCCGTCGCTGTGCGGGACGGCGGTGGTGGGCACCGTGGACGTCATGGGGGTACGTCTCCTTGCGGCAGGGCTGGGGGAAGAGAGGTCTTAGACGAGGGAGGCGTAGAGCCCGGGTCGCCGGTCGCGCAGGTACGGGTTGTTCTCGCGCGAGGCGGACAGCAGCTCGGGATCGGCCTCGCCGAACACCAGCTCCTCGCCGCGGCCGGCCCGGGTCCGGGTGACCCCGTCGGGGCTCGCCAGGCAGCTGAGTCCGACGAACTCGAACTCGCCTTCCGGACCGGTGCGGTTGACGTACGCGATGTACATCTGGTTCTCGAAGGCCCTTACGGGCACCAGCTGTTCGGCGACGAACTGGAACGGGTGCATCTGCGCGGTCGGCACCAGGAGGAGGTCGGTGCCGGCGAGCGCGTGCGCCCGGACGTTCTCGGGGAACTCCACGTCGTAGCAGATCATGATGCCGATGCGGAGGCCGTTCAGGTCCGCCTGGACGACGGGGACGTCGCCGGGGGTGAAGGCGTCCTGTTCGAAGCAGCCGAAGAGGTGGGTCTTGCGGTAGTTCGCCAGCGCCGCGCCGTCGGGGCCGATGAGCTGGGCGGCGTTGTAGACGACGCCGTCCGCGCTCTCCGGGTAGCCGTAGAGGACGGCGACCCCGTGGCGGCGGGCGATCTCGCCGATGGCCCGGGCGGCGGCGCCGTCGGCCGGTTCGGCGAGACCGGGGATGTCCTGGAGGTCCAGCGCGTAGCCGGTCAGGAACATCTCCGAGGTCACGAGCAGCCCGGCCCCGCTCTGTGCGGCGCGCGCCGCTGCCTCGTCGAGCGCCTTGAGGTTCTCGGCGGTGTCGCCGAGAACTCCGGAGCTCTGGAGGAGGGCGGTGCGCAGCGGGGGCATGGGCTACCTCTGTGACAGGCGGGGTGGGGGTCATAAAACGGTACGTTCGCCCGTTCGACCCGGACAAGCCGTGAGCGTTGCGCTCCGCGCATCGATTCGTTGCGTGTTCCACCAGTGGCGCGGCGATTCGTTGCGCGGGGTGCCGCGAAGGTCCCGGCGGGCCCTTTTACGAGCCCGTGCGGAAGGCGGGGTGGGCGGCCAGGAAGCCGAGGTCGTCGAGGATGTCGGGGGTGTGGTCGGAGACGACGCGGCCGCTCCAGGTGTCGACGAGGGCAGGGACGGTCAGGGCACCGTCGAAGTGGTGGCCGGTGGCCTCGTAGGCCAGCCGCAGCGCGGTGTACTCGGCCGCGCGGGGGTCCGTACCGAGGACGGTGGCGGTGATCGAGTCCGCGAGGCCCAGAGCGGTGAGGGCGGCGGTCACGCGCAGGGAGCGGGGACAGCCGGCGCAGAGGTAGAGGTGGTAGCGGTGCGGGACGGGTGAGAACCCGGCTCCGATGCGGCCGCGCGGGGCGGGCGCCGGGCCGGTGCGGGGCAGCACGGTGCGGGGCAGGACGGTGTGCGACATGACTCTCCTGGGGTGGAGGACAACACGGCTGGGCCCCGGGCGGCGCGGTGCGCGCGCCCGGTCCGGGTCACTCGTCGGTGGGAGGGGTCAGCCGCGCGGGCCGAATGCGCTGCACACCCGCAGGAGGTCGATGTGCAGGCGCCGGGTGAGCCATCGGCTGCGCAGGGCCCTGGGGCGCGGGTACGGATGCGGGTACGAGCGGGGGTGCGGTTGCGCCGTAGCGCCGGTGTTCACGTCCACCCACCCCCCGTCCTGTCCTCGGCCGCCCCCGACCGGTGCTGGTTAGGCTTCCCGGTGGCGGGCCGTGTCCGTCGTGGCCGTCCCCCGCAGTCTCGTGGCGGCGCCGGGGGCCGTCAAGAAGGCGGTCACGACCCGGACGCCGCCCCACGGAAGGAGTTCCGCACCCATGTCCCCCGAGAGCGGCACGCTGTGCGGCAGTGAAGTACTCGACAACCCGGTCTGGGCCGCGCTGACCGGCCCGCACCGGGGTTTCGCCGAGTTCGGGCCCGCAGGTCTGGCGGCCCGCTACGTCCGGGACGCGTCGCCGTTCTCGGCCCTCGCCGATCCGGAGGACCCTCGGGCGTGGGCGGACCTGGCCGCGCTGGCCGGCCCCGGGGAGGAGGTCTGGGTGACCGGGCTGCCGACCCCGCCGCCGGGCTGGGAGGCGCTGGTGACGCTTCCGGGCGTACAGCTGGACGGCCGGGCGGTACGGGCGCAGGCCGCGCCGGAGGCGGTACGGCTCGGCCGCGGCGACGTGCCGGAGATGCTGGAGCTGGTGGGGCTGACCAGGCCGGGCCCGTTCCTGGACCGGACGGTCGAGCTGGGCACGTACCTCGGGATACGTCACGAGGGCCGGCTGGTGGCGATGGCCGGGGAGCGGATGCGGCCGGCGGGCTGGTCGGAGATCAGCGCGGTGTGCACGCACCCGGAGCACCGGGGCCGGGGCCTGGCGGCCCGGCTGATACGGGCGGTCGCGGCGGCGGCCCGCGAGCGCGGGGACAGCCCGTTCCTGCACGCGGCGGCGTCGAACACCGGCGCGGTGCGGCTCTACGAGTCGATGGGCTTCACCCTGCGCCGCAGCCCGCTCTTCCTGGGCCTGCGCACTCCGTAGGGGTGCCCTGCCGATCAGGCGGGTGCGCCGGAGGTGAAGCGGCGCAGCAGCGGGGAGAGGACGAGCACCGACTTGGTGCGTTCCACGAAGGGCTCGCCCGCGATGCGCTCCAGGACCCGCTCGAAGTGGCGCATGTCGGAGGCGAAGATCTGGACGAGGGCGTCCGCGTCGCCGGTGACGGTCGACGCGGACACCACCTCGGGGTATCTCTCCAGTCCTCGCCGGATGTCGTCCGGCGAGGTGTTGTGGCGGCAGTAGATCTCGATGAAGCCCTCGGTCTCCCAGCCCATGGCGGCCGGGTCGACGCGCACGGTGAAGCCGGTGATGGCACCTTCGGCGCGCAGCCGGTCCACGCGCCGCTTGACGGCGGGGGCGGAGAGCCCGACCTCGGAGCCGATGTCCGCGTAGGAGCGGCGGGCGTCTTCGGCGAGGGCGTGCACGATGCGTTCGTCGAGATCGTTCAGTCGCACGGGGGGTGAATCACTTCTGTTCAGCGGCCTCCGCGGCCGGGGTGGCCTCGGTGGCCACAGTGGCCAGGCTGGAGCGGCGCATGCCGTAGAAGAAGTAGATCACGAGCCCGACCGCCATCCAGCCACCGAAGACCGCCCAGGTGATTCCGGGGAGCTTCGTCATCAGGTAGCCGCAGAAGAGGAAGCCCAGGATCGGGGTGACCGGGAAGAGCGCGACCCGGAAGGTGCGGTTCATCTCGGGGCGGGTGTAGCGCAGGATGACGACGGCCACGTTGACCAGGCCGAAGGCGAAGAGCGTGCCGATGCTGGTGGCGTTCGCCAGCTCACCCAGCGGGATGAAGGCGGCGAGCAGTCCGCAGAAGAGGCAGACGATGATCGTGTTGATGCGCGGCGTGCCGGTCTTCGGGTCGACCTTGGCGAACGCCTTGGGCATCAGGCCGTCGCGGGACATGGCGAAGAGGATGCGGGTCTGGCCGTAGAGGACGGCGAAGACGACGCTGGCGATGGCGACGACGGCGCCCGCGGCGAGGATGACGCTCCAGAAGGAGTGTCCGGTGACGTCCTCCATGATCTTGGCCAGGGCCGCCTCGCTGCCCTCGAACTCCTGCCACGGCATGGCGCCGACGGCGACCAGGGCGACGAGGCAGTAGATCACGGTGACGATCAGCAGCGAGAGCATGATCGCGCGGGGCAGGTCCCTCTTCGGGTTCTTGGCTTCCTCGCCGGCGGTGGAGGCGGCGTCGAAGCCGATGTACGAGAAGAAGAGCATCGACGCGGCGGTGCTGATGGCGGTGATGCCGAGCGGGGCCAGCGGGGTGTAGTTGCCGGCCTTGATGCCCATGAAGCCGATGACGATGAAGATCGCCAGCGTCACGATCTTGACGCCGACCATGATCGAGTTGATCCGGGCGCTCTCCTTGGCCCCGCGGAGCAGGAAGACCATGCAGAGCATGACCACGACCAGGGCGGGCATGTTGATGTAGCCGCCCTCGCCCAGCGGGGCGGAGAAGCCCTCGGGGATGGTGAAGCCGAGGGTGCCGTCGAGCAGCTCGTTGAGGTACTCGCCCCAGCCGACGGCGACGGCCGCGACGGAGACGCCGTACTCCAGGACCAGGCACCAGCCGCAGACCCAGGCTATGAGCTCGCCCATGGTGGCGTAGGCGTAGGAGTACGAGGAGCCCGAGACGGGGATGGAGCCCGCGAGCTCGGCGTAGGAGAGCGCCGAGAACAGCGCGGTCAGGCCCGCGACGATGAACGCGATGAAGACGGCCGGGCCGGCAACGGGCGTGGCCGAGCCGAGGACGACGAAGATGCCGGTGCCCAGGGTCGCGCCGATGCTGATCATGGTCAGCTGCCACATGGTGAGCGACCGCTTGAGCGCGCCGCCCTCACCCTGGCCGCCCTCGGCGACCAGCTGCTCCACGGGCTTGCGGCGGAGCAGCGGGTTGGCGGGCCTGCGGGGCTCGGATACGAGCGGTGGCGCCTGGCCGTGGTCGAGCACGAGGGGACTCCTTGTCACTGCGGATCGGGGAGGTCGGGGGAGGCGTCGACCGCGACGATCCGGAGCAGGACAGAGCCCATCGGAAGAAGGGTCTGCACAGGGGGGACCGCCGAGCAGGCGATCCGCGCCACTCCACGTACAGCGAGTGAGCCTACGAGCTGAGTGATACCGCCCGTAATGCACCATCCTTGCACATTGGCGCACGATCGTTGCGCGGATCGGTCACTGACAGTCGTTTGTTGCGTAGGGATGATCGATCGCTGCGCAGGCCACTCCCGACTCCCTTTCTTGACACTTCGTCAGATCTGCCGCAGCGTGCCGCCGTGATCTGGACGTGCGGCCCCGCCCCCGGGGTGCTCCTCGCCCACGCGCCGGCCGCGGCACTCCGCGTCCGGGGCCGGCGAGGCCGGCCCGACGGCATTGGTGCGCTCCGCGGCGGTGGAACCGGGTCCGCGCGGGGTACTGGTGAACGCGGTGGCACCGGGGGTGGTGCGGACCCCGCGGGCCGCCGCCCCGCCGGGAACCGGGGGCGGCGGCGCAGCGCGGAGAACGCCCCGCCGGGCCGGGTCGCCGAGACCTCGGACATGACGTCCGCCCTGCACTTCCCCGCTCCGCCGCTGTCCTCGTACGGGACGGGCAACCGCTCGCGGTGGACGGCGGGGCCGGCGAGCAGTTCCCGTACCCGACGATCGGAGGCGACCAGTGATACCACCGGGACCAGCGGGGCCCGAAGGACCGGAACGGCCCGCAGGGCTGCTGCGCCACCCCGACGAGCCGTCGCCGTGGCAGGACGCACGGCCCTTCCTGCGCGGGGTCGCCTGGCTGGACCAGGGGCGCCCGGTGCGCGCCGATCCGGCCGACACGATGCGGCTGCCCTGGGACACCGGCGAGCGCTCCACACTGCCCATCGGGGTCCGGCTGGAGTTCACCACCGAGTCCGCACGGGCCGTGGAGGTCCGCTACCGGGCGACCGTGCCCGGCCCCACCGACGCCCTGCGCGACCTCGCGCACGGCTTCGCGCTGTGGGACCGGCACGGGGTGGTCACCGAGGTGTTCACCGAACCGGCCGCGGAGGCTGTCGTACGCATCGAACTGGGCCGCGGAAGTGGCCCGTTCACCATCCACCCGCCCGAGACCCAGTCCCCGCTGATCCTCGGCCTGCGCGGGATCGGCGGCCCGCTCTCGCCTGCACCGACCGCCCCGCGCTGGGTGGTCCACGGCGACTCCATCACCGAGGGCTGGTGGTCCACCCGCCCCGCGCACGGCTGGCCCGCGGTCGCCGGCCGGGCACTCGGCTGGGACACCGTCAACCTCGGCTACGCGGGGGCCGCACGCGGTGAACTCACCACCGCGGAACAGCTCGCGGGCCTGCCCGCCGACGTCCTCACCCTCGCCTTCGGCACCAACTGCTGGTCCCGGGTGCCCTTTTCGGCACCCCTTCTGTACGAAACCACGCGCGCCTTCCTCGAACTGGTCCGGCAGGGGCACCCGAGGACCCCGATCCTGCTGGTGTCCCCCGTCCTGCGGCCCGACGCCGAGCGCACCCCCAACAAACTCGGTGCCACTCTCGGCGCCCTGCGGGATGCGATGGAGCGCGCCACCCGGGACCGGATCGCCGCCGGCGACGGCCGTCTGGCCGTGCTCCCGGGCCGTGACCTGCTCGGACCGGAGCACCTGGCCGACGGGCTGCACCCCAACGACGGCGGACACCAGGTGTTGGGCCTCGCTGTGGTCACGGCTCTGCAGCGCGCCGGGTTCGGTGTCGGGTGAGTGAAACACCCCACACCGGACCGGGTGAACAGATCTCTCCCATCGGAGCGTGTCCTGAGCACAGTTGGCGCCACCACGGTGGCGGACACCGGACACCACACGTGGGAGAGATCAAGATGGGCATCAAGCGCGGAACCACCCTGGCCGCGGCCGCGATCGTCGTCGTCCTCGCGGCGACGGCCTGCGGCCCCACGGACGACAAGGCCGCGGACACGACCAAGCCGGTCGGGGCCGCCGCAGCCGCTCAGGACAGCAAGGCCCCGCCCGCCGCCGACGGCGCCTACGGCTCCGACGGAGGCTACGGTGCCGCGGGAGGAGGCTCCGGAGCCGCGCCCGCCACGGACGCCAAGCCGGCCGGACAGCTCGCGATGGCCTCCAACGACAAGGTTGGGCCGGTCCTGACCGACAGCGCCGGCTTCACCCTCTACCGCTTCGACAAGGACACGGCCAAGCCGCCGAAGTCCAACTGCGACGGGGACTGCGAGAAGACCTGGCCGGTGGTCGCCGCCGGTGACGTCACCGCCGCCGCCGGCATGGACCCGGCGCTGCTGGGCGAGGTGGTGCGCACCGACGGCAGCAAGCAGCTGACGGTGGGCGGGTGGCCCGCGTACCGCTACAGCAAGGACACCAAGGCGGGCGACGTCAACGGCCAAGGCGTCGGCGGCGTGTGGTTCGCGCTCGCGGCGGACGGCAAGAAGGCCGCGAAGGGGGCGCCCACCGCGGCCCCGGCGCCCGCGGCCCCGGCCGAGGGCGAGGCTCCGGCGGGCGGCGCCGCCGAGGCCGACGGGAAGCTGTCGGTGGCCAAGGACCCCAAGCTGGGCGAGCACATCGTCGACGGCAAGGGCATGACCGTCTACCGGTTCAAGCCGGACACCCAGTGGCCGATGACCTCCAAGTGCGTGGGTGACTGCCTCGCCAAGTGGCCGGTCGTCGCGCCGCTGGAGAAGGCCAACGACAAGGGGATCGTCGAGAAGAACTACACGGTGCTCAACCGCCCGGACGGCCAGAAGCAGCAGAGCGTCGACTGCTGGCCCGTCTACACCTTCAGCGGTGACAAGAAGCCCGGCGACATCAACGGCCAGGGCGTGGGCGGCACGTGGTACGCCGTGTCCCCCGACGGCAAGCTCATCACCGTCAAGTAGTCCCCGCACCTCCCTCCCCCCACCCGGTTCGCGCGGCCCCCGCCCACCTCCCCCCTGGGCAGGGGCCGCGCCCCGTTTTCCCGTTCCGCCCCGGGGAAGTCGTCCCTAGACTCGGCCGCATGCTGCGCGTACTGGCCGTCGACGACGAGAAGCCGCTCCTGGAGGAACTCCTCTACCTGCTGCGCTCGGACCCCCGGGTGCTCAGCGCGGAGGGCGCCTCGGACGCCACCGAGGCCCTGCGCCGGGTCACCCGGGCACTGGAGTCCGGTCCGGACGGGGCCGACGGCATCGACGTGGTCTTCCTGGACATTCACATGGCCGGGCTGACCGGGCTGGACATCGCCCGGCTGCTGGCCGGGTTCGCGCGGCCGCCGCTGATCGTGTTCGTCACCGCCCACGAGGGTTTCGCCGTACAGGCCTTCGACCTGAAGGCCGTGGACTACGTACTCAAGCCCGTGCGCCCGGAGCGGCTGGCCGAGGCCGTCCGGCGGGCCTGCGAACAGTCGGCCCGGTCCGAGGAGACCCCGGAGGCGCCGGCGCCGGTGGCCGCCGCCGACCGCGCCCCGGAACAGATCGCCGTCGAACTGGGCGGCGTCACCCGCTTCGTGGCGATCGCGGACATCTCCTACGTCGAGGCGCAGGGCGACTACGCCCGCCTGCACACCGACGAGGGCAGCCACCTGGTCCGGATCCCGGTGTCCACGCTGGAGGAGCGCTGGGCGGCGCGCGGTTTCGTACGCATCCACCGACGGCATCTGGTGGCCCTGGGCCGGATCGACGAGCTGCGGCTGGACGCCGGGACCACGAGCGTCCGGGTGGGGTCGGCGGAGCTCCAGGTGAGCCGCAGGCACGCGCGGGAGCTGCGGGACCTGCTCATGCGTCAGGCGACCGGCTGAGAACGGCCCGCCGCCCCCGGGCCGGACCGCTCGGGTCCGACCGTCCGGCGCTCCCCGGCGCCGTTCGTCGCCGTTCGTCGCCCGGCGAGGGGCGTCCGGCGATCCGCCGGAGCCGCCGGGCGCACCGCCGCCCCGTTCGGCCCGCCGGTGCCGTCGTCCCTGCGTATCGTGGATCTTCCGGCGCGGGAGGAGCGAGATGTCCGAGATCCAGGCGCTGGTCGACGCCCTGGGCGCGCTGCCCCGCGCCCGGCCCGGGGGGCCCGCGGAGGCCGAGGTGCTGCTGGCCCGGTTGCGCAGTGCGGCCGCCCGTTGGGCCGACGTCCTGGACGAGGCCCGCGAGGGGGTCCGCGAGCAGGTCCCGCCGCGCGCGGAGGCGGCCCTGACGCTGGCGTTCCGGCGCGCGGAGGAGTCGTACGTGGAGCTGGAGATCGCCCTGCGCGACTGCGCGGACCACCGCGATCCGGCCCTCTGACCTGCCTGTCCGGCTCCGTGGCCCGGGCCGGCCCCGTCGCCCCGGTGGGTCCGGATCGGCCCTGTCGCCGGGTCAGGGGGCGTGCGTAGACTCCGGACACCCTCCCCCAGCCGAAGGACCGACCGGTGAACCAGACGTACGCGCTGACCGCGGTCGCCGTCGTCGTCCTGGTCACGATCCTGGTCGGCGCGCTGGGCCTGCGGATATCCCGGACGACCTCCGACTTCTACGTCGCCTCGCGCACGGTGGGGCCCCGGCTGAACGCGGCCGCCATCAGCGGGGAGTACCTGTCCGCCGCGTCCTTCCTCGGAGTGGCGGGGCTGGTGCTGCTGCAGGGCCCGGAGATGCTCTGGTACCCGGTGGGGTACACCGCCGGGTACGTGGTGCTGCTCGTCCTCGTGGCGGCCCCCCTGCGCCGCTCGGGCGCGTACACGCTGCCCGACTTCGCCCAGGCGCGGCTGGAGTCGCTGGTGGTGCGCCGGATCGCGGTGCTGTTCGTGGTCGGGGTCGGCTGGCTGTACCTGCTGCCGCAGTTGCAGGGGGCCGGGCTGACGCTGGAGATCCTGACCGGCGCCCCGCACTGGGCCGGCGGGGTGGTCGTCGCGTGCGTGGTGACGGTGGCGGTCGCGGCGGGCGGGATGCGCTCCGTCACCTTCGTCCAGGCCTTCCAGTACTGGCTGAAGCTCACGGCCCTGCTGGTACCGGCCTTCTTCCTGCTCGCCGCCTGGGCCGGGGACGGCGCCCCGCGGGCCACGTTCGACGCGCCCGCCGTCTTCCGGGAACAGACCGCGGTGACGGTCGCGGAGGACGTGCGGCTGTCCGTGGCCGATCCGGTGACGGTGACGGTGACCGGGCAGGTGGACGGCCTGCGGTATGTGGCCGCGCCGCTGACCCTGGCCGCCGGTGAGCACTCCGTACAGGCCGGCGCGCGGCTGGAGTTCGCCCCGCACACGCCCGTTCCGGACAGCCGGACGGAGACCGGGCCCGGCGTGTCCACCTGGTCGGTGCCGCTGTCCGGCGGGCCGCACGAGCACCGTCTGTACGCCACCTACGGGCTGATCCTGGCGACCTTCCTCGGCACGATGGGCCTGCCGCACGTCGCGGTGCGCTTCTACACCAGCCCCGACGGGCGGAGCGCGCGGCGCACCACGCTGGTCGTGCTCGCGCTGGTCGGCTTCTTCTACCTGCTGCCGCCGGTGTACGGGGCGCTGGGCCGGATCTACGCCCCCGAGCTCGCCCTCACCGGCGACGCGGACGCGGCGGTGCTGGTGCTGCCCGAGCGGATGCTGGGCGGGCTGCTCGGCGAGCTGCTGGGCGCGCTGCTGGCCGGGGGCGCCTTCGCGGCGTTCCTGTCGACGGCCTCGGGACTGACCATGGCGGTGGCGGGGGTGCTGCACCAGGACGTGCTGCCCGCGCGCGGGGTGCGCAGTTTCCGCTCGGCGGCGGTCGTGGCGATCGCGGTGCCGCTGGCCGGGAGCGTGGCGGCCACGCAGGTGCCGGTGGCGGACGCGGTGGGCCTGGCCTTCGCCGTGTCGGCGTCCTCGTTCTGTCCGCTGCTGGTGCTCGGCATCTGGTGGCGCGGGCTGACCCCGCCGGGTGCGGTGGCCGGGCTGGTCACCGGCGGCGGGGCGGCGCTGGGCGCGGTCCTGGCGACCCGGGCCGGTCTGGCCCCGCCGGGGTGGACGCACACGCTGCTGGCGTGGCCCGCGGCGTGGTCGGTGCCGCTCGGCTTCCTGACGATGGTGGTGGTGTCCCTGGCCACGCGGTCGCGGATACCGGCGGGGACGGCGGCCACCCTGGCCCGGCTGCACCTGCCCGAGGTCGTGGCCGGGGAGCGGGCGGGGGGTCCGCGGTGAGCGGGATCGCACCGGCCGTACTGGCCGTGCTGACGGTGGCCGGTGCCGTCCTGCTGCTGGGCGCGGGCTGGGCGGCCGGCCGGTGGCACGCCCGTCACGGGGAGCGTACGGCCGGCCTGGACCTGGGGACCCCGGTGGAGCGGGCCACCTTCCACACCCTGCACACGGCTTCGCTGGCCGCTCCCCCGCTGCGGGCGGGGCTGACCGAGGACGCGGCCCGCAAGGCTGCCCGGCGGCTGCGCTCGCTGCTGGGCACGGACGCGCTGTGCCTCACCGACCGGGAGTCGGTGCTGGCCTGGGACGGCCCGGGCGCCGACCACCACCAGCGCCGGGCGATGGCCGGGGTGGCGGTGATGCTGGAGTCGGGGCGCAGCCAGAGCGTGCGGACCGGCTGCCAGCGGCCCGACTGTGCGCTGAAGTGGGCGGTAGTGGCCCCCCTCACCGGTGAGGACGGGGTGCTGGGCGCGCTGGTGGCGTACGGGTCGCGGGAGTCGGCGGTACTGGTGCGGGCGGCCACCGAGGTCGCTCGGTGGGTGTCCGTACAGCTGGAGCTGTCGGAGCTGGACCGGTCCCGGACGCGGCTGATGGAGGCGGAGATCAAAGCGCTGCGGGCGCAGATCTCCCCGCATTTCATCTTCAACTCCCTGGCGGCGATAGCCTCGTTCGTCCGGACCGATCCGGAGCGGGCCCGGGAACTGCTGCTGGAGTTCGCGGACTTCACCCGGTACTCGTTCCGGCGGCACGGTGATTTCACCACGCTCGCCGACGAGTTGCGGTCCGTCCAGCAGTACCTGGCGCTGGCCGGGGCCCGGTTCGGTGACCGGCTGAAGGTGACCCTGCAGGTGGCGCCGGAGGTCCTGCCGGTGGCACTGCCCTTCCTGTGCCTGCAGCCCCTGGTGGAGAACGCGGTCAAGCACGGGCTGGAGGACTCCACCAAGGAGTGCCGGATCACGATCACGGCGCAGGACGCGGGCGCGGAGGCGGTGATCACGGTGGAGGACAACGGGATCGGGATGGACCCGGCCCTGCTGCGCCGGATCCTGGCCGGGGAGCGCGGCGGTTCCTCCGGTATCGGGCTGCCCAATGTCGACGAGCGGATCCGTCAGGTGTACGGGGACGAGTACGGCCCGGTGATGGAGACGGGCGTGGGGGCGGGCATGAAGGTCACCCTGCGCATCCCCAAGTACCGCGCGGGCGTGCACAGTTCCCCCTCGGCACACCGACCTCCCCGGCCCTGACGTTTCTGATCCACCGGCCGGCCGGTGCATCCGGCCCGGCCGCGCGCAGCGGCACCCGTACCACGCACGTGGCCCCCGGCCGTCCACCAGGGACGGCCGGGGGCCACGGGAGAGCGACTAGCTCCAGCTGGCGTGCAGGGGCTTGCCCTCGGCGTAACCGGCGGCGGACTGGATGCCGACCACGGCCTTCTCCTCGAACTCCGCGAGGGAGCCGGCACCGGCGTAGGTGCACGAGGAGCGGACGCCCGCGATGATCGAGTCGATCAGGTCCTCGACGCCCGGGCGGGCCGGGTCGAGGAACATGCGCGAGGTGGAGATGCCCTCCTCGAACAGGCCCTTGCGGGCACGGTCGTAGGCCGACTCCTCGCTCGTGCGGTTCTGCACCGCGCGGGCGGAGGCCATGCCGAAGGACTCCTTGTACAGGCGCCCGTCGGCGGACTGCTGCAGGTCGCCCGGGGACTCGTACGTACCGGCGAACCAGGAGCCGATCATCACGTTGGACGCGCCGGCGGCCAGTGCCATCGCCACGTCGCGCGGGTGACGGACGCCTCCGTCGGCCCACACGTGCTTGCCGTACTTCTTCGCCTCGGCCGCGCACTCCAGCACCGCGGAGAACTGCGGGCGGCCCACGCCGGTCATCATGCGGGTGGTGCACATGGCGCCGGGGCCCACGCCGACCTTGATGATGTCGGCGCCGGCGTCGATGAGGTCCTTGACGCCCTCGGCGGCGACGATGTTGCCTGCCACGATCGGGACCTGCGGGTCCAGGGCCCGGATGGCCTTGATCGCGTTGATCATCGACTCCTGGTGGCCGTGCGCCGTGTCGATGACGAGCGTGTCCACGCCCGCGTCGAGCAGCTGCTTGGCCTTGGCCACGAAGTCGCCGTTGATGCCGACGGCGGCCGCGATGCGCAGCTTGCCGCCGGCGTCGGTGGCCGGGGTGTAGAGCGTCGCGCGCAGTGCGCCCTTACGGGTGAGGAGGCCGACGAGCCGGCCGTCCTTGTCGACGGCCGGGGCCAGCTTGCGGTGGCCGGCGTCGAGCTGGTTGAAGGCCTCGCGGGGGTCGATGTCGGCGTCGATGAGCAGCAGCTCCTTCGACATGACCTCGGAGAGCTGGGTGAAGCGGTCGACACCGGTCAGGTCGTGGTCCGTGACGACGCCGACGGGCCGGCCCTCGCCGTCGACGACGACACCGGCGCCGTGGGCGCGCTTGGGGAGCAGGGACAGCGCGTCCGCGACCGTCTGGGTGGGCGCCAGCGTGATCGGGGTGTCGAGCACGAGGTGGCGGGTCTTCACCCAGGAGATGACGTCGGTGACGATCTCGATCGGGATGTCCTGCGGGATGACGACGATGCCGCCGCGGCGGGCGACCGTCTCGGCCATCCGGCGGCCCGCGATGGCCGTCATGTTGGCCACGACGAGAGGAATGGTGGTGCCGGTGCCGTCGGGCGAGGACAGGTCGACACCCTGACGGGAACCGACCGCGGAGCGGCTCGGCACCATGAACACATCGTCGTACGTCAGGTCGTACGGCGGCTTCAGGTCATTGAGGAAACGCACGTGCTGAACATCCCAGTCGATCGAAGGATCCGTCTACGCCCCGGCAGGACAGCCGAGGAAACGCACGTACTTCATTCTCCCACGACCTGGCGTTCACGCCGCCCGGGCCGATCGTCCAGGACGGACCGGGCCGGATGGTCGTTTCCTACGGGACCTTGGTCCCGGCGGGCCCTCCCGGGCGGCGGACAGGTCGGCGGACAGGGCGGTGGACCAGGAGGTGCCGCCCTGCACGCGGGGGCACCGGGCGTCGCACACGGTGACGCTACGGGCGCCGGGCATCACCGCATGTACGCGGGGGGCCGGGCCGCCGCGGCGGCCGACCGGACGGGGCCGGCGTACCCGTCGGGGGACCGCGGACGCGCGCCGAGCAGCTTCGCGGCGTGGGCCACGCTGGCGAGGGTGGCGTGGTGGTGCCAGCCGCGGAAGGAGCGGCCCTCGAAGTCCCGGATGCCGACGGGTTCGCAGGTCTCGGTGAAGTCGAGGGAGACGCGGTCGGCGAGTTTGGCGAGCAGGAAGAGCTGGGCGAGGGGCCGGTCGCCGATGTTGGTGATCCAGAACTCGGAGGGGAGCAGGGCGGCTTCGCTCCAGGCTCCGACGAGCAGCAGCGGGGTGGACGGCACGGGCACGGGGCGGTCCTCGCAGGGGGTGGCGAGGACCGGGGCCGAGGCCAGCTGGGTGACGGCGCCCCCGGCGCGGCCGTGCCGGGTCCATTCGACGACGCGGCGCCGGGAGCGCCGGGAGTCGATGAGCTCGCGGGCGGGGGCGGTGTGCGGTCCCGGTGCGCAGCGGCCCGCGCCGCTGAAGGAGACGGGCAGCGACCCGTCGACCTTGAGGACGAAGGGGATGTCCTGGCGGGTGAAGGACTCGATGCTCTGCGGGAGATCGCCGTGGGCGACCTCCATCACCACGGGCCGGCGCTGGAGTTGCCAGGTGGCGGCCATCCGCCGGACGGCGTGTACGGCGTCCTGGGCGGGGGTGAGGGAGCGGGCGGTGTCGGGGATCCCGGCGCGGCGGCGGAGGAGTTCGCCGGTCCAGGGCCCGGGGAGGGTGAGGGTCCATTCGACCGGGAAGCTGGCTTCGCTGGAGGCGAGCCAGATGCCGCTCGCCTGCTGGCAGTTGGCGGTGCGGCCGAGCTGGGGGACGAACTGCCGGCCGACGCCGACGGATCGGTCCCCGGCCTTCTCTATGACCATGGGCCGGAGCACCCAGGCAAGGGGGCGATGTGCGGTGCGTTCGAGGTGCTGGGCCAGGGAGCGGCGGACCGGGATCCAGTCCCAGGGGGACTTGCTGATGAACTGCTGGAGGCTCTGCTCGACGGAGCTGGCCCCACTTCCGGCGATGTTACGGATCGTCCGCTTCCCGGTGGTCCGCACCAGGCCGTTCAGATAGACGCGGGCCCAGTTTCGCTGGTCCCGCCGGGGTAAGGATTCGAAGAGAAGATCGATCAGGACATTGATCATTTCGGAGATCTCCGGCGTGGAATCCTCCGCCAGGACTGCGCGAGCCATCTGGGCCTCCCCCGCGACCAGCTAGATCCAATACCTACTCGGCCACGGCGAAAGGCCGCAGGCCACGGCGGCAACTTCCCGAGGTCGCCGACGGCACAGTAGATCGCGGAAATGAGGTGCGCGACAAGTACGAGTGGCGGGGAGGGCCGCGGCCGCTCGCCGGCGGAGCCCCGCCTTCCGGCACCGGATGGGATGCCGACGACGGCTGGACGGGCTCTGCCGCACTTCCCGTCTCACGCGCCACGCGCACCCGTGGCGCGAACCCGTCGCGCAGCTCGGGAACCACTCCGGCGGATACGGCGGCGGCTTTCGATGGGCCGAGAGCGAACGCCGCGACCCTTGCGATCAAGACGGCAACGGATGCAACGTTGATTACATGATTACAGCCGAGCAGTTGCAACAGCTCCGCGCGTGGTTCGCCGAGCGCCTGCCGGTCGACGTCTACGAGTCCCTCGACTCGGTCACCGCCGACCGCGAGGAGATCACGGTCGTCGGTGTCATACCGGCGGACGAATCGGTCAAGGAGTTCCGCGAACGCACCCGCGAACAGCGCATCGAAGTGGCCCGCGAGGCCGAGGAGCTCTACCGCCGCAAGGTCGCCTGGGGCGTACGGGCGGGCGAGGAGACGACCCTCTTCACCCATCTCGCCGTCCCGGCGATGACCCGCCTGCGCCAGTCCGAACGCCAGGTCCTCGACACCCTGGTCGCCGGCGGCGTGGCCCGCAGCCGGGCCGACGCCCTCGCCTGGTGCGTCCGGCTCGTCGGGCGCAACACAGACGAGTGGCTGACGGAGCTGCGCGACTCCCTGGACCAGGTCCAGCGGGTCCGCGCCCAGGGCCCCGACGTCTCCGAAGGCACGGACTCCAGGAAGTCCGGATCCGAATGAGGCATCCGCCCCACGGCGGCGTGTGATCGCGCAAGGCTGGCGACGACCTACACCCGGGGAGAGGCACGCACCCATATGACCACCACCGTCGAATACATCCGCTACCGGATCGCATGGGACGACCAGTCGGCCTTCGAGGACGCGTACGCCCGGGCGGCCGAGTCGCTGGCCGCTTCGCCCGAGTGCATCGACTACGAACTGGCCCGCTGCGAGGAGGAGAAGGAGCTCTACATCCTCCGGATCCGCTGGACCTCGATCGAGGACCACCTGGGCGGGTTCCGCAAAGGCGCGCAGTTCCCGGCCTTCTTCCACGCGATCCGTCCGTACGTGACGGCCATCGAGGAGATGCAGCACTACCTCGTGACGGGCGTCGCCGGCACGGGAAAGGCTTCCGGAGACAGATGAGCAGCACACCCACCATCTACGAGTGGATGGGCGGGGCGGAGGCGATGAACCGCCTCACGGACGCCTTCTACGCCCACGCCATGCAGGACGAGATCCTGGCCCCTGTCTTCGCCGGCATGGACGCGGGCCACCCGCGGCACGTCGCGGTCTGGCTGTCGGAGGTCTTCGGCGGCCCTGCGGAATACACGGCCCACCACGGCGGCCACCGGCACATGGCCACCAAGCACCTGGGCCGGGCGATCACCGAGAAGCAGCGCCGCCGCTGGGTGGACCTGCTGATGGACACGGCCGACGAGGTCGGCCTCCCGACGGACCCGGAGTTCCGCGGAGTGTTCGCCTACTACATCGAGTGGGGCACCCGCATGGCCCTGATCTACTCGGGCCCCAACCCGCCCCCGGTCGACGCGGCCGACATCCCGGTCTGGTCCTGGGGCCAGACCCCACCCTGGATCCCGAAGGACTGACGGCCTCAGCCCCGCCGGCGTTTGAGGCGCTCCCTCAGCCCCGCCGGCGTTTGAGGCGCGGGGCCTGGGGCGGAGCACCGGATCATTCAGCCCCGCCGGTGCTTGAGGCGGGGGGCCGGGGGCGGAGCACCCGCAGCAGACCCGGCCCCGGGCCCGGCCCCACCCTCGGCCAGCACCACCGCCAGCTCCGGCCCGCCGCCGCCCACCTCGGCCCGCCAGAAGTCCACGGCCTCCTCCAGCACCTCCACGAACGTCTCCCACTCGCCCGGCCGCGCAGCGGCATACTCACGCCACGACGTCACCGCCACCAGCCGCCCCCCACCGGTCGACGGCAGCCACGACAGGTCCCGCAGCGCATCGGCCAGCGCGTCCCAGTTCCCGCCGACCCACTCCGGCAGCCGCAAGGCACCCCCGCACCGCCGCATCAGCTCGGCCTTGCCGCGTACCCCGTCCAGGTCCAGCCGTACGGTCGTCGTCCAGCCCGCGGCCTCGGCCGCTTCGAGCGCAGGGGCGAGCGGCTGCGGGTCCAGACTCATCGGAGAACCGCCTTGAAGGTGTCGTAGTGGTCGTCCGTGTAGAAGAACTCCCCACCCGCGCCCGTCACGATCCGCCGGGCCCCGCGGTCCCGCTCACCGGGCGTCCGCACGGTGTACTCGTGGTAGTAACCACGTTTCTGCCTGGGCAGGGCCTTCTCGAAGTTCCCGAAGACCGTGCCGTCCTGCCGGTACGGATACGGCCCGCCCTTGTCGATGAGTGCGAGCACGTCACGGGCCTGCTGCGGCAGCCCGTCGGGCCGTACGGTGGCCATCCCCTTCGCCCAGCCGGGCACGGCACCGGCGCTGGCGCCGGCACCCTCACTGGTGGCGGCGGCAGGCGCGGGTTTCTCCCCGCCACAGCCCGCCGCACCGACCAGCGCGACACAGAGGAACAGGGCCCCCAGCAAACGCAGCAACGATCGGGGCACGTTCCGAAAGATCATGCACCGATCGTGCCAAATATCCGATTCGCTCGCGAATCGCCCGGTGGCCTCAGAGAGCGGCCATCTTGGTGTAGGGACTCAGGATTCGCTTCTGGACCGAACCGAAGTCGACGAGAACAGCGATCCCCTCCTCGATTCCGACGACACGGCCGAGGCCGTGCTCATCGTGAGTAACCCGGTCGCCGACGTTGAACTGCCGGATGGGCTGTTCCACGGGGGCCTTGAACGGGCTGGACGGCAAATGGCGGCGAGGTACTGCGGACTTTGTCATTGGAACCAGTATGCGCCCCGTGGGCCGCCGCGCGGTCCGCCGTTCGGATCTCAATTCCAGCACCATCCGCACCGACGGCGACATCGAGGGGCCGCCGGGGGGCGTCATGCCCGGTCAGGCGGCATCAGTCGTCGGGGTCGGCCCGGTCCAGCGCCGGACGCAGCCCTGGGGCCGACTCGGTGAGCAGGTAGTCGGCGACCGCCGTGTCCGTGACGAGGCTGGTCACCAGACCCGACCTCAACACGGCGCCGATGGCGGAGGCCTTCCGTAGCCCGCCCGCGATCGCCACGACCTCGGGGATCCGCCGCAGCCGGTCCGCCTCCACGGTGATGCACCGTTCGCCCAGGTCCCGGCCGACCCGCCGGCCCTCGGCGTCGAAGAGATGGGCCGACATCTCGGCCGCGACGCCCAGCGAGGCGTAGTGGGCCCGCTCCTCGTCGGTCAGCATGTCGTGGACCGTGGAGATGCCCGGCTCCCAGGAGCCGATGGAGACGGCCGCGACCGTCACCTTGTCGAAGTACTCGAAGGCGCGCGCGATCCCCGTCTGGCTGCGCAGCGCGGCCGCCGTGGCCGGATCGGGCAGCAGCATCGGCGCGTAGATCGGGTGCGCGTCGCCGCCCGAGACCTGGGCGGCCCGGCGTACGGCCTCGACCGAGCCGCGTTCGGCGGTGCCCGCGTCGTAGACGCCGGTCAGCTGTACGACGGTGCACTGCGGCAGCCGGTGCAGTGACGCGGCCATGTGAATGGTCGACCGCCCCCACGCCAGGCCCAGTACGTCGCCTTCGTTGACCAGTTCGCCCAGCAGGTCGGCGGCGACCGCACCCAGGTTCTCCGGGTCGGGCGCGTCCTCGGTGGCGTCGGCCGGCGACTCCACGACGACGGCGTGCCGGAGCCCGTACCGGGCCCGGAGCGCGTCCGACCGCTCGGCGTCGAGTTCGGCCGGCACCCGGATCTCGATCCGTACGAGGTCGCGTTCGAGGGCGGTCTCCAGGACCCGGGCCACCTTGAAGCGGCTCACGCCGAACTCCTCGGCGATCTGGATCTTGGACTTGCCCTCCAGGTAGAAGCGGCGGGCCATGGCCGCCGCCTGCACCAGCTCCGCGGGTCCCATCCGCAGGGCTGACCGTCCCGCCGACATTGCAGACACCGCGCTCTCCTCACTGCTGTTCACACTCTCGACTCGCCGTTCATCCTGTCAGATCCGACGGCCGTTGATCAGCCTGGACAGCTCCCGTTCACCGAGCTGTTCATCAACCCTTGGTTCAGTGGTCGCAAGCCCACGGCGCGGCTGCGATCGCCGCACCCGCCTGGTCACGCAGCGTGCGCACGGCGGTGGACGGATCGACCGCCCCGTAGACCGCACTGCCCGCCACGAAGACGTCCGCGCCGGCCTCGGCGCAGCGTTCGATGGTCGAGGCCGAGACCCCGCCGTCCACCTGGAGCCACAGCTCCAGACCGTGCTTCGAGATCAGCTCACGGGTACGGCGGATCTTCGGGAGCATGATGTCGAGAAAGGGCTGGCCGCCGAAGCCGGGCTCGACGGTCATGATCAGCAGCATGTCGAGCTCGGGAAGGATGTCCTCGTACTGTTCGATGGGCGTCGCGGGCTTGAGCGCCATCGAGGCTCGGGCCCCCTTGGCCCGGATCTCCCGCGCGAGCCGCACGGGCGCGGCGGCGGCCTCGGCGTGGAAGGTGACGGAGCCGGCACCGGCCTCCACGTACTGCGGGGCCCAGCGGTCCGGGTTCTCGATCATCAGGTGGAGGTCCAGCGGGATGTCCGTGGCCCTGCTCAGGGACTCCACGATCGGCATACCGAGGGTGAGGTTCGGGACGAAGTGGTTGTCCATGACATCGACATGCAGCCAGTCGGCTCCCTCGACGGCCTTCGCCTCCTCGGCGAGTCGGGCGAAGTCGGCGGACAGGATGCTGGGATAAATCTGAGCGGCCATGCCCCAAGCCTGCCATGCCTGCGGCCTGTTCCGGCCACGACCCCGCAAGTCACAGCTCACGTAGCAGTGCTTAAATGATCACGGGGAACGTTTAACTTGTTCTTCGAGATCGGCTTCGGTGCGGTCCTGTCCATGACATTGGCTTCGCGCCGGCGCCCGGAGCGCCACCCCCGGGCGGGCCGCACGGCACCCGTCCGAACCTCAGGAGCAGACACCGTTCCCTCCCGCACCGACTCCCCCTGGCGCAATCCGGACTTCCGCACCCTCCTCGGCGCCGCCACCCTCAGCCGGCTCGGCACCAACACCGGCCACGTGGCCGTCCCCCTGCTCGCCCTCACCGCCCTCGACGCGAGCCCCACCCAGGTCGGCACCCCCGCCGCGCTCTCCACCCTCGCCTTCCTGCTGATCGGCCTGCCCGCCGGAGCCGGGGTCGATCGCCTGCGCACCGGCCGCGCCCTCATCACCGCCGACCTCGCCGGGCCGCGCTCCTCGCCTCCTTACCGCTCGCACGGCGGCTCGACGCCCTCACGCCGGGGCAGCCGTACGCCGCGGCCCTACCGGGCGGCGTCGCCCCGCCTTCTCCGACTTCTCCGACGCCGGCTCCCAGAGCGTCCTGCCGGAGCTCATCGGCCGGGAGGGCCGGTGCGCGCGAACACCGCGACGGCAACCCTCAAGGCCTCTCCCCCTTCCGGGGCGCGGCGGGGTTGCGGAGTGAGGGGCAGGGCGGGGCGATAGGCGCGGGGTGTCTCGGGGGTGGCAGGATCCGAGCAGTCGGGAGTCAGAGATGCGTATGGGGGTTTCCCGTCAGTCTCATCGTCTCTCCGTGTCGGGCCGGCCCCTCAAGGGCGCTCCCTACGGTCGCGTCGCTGCGCGATGGCCTGCGGCCACCCTTGACCGACCGTCCCGCCCCGGACATACGAAGACTGTCGGGAAGCCCCCAAAAGAACGAGCCGGTCCGAGCTTCCAAGGACGGGGTGGCCGGAGAAGCCCTGCCCGGTCGGGGGTGGGCCTCTTCCCGAGGCGGGGCCCATGCCACACACCGGCCGGGTCGGGGGAAGCGCGTCCAATCGCTACGCGCTCCGCACGTCTCAGCATCTCCAGCCCGTCTTGGGTCGGACATAGGCCGCCCACGGTCCCGGTTCACCTCACGAACTGCGTCCGACGACCGTCTGGAGCCCGGCATAAGCCGCGTCAGATCGCTACGTGCTTCTCCTGGACTGCGACCGGCGGCCGGCAGAGCCTGATGCCTCGGCTATTCCGTCGTGGATCCGGGTCAGTGCACAAGTGACACCACAAACCCACCCCCAAACAGGGGCAATTGGGGCAAACGGCCGGCGATTCGAGCGGTCCGCTCTCGCTGACCCCACTCCACGACGAAATGGCCGCTGTCAGGCGTCTTTCCACCCCAGACAGCGTCGAGACGCCCTCAATGAGGAGCGCTGGGGCGTCCTGGGCGGCCTATGTCCAGCCCAAGGCGGTCGTCGGACGCATCTCGACAGAGGAACCGAGGCCGTGGGCGGCTTATGTCCAGCCCAAGACGGTCTGGAGACGCTGAGAGATGAGGAGCGCGTAGCGATCGGACGCGCCTCCCCCGACCCGGGCCCTGGGCTGCATGGGCCCCGTCTCGGGAAGAAGCCTCACCCCCGACCGGGCAGGGCTTCTCCGGCCGCCCCGTCCCTGTCTTGATGGCCCGGCCCGTTCCTTTGGGGGTTTCCCGGCAGTCTTCGTATGTCCGGGGCGGGACGGTCGGTCAAGGGTGGCCGCAGGCCATCGCGCAGCGACGCGACGACGAAGGAGGAGCGCCCTTGAGGGGCCGGCCCGACACGGAGAGACGATGAGACTGACGGGAAACCCCCATACACATCCCAGACCACCGCCCCAGCGGCTCCCGCCGCCCCAGAAGCCACCCCGCGCCCCGCCAGGTCCGCCCGTCGAGCGCCTAGCCGCGCGTCGCGTCCGTGAGGTCCGGTCCGCGGCCGTCGATGAGGTCGGGAGCCGCGAGCCCGTAGCCCACGGCTCGTCCGTAGTACGTCGGCTCGCCGGCCTCCGCCGCCGCTCCGAGCGCCTGGTCGAGCTCCCGTAGGGCCGACTCGAGCCGGGGTGCGTTGTGGGCGTGGATGACCGGCTGCGGCTCGCCCCGGAAATCGCAGTGCCCCCAGACGTCGTGGTACACGGACAGTTCGGCCCAGAGGCCCGTCCGGTCGGACGCCAAGAAGAGTTCCACCAGCCGGTACTCCCTGTGCCGTTCACCGTCGGCATCGAGCCAGACGCCCGATCCCAGCACGGTGATCCCCCCGATCTCCGCCTGCGGATAACCGGTCGGCCGACAGGCGCGGAGCCGATCGGGCAGTGCCGGATCGTCGAGTGATCGCGTCACGAGGCTCAGGCGACTGTGCATACCGAGGCCGCCCCGGCCGGTCTGGAACCAGTCCCACTCAAGTGAGGACGGCACCAGCAAGGTGTACTTCTCCAGCACGGCGCTCATACGGCCGGCGGTCTTGAGCGCGAACTCCAGACCCGGCTCCGGCACATCATCCAGATCCCAGACCCACGAGCCGCTCTCTTTCGGCGCCCGCATCAGCATGGCCCACGAACCTCCTTACACTTCAACGGCATTGACGCGGCAATCCCAAGCCCCTTGCGCCGTCACCCCGGCGGCATCGGCTGCTCCGGCGCCTCGTTGAACAGATAGCCGTAAAGGGCCCGGAGATACGTATCCAGGGTTTCGGTGTCAGGAAATTCGATATCAGTCAGCTGCTCATACTCGGCCGGCCCGAAGGAATCGTCCGCAATGATCCGATCGAATCCCGAGCGGATCAATTCCACATAAGAGTCACTGAAGCTCAGCAAAGTGGGCCTCAGATAACCGCTCACGTCATAGCCCTCTTCGAGGCTCAGATGCGCTCTGAAGAAATTTCTGAAATTCGCGTCCACTGAATCATCTTCTTTGATGACGAGGACCGGACCTACGCTCGCCACCCGGCCCGGGCCGACTAGGCGGGCGGTGCGCCGCGCAGGTGGCGCAGGAGCTGCTCCAGAGCGGTCCAGCTCTCAGCGGTCCGGCCGTCGCCGAGCGCGTAGTAGAAACCGGGCCGGACGCTCGGGCCCAGCCGCACCGGGCGTTCCTTGAGCGGCGTCCTGCTCGCCCTGTCACGCCCCGCCTCCTGGACCTCCGTGGGGCCGAGTACGAACGCGTACGGCAGCGGCGGGTTCTCGTAGTGGGGCGGGGCGCTCAGGTCCCGGCGGGCTTCGCGCAGCTGGCACAGCATGGTCTGCAGTCCGTACCGGGTCACCAGCTCGCCCGCCAGCCCCGGCAGCGCCTCCATCGGGAGCTCCTCATCGGGGCCGTAGCCCACGGTGAGGGTGATGTCCTCCTCCACTCCCTCCGGGGTGCGGATGACGCGCAAGGTGGCGACGGCGGGCCGGTCAGGGGTGCCGACGGCAACGGTCCACGTGGAGCGGGGGGCGCGTTCGTACGCCAGCTCGGTCAGCTGGCGCCGCGACCACGTCAGACCGGCGGGCTCCGACGTGCCCCAGCCGGCCGGCGGGCCGCCGGTCAGCGCCTGCCAGGCGGCTTCGAGCGCGCCGCCGAGGAGAAGGTCCGCCGTGGGGCGGTGCAGGGTGCGGAAGGAGACGCTGAGCTGGCGCTCGCCGGTGGGCCCGGCCTCCTCGAAGGCGTCCGCCACCGGCGTCTCGCCGTTCTCGTCCCGGGCCGGGGAAAAGGCGTCGTCCTGCCAGGTCAGTACGGCGCCGGTCAGGCCGTCGTAGTAGCCGCACCGCTCGTCCTGCACCACCCAGCGCGAGGGTATCGACTGCAGCAACAGGCGCGTGGGCAGGGAGATGCGACAGTGCGGCGGGGTGACGATCTGCAGGGACCGGTCGCTCTCCACGGTGGCCCTCAGCACCTCGGAGAGCCAGCTCGTCATGGGGACGACCGGGCGGTCCTGGAGGACAACGGCAGCCTTGTCGGTGAGCATGTCGACGGCCGGCTGGGCTGCCGCGGGGGCCGGTACTGCGGTGATGCCGGAGACGTCGACGGGGCGGGCCGCGCCGACGGTGCCCGGGGCGTCCGGCGGCCAGACCCGGCCGCCCAGCAGCATGGTCAGCCGGGCCGCGAAGGCTCCGGCGAGCTGCTCGGCCTGGGGTACGCCCGCGGCGGCGCGGGCCTCGACCCACCACGCCGGGCCGTCGCCCGACAGCTCTGCGCCGGGCCCCAGCAGGCGGGCCGCCTCGCCGGGCACCTGGAGCATCAACGGCACTTCGATCGATACGAGCGGCCGGCCATCGGCGTCACACAGTTGAACCACTGCGCCCTCGCCGGCGCTCTCGACCCGCAGGTCCGGCCCGCCCGCGAGCAGGCCGGCCAAAACGCTCATCGCGTCGGGCATGCGCTCGGTGAGCGCGATCACGTCCTTGGTCATGCCGTGTTCCCTGTCGTCATATCTCTCGGTGCGTTTCTGTCAGTGCTTCGCGGACCTGCGCACGCACGCGTTCGTTTCCGAAGGCCGGCAGATACTCGCCGAACCGCCGACCTTCCGGGCCCCGCGCTGGGGAGACGACGGCCCCGCATGGACCGGCACCCGATCTCGCCGAACTGGTCGCCCACTAGCCGAGCGCCGCATCGGTGACGTCCGGTCCGAGCCCGTCGATGATGTCGGGAGCCCCGAGTCCGTAGCCCTCGGCCCGCCCGTAGTACGTCGGTTCGCCGGGCTCCGCGGCGGCGCCGAGCACCTGCTCCAGCTCCTGAAGGGCGGCGGCGAGCCTCGGTGCGTTGTTGGCGTGGGTGAGTGGCTGCGGTCCACGGAAATCGCAATGCCCCCAAACGCCGTGTGTCGGCCCTCAGCCTGCAGTGCACACCGAGGCCGCCCCTGCCGGTCTGGAACCAAGGCCACTCGAGTGAATGCAGCTCCATCAGGTCGTGCTTCGCGAGCACCGCGCTCATACGCGCCGCGGTGGCGAGCGCGAACTCCAGACCGGGACCCGGCATGTCGTCCAGGATCCAGGTCCACGAGCAGCTTTCCTTGGGCGCGCGCATCAGCATGGTCGGCGAACTCTCCTGCTTCGGGGCAGCTTTGCTGCGGAAGGACGGCGGTGGGCTCACCGCGGGTGTTGTTGTCGGCTCAGGCGGCGAGCAGAGCCTCGGCACGACGGAAGAGGTCGTCGTCCTCCAACTCCACGTGCTCTGCATTGATGTCGGTGACGATCCGCCGCAGAACCTTCACCCACTCACCGATGAACTCCCCCACAGGAACGACGACATCGCCCCGTTCGGCCAGTAGCGACTCGTAGCTGCCGAGGATGCTGTGCCAGCGCGCCCGGATCCTCAGCGAATCGCCCTTGCGGACGATGCCCCACTCGGCCGAGAACGTGTCCGACCCCCAGAAGACCTCGTCGTCCGAGAATCCCGGCCGCCGGATCTTCTCGAGCAGGGGCACCAGATCGTCGAGAAGGACGGCCAGGTCATGGCCGTACGACAGCCGGACCGGCACCAGATTCCAGACGAGAAAGGCGTCGTCGGCCGCGGAGGAGTACATCTCGCCGACGGCATCAGCCATGTCGGCGGCCGAGCCACACCTCTGAACGGCCGGGCAACCCGCCTGCATCGAAAAGCTCACCGTCGCACCACAGCACCGTCAGCCCGGCGGCATCGGCTGCTCCGGCCCACCCTGGAACAGGTAGTCGTACATCGCCCGGAGGTAGGCATTCAGAGTCTCCTGGTCGGGGAATTCGATATCAGTCAGCCGCTCATATTCAGCCGGGCCGAAGGAGCCGTCTGCCAAAGCCCGAGCGAAACCCGAACGAACCGCCTCGACGAACGGTTCGTTGAATCCGAGCAGCGTGGATCTGAGGTAGCCGCTCGTGTCATACCCTTCCACGAGATCGAGATACCTCCCGACGAAGCGCTCGAATCGCTCGTCCAACGCCGCCATTATTTCCCGTCCATCCTATCGAGGGCTTCACAGCTTCAGAATTCGAACGCAGCGTCGGACGGCCATTCGCCTTGAAGTATCGGACCTACCCCCGAGTTGCGTTGGTGAGGTCCGGCCCCAGCCCGTCAATGATGTCGGGAGCCGCGAGCCCGTAGCCCTCGGCCCGCCCGTAGAACGTCGGCTCGCCGGGCTCCGCGGTGGCCCCGAGCACCCGGTCGAGTTCCCGCAGCGCGGAAGCGAGCCGCGGCGCATTGTTGGCGTGAATCATCGGCTGCGGATCGCCCCGGAAATCACACTGACCCCAGACGTCATGAAAAACGGACACTTCGGCCCAGATCCCCAACTCATTCGAAGTCACCAGAAGTTCCACCAGACGGTATTCCCCGTGCCGCACTCCGTTCGCGTCGAACCAGGCACCCGAACCCAGTACGAGGATTCCGCCGATGTCCGCCTGTGGATTGCCAGTCGGTCGACAGGCGCGGAGCCGATCGGGCAACGCCGGATCGCCGAGCGGGCGCGCGCGGATGCTCATCCTGCAGCTCACATTGAGGACGCCCTTGCCGGCAATGGACCAGTCCCACTCGAGTGAGTCAGGCGCCAATAGGGCGTGCGCCTCCAGCACCGCACTCATGCGCCCGGCGATCTCGAGCATGGACTCCAGGCCGGGCTCCGCGACGTCGTCCAGATCCCAGGTCCACGAGCCACTCTCCTTGGGCGCGCGCATCAGCATGGTCGGCAAACTCCTTAAGGAAGGGTGGAATTGGTCGGATAGAAGGTGACGGACCCGTCATCAAACTTTAGTTCAAAATAGGCGTTGCAGGAGTCGGCGGCCCTCTGCACGAACTGCGCCTCGCGCTGCGTCATCTCGGTAACCGAGCCGCGAATGTCCAAGATTCCGGCCTTTACGTCGACCTGCGTGTACGGCAGGCCCGTCTTTTCATCGATCTTTCCCTTTAGCTGCTTATCCGCGATCTTCTTGACCGCTGACTTGATGCCCGAGACGCCATCGACATCCTTGAGCTGGGCACCGTACTCGATGCGCCCGTCATTACGAACCAGTACGTCGAGGTCGAGCTTCTCGGC
This sequence comes from Streptomyces sp. NBC_01232, assembly GCF_035989885.1. GTDB lineage: Bacteria > Actinomycetota > Actinomycetes > Streptomycetales > Streptomycetaceae > Streptomyces. The sequence continues at coordinate 1,743,689 of NZ_CP108518.1, forward strand.
AGGCAGCTTCACCTCAAACTCAATTCCCTTCAACCCCTTGGCCTGGAGCTCTGCAGCATGCTCCATCGCCTGATGCACAGCCGGGATCATGTCCTTCTGCTTGACCTGGTAAAGGAGGCCGTCCGGCTTCTTGAACCCAGGGACGTCCGCAAATCTACCGCTCGATATGTACTCCGCAACGGCCGCCCCGTATTCCGACTTCTTCAGGGCCGCGAGCAGACGGCCCTGGTCCACCGGCGGGACCTTCACGTCCTTGAGCGCCGCCGCGACGGCAGCCTCCCGCTCCGCCGCCATGGGCCCGCTGGGCTGTTGACCCGTCCGGTCGCGGTTCAGAGTGACCTCGGGTTGCCGGTCAGGGTGACCGGAGCCGCTTCCCGGACCGTCACCAGTGCCGCCTCCTCCGCCCGAGGACGGCCCGTCGGTGACGCCCCCGCCTTCCGGAGTGTCCGGGCTGCCGCCATGGCCTCCCCCACCACCGTGGCCCCCCGCCGGGTCGTGGCCGGCGCGCCCCTCGGCGCCGTGAGCGCTGCCGCCACCCGAGGTGTGCGAGTTGCCCGTCTCGCGGGAGGGCGCGTGCGAGTCCCCGCCTCCGCCGGTCGGGTGGTCCGCGGCGTGGCCGGCCGCGGGCGGCGTGTTGTGTGTGCCGCCGCCCCCGCCCGTGGGGTGGCCCGTGGAGTTCTCCACTCGGCTCGGGCCGCCCGCGCCTTCGAGGATCCGCTCCCTCACGGGGGCGGGCTCGTGGGTGTTGGGCAGGTCGTCCTTGTGCGGCTCCCTGTGAGGGGCCGTGTCGGGGACGACGTTGCCGTGCTCGTCGCGGATGGTGCCGTCGCGGCCGATGACGCGCTTGTTGCCCTGCGGGTCGGCGTACTCGTAGCCGGGCGGCGTCCTATCGCCGGCGCCTGCGGGGGGTGCGGTGGTGTCGGCCGGGTGCGGGGAGGTTCCGTCGGGCATGGTGCGGGCCATGTCGTCCACGCCCGCTCTGCTCGCCTTCAGACCCTCCATCAGGTCGCCGACCTTGATCTTGGTGAGGTTCGCGGCCTTGCCGAGGTAGCTCATCGGGTCGACGAGCACGCCCGCCTTGCCCACCACGGTCGCGATCTCCGAGCCCACGCCCAGCTTTCCGGCCTTGCCGAGCTTGAGGAACGAACCCGCGCCGATGGTCACGATGTTGAACACCACCGTCCCGCCCGCCCGCGCCGGATCCTTGCCCCACTCGTCCCACGCGACCAGCGACTTGCCGAAGTTGCGCAGGGCCGCCTTGTTCTTCTCGCGCTCGGTGTGGTCGGCCGGGCCGAGCGTCTTGTCCATCACCCAGTCCCACGGCGTGAGGAGGTAGCCGCTGACACCCTCGAAGACGTCGCCGATGCCCGACCAGGTCTTCTTGAGGGTGTCCATGTCGAACACGTTGACCATGTTGCCGAGGCCCTTGAGGGTGCCCCAGACGCCGTCGACGAAGAAGCCCTTCAGGCCGCTGCCGACCTTGTCCTTCGTCCACTCCCACGCGGCCCGCAGGCCCGTGTACTCGCGCTCGTCGGCCGTCCCCCAAGGTGTCTCCTTGGCGTCCTTGACGTCGCTCTCCTTGAAGCCGTACATGCCGGCCTTGTGGGAGCCGTCGTCGACGACGAAGTGCGTGCCGCCCACCAGCGTGGTGATCTTGTTGGCCGCGTCGCGCTCGACGCCCTGGAACGCCACCCACGTCACGCCGACCTCACGGACGAGGCGCGCGTTCTCGTCGATCTTGCCCTGGTCCTGCTGCCAGTCCTCGTCGTCCTTGTTGTCCGCGACGAACTTCTCCGCGTCGATGCGGAGTTGCTTCATCTTGGCCACGAGCGGGCGGGCGGTCGACGCGAAACCCGTCAGCGCCCCGCTGACGGACTCCAGCTTCGTCGCGAACGCGTCCGCCTTGTCCCGCACGGGAATCGTCGAGTTGAGCAACTCCCCCTGTTCGGGGGCGTCATAGACCGGATCCAGCGCCTGGAAGGCGTTGTGCACGTCCCTGCCGGTGCCCCGGATGCTGGAGGCGGTCGTCTTGAGCGCGGCCGCGTGTGTCTCCAGGGTGTCCAGGTTGCCGGTGAAGGTCGGTATCTTCCCGACGTCGATCACTTCTTGGGACCCTTCAGCTCTTCCGCGGTCGGAGCCTTGGAGTACTCCTCCTGCTTGTTCTTCGCCATCTGCAGGTCGCCCTTGACGTACTCCTCGGTGGCCAGGCGTGCACCGGTGATGGACTTGCCCGTCCGGACGGGGAGGAACTTCAGGTCGCTTTCCGTTCGCTGCTGAAACTCAAGCAACGCCTGGGCCACAGGGCCGAACGCGCCCTCCTTGGGCAGCTCGGTCCCGCCCAGCACCATCGTGCCCGCCCACGTCGCGGCGCCGACCACACCGTCGCTGTACGACGTGAACTCTTCCTCGAACTTGCTGCCCGCTTCGGCGGTCTTGTTCAGGACCCCTTGGACGCCGGCCGGCTTGATGTCCCACGTAGACACGTTGTCCCCCGTTCCTCACAACGCTTCTCTCGAGTGCCCCGCCGCCGGCCGACGGCGCCGCCGCCCACCCGCACAGGTGATCCATTTCTATCAACTCGGCATTACTGTCTGCAAAGTGAATGAGGGTCATTCCGGCCCAGCGGCCGCCCCTGTCGCGAAGTTGTGACAAAGCGCGGAACAGCCCCTCGCCGTTTCACGACCCCACCCCGCCGACGGCGATCACGTCGGCCGGGTCGTCCACCGCGCAGGCTCTGTCGCGGTCGTCGGCGGCGGTTGGGGGTGCGGGACCGTGTGGCCCGCGGCGGGCCGGGAAGGGTTCACGGCGTCGGTCCGCCGCCGCCCACTGGCAGGGCCGCGGCAGACCGCAGATACGGGACACCCCCCGCGACAGACATCGTCGCGGGGGGTGTCGGGCCGTGCGGGGCCGAGCCGTGCGCTGCTACGCCGTGCGGCGCAGCAGGGCCAGGTACATCGCGTCCGTGCCGTGCAGGTGCGGCCACAGCTGGACGTCCGGGCCGTCGCCCAGGGCCGGGACGCCCGACATGAAGGGCCTGGCGTCGATCAGTTCGGCGGACACCGGTTCCTGGCCGGCGCCTCGGCCCTTGAGGACGTCGTCCACGACGACCCGGGTCTCCGCCAGGTGCGGCGAGCACGTCGCGTAGCCCACGATGCCTCCCACCCGCACCGCCGACAGCGCCTCGCGCAGCAGCCCGCGCTGGAGCGGTCCGAAGCCCTCCAGGTCCTCCGGGCGTCGGCGCCAGCGCGACTCCGGGCGCCGCCGCAGCGCGCCCAGGCCCGAGCAGGGCACGTCCATCAGGACGCGGTCGAAGGAGCCCGGCAGCCAGGCCGGCCGGGTGCCGTCGGCCGCGATGACCTGGTACGGGCCCGGGTTGCCCGCCAGGGAGCGCTCCACGAGCCGTGCCCGGTGCGGCTGCTTCTCCGAGGCGAGCAGGAACGCCCCGCGCTGCGCCGCGAGCGCCGCGAGCAGCGCCGCCTTGCCGCCCGGGCCCGCGCAGCCGTCGAGCCACCGCTCGTCGCGGCCCTCGACCGGCGCGGCCGCCAGGGCCATGGCCACCAGCTGGCTGCCTTCGTCCTGCACGCCCGCGCGGCCCTCGCGGACCGCCTCCAGCGCGCCCGGTTCGCCGCCCTCGGCCATCCGGACGGCGTACGGGGACCAGCGGCCCGGCAGTGCCGAGTCCTCGCCCACGGCCTCCAGCAGCTCTTCCGGCGTGGACCGCCCGGGGCGGGCGACCAGCGTCACCTCGGGCCGCTCGTTGTCGGCCTCCAGCAGGTCCTCGATGCCCGCGCGTCCGCCGCCCAGCGCGTCCCACAGGGCGCTGACGACCCACCTGGGGTGCGAGTGGTAGACCGCGAGGTGTTCCTCGGCGTCGTCCTCGTAGGGCGGGGCGACCCGCTCCAGCCAGCCCTCGAGGTCGTGCGCGGCGATCTTCCGCAGGACCGCGTTCACGAACTTGGCGCGTCCGTCCCCGAGCACGACCCGGGCCAGTTCCACGCTCGCCGACACGGCCGCGTGGGTGGGGATGCGGGTGCCCAGCAGCTGGTGCGCGCCGAGCGAGAGCACGTCCAGCACCGGCGGGTCCACCTCCCGCAGCGGCCGGTCGATGCACGCCTTGATGACGGCGTCGTACGTGCCCTGGCGGCGCAGCGTCCCGTAGACCAGCTCGGTGGCCAGGGCTGCGTCGCGCGCTTCGAACTTCTCGTCCTGGCGGGCCTTCTTGAGGAGCGGCGGCAGGACGAGGTTGGCGTAGGCGTCGCGCTCGTCCACCGCCCGCAGCACCTCGAAGGCCAGCATCCGGACGGGGTCCTTCTGGGGCCGGCGGTGCGGCTTGGCCTGCTTGCCACCCGCGCCTGCGGGTGCAGGCTTGCGACGGGGCTGACGGGGCTGTTCGCTCACGTGAAAGGTGCTCCGGGTTTACGAGTGCTGCGAGATTGCTGCGTGGCGTGGTTGCTGCGTGATTGCTGCGCGACGGGTGATGCGGGTGATGCAGGTGGTACGTGCGGAAGGGCGTCCGTGCCCGGACGTCCCCTCCGATCAGCCTACGTCGGCTCCGCCGAGCCGCTCGCCGGGAGCGATCCGCACCCCGCGCGCCCAGTCGGCGGCCCGCATCGGCTTCTTGCCCTGCGGCTGCACCCAGAGCAGCTCCACGGCGTGCGAGCCGGTGCCGACGTGGACGTTGTTCTTGGCGGGGGCCAGTGCGCCCGGCTCCAGGTCCGTGCGGTCGGGCACCAGGCCCAGCGAGATCAGCTTGAGCCGCTCCCCGCGGAAGACGGTCCACGCGCCCGGCGCCGGGGTGCAGCCGCGCACCACGCGGTCGGCGCGCATCGCGGGGGCGGTCCAGTCGATCCGGGCGTCCTCCACGGTGATCTTGGGTGCGTGGGAGACACCGTCGTGGGGCTGCTCGACGGCGCGCAGGGTGCCGTCCTCGATGCCGTCCATGGTGGCGGCGAGCAGCCCGGAGCCGGCGAAGGCGAGCCGGGTGAGCAGGTCGCCGCTGGTGTCGGTGGGCCGGATCTCCTCGGTGAGGATGCCGTAGACCGGGCCGGTGTCCAGGCCTTCTTCGATCCGGAAGGTGGAGGCGCCGGTGACCTGGTCCCCCGCGATGATCGACTGCTGGACGGGCGCGGCTCCGCGCCAGGCGGGCAGCAGCGAGAAGTGCAGGTTGACCCAGCCGTGGCGGGGGATGTCGAGGGCGCTCTTGGGGATCAGGGCACCGTAGGCGACGACCGGGCAGCAGTCCGGGGCGATCTCGCGCAGCCGGGCCTGGAAGTCCGGGTCGCGGGGCCGGGCGGGCTTGAGCACCTCGATGCCCGCTTCCTCGGCGCGCTCGGCGACCGGGCTGGCCACGAGCCGGCGGCCGCGGCCGGCCGGGGCGTCGGGCCGGGTGATGACGGCGGCGACCTCGTGCCGCCCGGAGGCGATCAGGGCGTCCAGGGCGGGTACGGCAACCTCGGGGGTGCCTGCGAAGACGAGCTTCACTGGGGGACTACCTCGCTATCTCGGCTGTCAGCAGCGCACCAGTCTATGGGGCGTCCGTCGGGCCGCCCACCTGTGGTGTTGAGGGGGCGTACACACATGCGCGCGCCTCTCGCATATGCCGACACGCCCCCACAGCGTGACCTGGGCGACGGGTGGCGCGTTGGTCAAGAGAGATTGACCAAAACGGGCCGCGTGTGAACGGTGTCTGCGGCCCGATCCGCCCTTCAGCACCGGTTCGAGAGGCTTCTTCATGGCCGACCACGCCACCCACGACGCTCAAGCCCGGGCCAGCCTGCACCTCCTGGTACGGGACATCGAGCGGGTTCGCCGGCAGGTGGATGCTCTGCGTACGCTCACCGCCCAGCTCGGCAACGTGTACCGCCCGCGCCGATCGGGTCCCTCCACTGGCTTCGTCGTCTACGGCCGGGCACCCGCGCCGACCGTCCGTCTCGCGCAGGAGCTGCGGGACAGCGTCGAGACGCTGGTCACCGCCGCGGTGGACTTCGACCGCTCGCTCGGTTTCTCGTGGGACGCGGTCGGCTCGGCGCTGGGTGTCACCAAGCAGGCCGTGCACCGCCGGTACGGGGCCCGGCGGGCGCAGTCCGCGGAATCCGCGGAGCCGCTGGCCGAGGGGACGACGACCCGGGCGCTGGGGCCGCTGCCGACCGTCCCGGCGGCCCGTTCGATGCCGCCGCAGCCGGTGCGCGAGGAGGCCCAGGCCGCTGCCGGGGGCGCTCCCGGGCGGGCTCTGGGCGAGGTTCCCCGCTCCCCCGCCTTCCCCGGTCCGCGCAACGGCTGAGGGGTGCACTGCCGCCGGGACGCCGACACCCGACGGCCGGCCGGCCCGGTCCGCCGCATCCGATTCCGCCCCCGGTGGGACGACCGTACGGGTCGCCCCACCGGGGGTTTCGGCGTTCGGGCGGTGGCCCTGTCCGCAGCGCGTGGGCGTCAGCCGATGTCCGAGGGGTCGATCCGCACCCGGACCGCCTCCGCCGCGGGCACCCCGCGGGCCATCCGGGCCGCCTGAGCCGACTTCAGGGCGGCCGCCAGGGCTGCGCCGCTGCCCGGCGGGACGCGGACCAGCGCCCGCTCTCCGGGAGACGCCTCCCCGCGCCGCCCCGGGAGCGGCACCGGGCCGAGGATCTCCGCGTCCGGCGGCAGTCCGGCTCCGGCCAGGAAGCCCTCCACCGCCTCGCCCCGCCCGGCCACCGCCGCCATCCGGGACACCGGCGGGAAGCCCAGCTGAGCCCGCTCCGCGAGCTCCCGTACGGCATGGCCCACGGGGTCCCACCGCACGAGCGCCTGGACGGGCCGCAGCGTCGGCTCGGCGACCACCACGACCTGCCCGTCGCCCCGGACCAGGGAGGCGGCGGCGATCCACCGCCGCAGTGCTTCCTCTCCCGCCCTCAGGTCGGGCCGGCTCAGCATGGCCCAGCCGTCGAGCAGCAGCGCCGCCGCGTACCCGGCGCCGGACGCCACCGGCTCGGCGCCGGGGGTGCACACCACGAGCGCGGGGCGGTCCGGCACCTCGTCCAGGACGTGGTCGCGCCCGGAGGTGCGGACGGGCACGGCCGGGAAGGCCCGCCCCAGTTCCTCGGCGGTGCGCCGCGCGCCGACCACCTGGGCCCGCAGCCGGAACGACCCGCACTCCTCGCAGTGCCAGGAGGGTTCGTCCCGCCCGCACCACCCGCACCGCAGGTCCCGCTCGTCGGGGGCCTCCAGCGGTCCGGCGCAGACCGTGCAGCGGGCGGGCGTACGGCACCGCTCGCACGCCAGCCGGGGCACATAGCCGCGCCTCGGTACCTGCACCAGTACGGGCCCGGTCTTCAGCCCCTCCCGTACGGTCTCCCACGCCAGGCTCGGCAGGCGTGCGGCCCGGGCCGCCTCGTCGCGGGCGAGCAGCTCGTCGCCGACGGTCCGGATCCGGGGCGCGCAGGCCCGTACGGTCTCGCGGTCGGCGACCAGGGGCCGCGCCCAGCCGGACTCGACCAGCTGGGCGGCCTCCACGGTGCAGCTCGTACTGCCCGCGAGGAAGCCGCAGCCGTCGCTGACGGCGCGCAGTTCCAGGACCTCCCGCACGTGCGGGAAGGGGGCCCGGTCGTCGCTGTGGCTGGAGTCGCCGTCGTCCCAGACGGCGACCAGGCCGAGGTCCCGTACGGGTGCGAACATCGCGGCGCGGGTGCCGATGACGGCCCGCACGGAGCCCCGGTGGACGGCGAGCCACTGGCGGTAGCGCTTCTCGGGTCCCGACTCGGCGGTGAGCAGCGCGTGCCGTCCCTCTCCGAGCAGGGCGGTGAGGGCCGCGTCGACGCGGGCGGCGGTCCGCCCGTCGGGGAGCACGGCGAGGGCGCCGCGGCCGGAGGCCAGGGTGGCGGCCATGGCCCGGGCGAGTTCGTCGGCCCAGCCGGGGCCGGGCAGTGCGGTCCAGACGGCGCGCGGGGTGGCCCCGGTGGCAAGGGCGCGCAGGAAGCCGGGGCCGGCGCCGTACCGCTCCCAGCCGCCGGGCTCGGGGGCGGGGGGCCGCGGCAGCGGCTCCGGCGAGGGCTTGGCCTCGGCCCTGGCGTTGCGCGGGGGCAGGGCGAGCTGCAGCACGTCGGCGAGGCTGCCGGCGTACCGTTCGGCGACGGCGCGCGCGAGGGCGAGCATGCGGGGGCCGAGGACCACCTCGGGCGAGACGACCTGGGCGAGGGCGGCGAGCGCCCCGTTGTAGTCGGACTCCGCGCGACGCTCGATGATGAATCCGTCGATGAGGCTGCCGCCCTCGCGGCGGCCGCCGCGGACCTGGTGGGAGCCGGCACCGAACCGGACGCGGACGCGGACCCCGGGCTGGGCGGCCTCGGCGAGCTCTGCGGGCACGGCGTAGTCGAAGGTCCGGTCGAGGTGGAGCACGCCCTTGTTCACGAGGACCCGGGCAACGGGCAGCTCCTCGGCCAGGGCGGCCCCCCGCCAGGTGCGCGGCTTCGCCTTGGGCGCCTTGGCCTTCGCCTCGGCGACCATTTCCCGGATCAGTGCGAGCTGCTCCGGCGGGCCCGCCGCCCCGGTTTCGCTCTCGCCGTTGTCGCTGCTCACAGCAGCATTCTTGCAAACGGCACCGACAGTGGACGCTCTCCCGAGATCAAGGCGGGCGGCGGCGGGTGGAACAGTCCTTCAACACCGGGCTCGCGCCCGGCTCCAGATGAAGCCGTCATCCGGCGCACCGGGAGAGCAGGAACAACATAGACGTCCGGGCGGCTGTCGATCAACGCAATACGGCCCCGGACCAACAGGGGTCCGGGGCCGTACGGGTCCGCCGTGGGGCGGAGCGTGCTTACAGGCCGGCGGCGGCGCGCAGGGCGTCGACGCGGTCGGTGCGCTCCCAGGTGAAGTCCGGCAGCTCGCGGCCGAAGTGGCCGTAGGCGGCGGTCTGGGCGTAGATCGGGCGCAGCAGGTCGAGGTCGCGGATGATGGCGGCCGGGCGGAGGTCGAAGACCTCGGCGATGGCGTCCTCGATCTTCTGCGTCTCGACCTTGGCGGTGCCGAAGGTCTCGACGAAGAGGCCGACGGGCTCGGCCTTGCCGATGGCGTACGCGACCTGGACCTCGCAGCGCGAGGCGAGGCCGGCGGCGACCACGTTCTTGGCGACCCAGCGCATGGCGTACGCGGCGGAGCGGTCGACCTTGGAGGGGTCCTTGCCCGAGAAGGCGCCGCCACCGTGACGGGCCATGCCGCCGTAGGTGTCGATGATGATCTTGCGGCCGGTGAGGCCGGCGTCGCCCATCGGGCCGCCGATCTCGAAGCGGCCGGTCGGGTTGACCAGCAGACGGTAGCCCTCGGTGTCGAGCTTGATGCCGTCCTCGACGAGCTGCGCGAGCACGTGCTCGACGACGAACTCACGGATGTCCGGGGCGAGCAGCGAGTCCAGGTCGATGTCCGAGGCGTGCTGCGAGGAGACCACGACCGTGTCGAGACGGACGGCCTTGTCGCCGTCGTACTCGATGGTGACCTGGGTCTTGCCGTCGGGGCGCAGGTACGGGATGGTCCCGTTCTTGCGGACCTCGGACAGACGGCGCGAGAGCTTGTGCGCGATGTGGATCGGCAGCGGCATGAGCTCGGGAGTCTCGTCGCAGGCGTAGCCGAACATCAGGCCCTGGTCGCCGGCACCCTGCTTGTCGAGCTCGTCCTCGTCGCCCTCGACCCGCTTCTCGTAGGCGGTGTCGACGCCCTGCGCGATGTCCGGGGACTGCGCGCCGATGGACACCGACACGCCGCACGAGGCGCCGTCGAAGCCCTTCTTCGAGGAGTCGTAGCCGATTTCGAGGATCTTCTCCCGGACGAGCTGCGCGATCGGCGCGTAGGCCTTCGTCGTCACCTCTCCCGCGATGTGCACGAGACCCGTGGTGATGAGGGTCTCGACGGCGACGCGCGAGGTCGGGTCCTCGCTGAGGAGCGCGTCGAGGATCGTGTCGCTGATCTGGTCAGCGATCTTGTCGGGGTGGCCCTCGGTGACGGACTCCGAGGTGAACAGACGACGGGACACAACGCTCCCTGGGGGTTGCAGCGGCTGCTGGCTGAATCATTTGGCGGAACCACATCGGGGGCTGCGCCCGATCACGTTCCGGATGCAGTTTATCGGTCGCCACCGTTTCCGGGACCACCCGTCTCGCCTTATGGGAGCCGTGTGACCTGCGGCACTCCATTCTTACGCACGGATTCGACGAGGAGAAGGGGAATCCGTCCAGGCGCGTCGCGGCTACAGCCGCTCGGCCACCTGGTCCCAGATCACATCGGCCAGTGATTCCTTCGGACCGTAAGGGACCTGGGTCTCGGACCCGTCGGAGGCCAGGATGACCGCCTCGTTCTCCTCCGAACCAAAGGTGCGGGCCTCGCCCACTTCGTTCACGACGAGAAGATCACATCCCTTGCGAGCGAGCTTGGCCCGGCCGTTCGCGAGGACGTCGTCGGTCTCGGCGGCGAACCCCACCACCACCTGCCCGGACCTGGACCGATCGGCCGAGATCTCCGCAAGAACGTCCGGATTCCGTACAAGGGCGACGGGCGCCGGGTCCTGCCCGTCCTTCTTCTTGATCTTTCCGCCCGCGTACTCGGCAGGGCGGAAATCCGCCACGGCGGCGGCCATCACCACGGCGTCGGCGTCGGCGGCCGCCTTGAGGACGGCCTCCCGCAGCTGCACGGCCGTCCCCACGCGTACGACGTCCGCCCCGGCCGGGTCGGCCAGCGCGGTGTTGGCCGCGACCAGGGTGACCCGGGCCCCGCGGGCGACAGCCGTGCGGGCGAGCGCGTAGCCCTGCTTGCCCGAGGAGCGGTTGCCGAGGAAGCGGACCGGGTCCAGGGGCTCCCGCGTGCCGCCGGCGCTGATCACCACGTGCCGCCCGGCCAGGTCCGGCTCGGCCGCCCCGCGGGCCAGGACCCTGCGGCAGACCTCGAAGATCTCGTCGGGGTCGGGCAGCCGGCCCTTGCCGGTGTCCTTGCCGGTGAGCCGCCCGACGGCGGGCTCGATCACGAGGGCGCCGCGGCGGCGCAGCGTGGCCACGTTCTCCTGGGTGGCCGGGTGCTCCCACATCTCGGTGTGCATGGCGGGGGCGAAGACCACCGGGCAGCGGGCGGTGAGCAGGGTGTTCGTGAGCAGGTCGTCGGCGAGCCCGTGGGCGGCCTTGGCCAGCATGTCGGCGGTGGCCGGGGCGACGACGACGAGGTCGGCGGACTGCCCGATGCGCACGTGCGGCACCTCGTGGACGGACTCCCACACCTCGGTGGAGGCCGGGTTGCCGGAGAGGGCGGACCAGGTGGCCTCCCCCACGAAGTTCAGGGAGGCCGCGGTGGGCACCACCCGCACGTCGTGGCCGGACTCGGTCAGCCGGCGAAGCAGCTCGCACGCCTTGTAGGCGGCGATCCCGCCGCTGACTCCCAGTACGACCTTCGGCTTTTCCACCACGCACACCCCTTTGACAACTCGCCGTGTCCGACGCGTTCGGCCCTGATCGTCGTCGTACCGTACCCACCCATGACACACCACAGGCCCGGCAGATGTTCTGCCGGGCCTGTGGTGAAAGGACTTCTACGCGCCTTACTGAGCCGGGGCCTCGATGGCCTCGGAGGTCAGCAGACCCGCGTTGATCTCGCGCAGCGCGATCGAAAGCGGCTTCTCGTGGACGTGGGTGTCCACCAGCGGGCCGACGTACTCGAGCAGGCCCTCACCGAGCTGCGAGTAGTACGCGTTGATCTGACGCGCGCGCTTGGCCGCGTAGATCACGAGGCTGTACTTCGAGTCAGTAGCCTCGAGCAGCTCGTCGATCGGCGGGTTGATGATGCCCTCGGGCGCAGTGATGGAAGAGGACACGCTCTACCTTCCGAAGATGGGTGAAAGATTCGGCCGCCCTGGAATCGATCGAAGCAAGAACATCGATCAACGATCAGACAACTGCCATCAAGGCTAGCAGCTCACGGGCCACGTCCTCGACGGAGGTGTTGACCAGGGTGGTGTCGAACTCGGACTCGGCAGCGAGCTCGATCTTGGCGGCGGCGAGCCGACGCTCGATGACCTCGGCCGATTCGGTGCCCCGGCCGGTCAGCCGACGCACCAGCTCGTCCCAGCTGGGCGGTGCCAGGAAGACCAGCTGGGCGTCGGGCTTGGACTCGCGGACGAGTCGTGCGCCCTGGAGATCGATCTCCAGCAGTACCGGCTCGCCGTTGTCCAGGCGTTCCAGCACCGCGCCGCGCGGTGTGCCGTAGCGGTTGCCCGCGAACTCGGCCCACTCCAGCAGCTCGCCGTTGGCGATCAGCTTGTCGAACTCGTCGTCATTGACGAAGAAGTAGTGGACTCCGTGTCGCTCACCGGGCCGCGGCTTGCGGGTGGTGGCCGATACCGAGAGCCATACCTCGGGGTGAACCTTGCGCATATGCGCGACGACCGTGCTCTTGCCGACCCCTGAAGGGCCGGAGAGCACGGTCAGCCGCGGACGAACCTCTGCTGCCATAGAGCGATTATCCAGGTTCTCGGGACTGCCTGAGAACGCCGGGAGAACTTCAGTCGACGCCTCAGGCGCCGGTGCTGCCGAACTCGCGCTCCAGAGAGGCGATCTGGTTGGAACCGAGACCTCGGACACGCCGGGACTCGGAGATGCCGAGGCGCTCCATGATCTGCTTGGCGCGCACCTTGCCCACGCCAGGCAGTGACTCCAGTAGGGCGGAGACCTTCATCTTGCCGATGACGTCGTTCTCCTGGCCCGTCTTGATGACCTCTTGGAGGGAGGCGCCGGAGTGCTTGAGTCGATTCTTCACCTCGGCCCGCTCCCGGCGAGCCGCGGCGGCCTTTTCGAGCGCGGCTGCGCGCTGTTCAGGGGTAAGGGGCGGAAGAGCCACGCCTACGTCACCTCGGATGTCGAACTGTCGGATACGGACCGGTGGGCAACCCAAAGGCAACACACCTCGCGAGCTCCCGAACAGCGATGGAACTCGTTCGCTGCACGTTCACTCTGGTCGGAGACTAGCGGCCAACACCGCTCCAGTCAGCGAGAACGGACGAAAAGTCCTGGTCAGCCTCCACTGAACCGTACATCACGGACAAAATACCCCTGTTTTGTCCGATGAAGAGCGTTCGAGTTTCGCCACGAAGTGCGAGAGGCCCTGCCGCGGAGGTGCGACAGGGCCTGAGCAGGTGACCGATTACGCCGAGACGGCCGCGTGGACCTCGTCGGCGAACCGTCGCGCCGAGTCGCGCAGGGCCGCCACGTCCGGACCGTGCTTCAGGACGCCCCGCGACACGTTCGGGACGACGTTGCGCACGGCCTTGCCGAACACGCCCGGCAGATCCGCCGCCGTCGCGCCCTGGGCGCCGATGCCGGGAGCCAGCAGCGGCCCGTTGATGTCCAGGTCGAAGGAGGACAGGTCGCCCAGCGTGGCACCGACCACCGCGCCGAAGGAGCCCATCGGGGCGGCGTCCGCGTTCTCCGCCGCCAGGTGCGCGAGCATCGTCGCGCCGATCGTCCTGCCGTCCTCCCGGACCGCCCGCTGGACCTCCGCGCCCTCCGGGTTGGAGGTCAGTGCCAGGACGAACAGGCCCGCGCCCGACTCCCGGGCCAGGTCCACGGCCGGCTTCAGCGAGCCGTAGCCCAGGTACGGGGAGACCGTCAGTGCGTCCGAGAACAGCGGCGAGGCCGGGTCCAGGAAGGCCGAGGCGTACGCCGCCATGGTGGAGCCGATGTCGCCGCGCTTGGCGTCCATGACCACCAGGGTCCCGGCCGCGCGGGCGTCCGCGACGGTGCGCTCCAAGACGGCGATGCCCTTGGAGCCGAACCGCTCGAAGAAGGCCGCCTGCGGCTTGAAGACCGCCACCGACTCCGCGAGTGCCTCGACGACCGTACGGGAGAACCGCTCCAGGCCCGCGATGTCGTCCTGGAGGCCCCACTGGGCCAGCAGGGCGGCGTGCGGGTCGATGCCCACGCACAGCGGGCCCCGGGAGTCCATCGCCGCACGCAGGCGGGTGCCGAACGGGGTCACAGTCACTTGGTGGCCTTTCGGGTCTCGGCGCCCACGGCGTCGGCGAGCGTCGCGTACGGGCTGTTGGCCAGGCGCGCGGCCAGGCCCTTGTGGATGGCGCGGGCGTAGAACGGGCCCTCGTAGATGAAGGCGCTGTAGCCCTGGATCAGCGTGGCGCCGGCCAGGATCCGCTGCCAGGCGTCCTCGGCGTTCTCGATGCCGCCGACCCCGACGAGGACCAGGCGGTCCCCCACACGGGCGTACAGGCGGCGCAGGACCTCCAGGGAGCGCTCCTTGACGGGGGCGCCGGAGAGGCCGCCGGTCTCCTTCACCAGGGACGGGGAGGACTTCAGGCCGAGCCCCTCGCGGGCGATGGTGGTGTTCGTCGCGATGATGCCGTCGAGGCCCAGCTCCAGGGCCAGGTCGGCGACCGCGTCGACGTCCTCGTCCGCCAGGTCGGGGGCGATCTTGACCAGCAGCGGCACCCGGCGGTCGGTCACCGTGCGGTCGGCGGCCTCGCGCACGGCCGTCAGCAGCGGGCGCAGCGATTCGGTGGCCTGGAGGTTGCGCAGGCCCGGGGTGTTCGGGGAGGAGACGTTCACCACGAGGTAGTCGGCGTGCCGGGCCAGGCGCTCGGTGGAGGCGACGTAGTCCCCCACGGCCTCCTCCTCGGGTACGACCTTGGTCTTGCCGATGTTGACGCCCACGACGGTCCTGAAGACCGCCTCACGGGCCGCCAGGCGGGCTGCGACGGCCGCCGAGCCCTCGTTGTTGAAGCCCATGCGGTTGATCAGCGCGCGGTCCGCCACGAGGCGGAAGAGGCGCTTCTTCGGGTTGCCGGGCTGCGGCTCGGCCGTGACCGTGCCGATCTCGATGTGGTCGAAGCCGAGCATCGACATGCCGTCGATGGCGACGGCGTTCTTGTCGAAGCCCGCGGCGAGGCCGAAGGGGCCGTGCATGCGCAGGCCGAGGGCCTCGGTGCGGAGCTCCTCGTAGCGCGGGGCCAGGGCGGCCGCGGCGAAGGTGCGCAGCACGGGGGTGCGGGCGGCGAGGCGGATCCAGCGGAAGGCCAGGTAGTGGGCCTGCTCCGGGTCCATCCGCTTGAAGACCAGGTTGAAGAAGGTTTTGTACATCGTCGGTAAATCCTTCTGCGCTCGTGAAGAGGGGGACACCCGTCGTGAAACCGGTGTCCCCCTCCCCGTGTCCGGGCTGGCTGTGCGACCTGGGTCAGTCGCGGGCTGCGGTCAGGTGCTCCGCGTGCTCCTGGAGGGAGCGGACGCCCACGTCGCCGCGGTTGAGCGCGTCGATGCCCTGGACGGCGGCGGCGAGCGCCTGGACCGTGGTCAGGCACGGGACGCTGCGGGCCACGGCCGCCGTACGGATCTCGTAGCCGTCGAGGCGGCCACCGGTGCCGTAGGGGGTGTTGACGATCAGGTCGACCTGGCCGTCGTGGATCAGCTGGACGATGGTCTTCTCGCCGTTCGGGCCCTCGCCCTCGCTGAGCTTGCGCACCACGGTGGCGTTGATGCCGTTGCGGCGCAGCACCTCGGCGGTGCCGGAGGTGGCCATCAGCTCGAAGCCGTGGGCGACGAGCTCGCGCGCCGGGAAGATCATCGAGCGCTTGTCGCGGTTGGCGACGGAGATGAAGGCACGGCCCTTGGTGGGCAGCGGGCCGTAGGCGCCGGCCTGCGACTTGGCGTAGGCGGTGCCGAAGACGGCGTCGATGCCCATGACCTCGCCGGTGGAGCGCATCTCCGGGCCGAGGACGGTGTCCACACCTCGGCCGTGGATGTCGCGGAAGCGCGACCACGGCATGACGGCCTCCTTGACGGAGATCGGCGCGTCGATCGGCAGGGTGCCGCCGTCGCCGGTCTTCGGCAGCAGGCCCTCGGCGCGCAGCTCGGCGATGGTGGTGCCGAGCGAGATGCGGGCGGCGGCCTTCGCGAGCGGGACGGCGGTGGCCTTCGAGGTGAAGGGGACGGTCCGGGAGGCGCGCGGGTTGGCCTCCAGGACGTAGAGGATGTCCCCGGCCATGGCGAACTGGATGTTGATCAGGCCGCGGACGCCGACGCCCTTGGCGATGGCCTCGGTGGAGGCGCGCAGCCGCTTGATGTCGTAGCCGCCGAGGGTGATCGGGGGCAGGGCGCAGGCCGAGTCGCCGGAGTGGATGCCGGCTTCCTCGATGTGCTCCATGACGCCGCCGAGGTAGAGCTCGTGGCCGTCGTAGAGGGCGTCGACATCGATCTCGATCGCGTCGTCGAGGAACCGGTCGACCAGCACGGGGCGGGTCGGGGAGATCTCGGTGGACTCGGCGATGTACGACTCGAGGCGGGCCTCGTCGTAGACGATCTCCATGCCGCGGCCGCCGAGCACGTAGGACGGGCGCACCAGGACCGGGTAGCCGATCTCGTCGGCGATCGCCTTCGCACCCGCGAAGGTGGTGGCGGTGCCGTGCTTGGGGGCCGGCAGGCCGGCCTCGGCGAGGACCTGGCCGAAGGCGCCGCGGTCCTCGGCGGCGTGGATGGCCTCCGGCGGGGTGCCGACGACGGGGACGCCGTTGTCCTTGAGGGCCTGGGCGAGACCGAGGGGGGTCTGGCCGCCGAGCTGGACGACGACACCGGCGATGGGGCCGGCCAGCGACTCGGCGTGGACGATCTCCAGCACGTCCTCGAGCGTGAGCGGCTCGAAGTACAGGCGGTCGGAGGTGTCGTAGTCGGTGGAGACGGTCTCCGGGTTGCAGTTGACCATCACGGTCTCGTAGCCGGCGTCGCTGAGGGCGAAGGAGGCGTGGACGCAGGAGTAGTCGAACTCGATGCCCTGGCCGATGCGGTTCGGGCCGGAGCCCAGGATGATCACCGCGGGCTTGGTGCGGGGCGCGACCTCGGACTCCTCGTCGTACGAGGAGTAGAAGTACGGGGTCTTCGCGGCGAACTCGGCGGCGCAGGTGTCGACCGTCTTGTAGACCGGGCGGACACCGAGCGCGTGGCGGACCTCGCGGACGACGTCCTCGCGCAGGCCGCGGATCTCGGCGATCTGGGCGTCGGAGAAGCCGTGGCGCTTGGCCTCGGCGAGCAGCTCGGGCCGGAGCTTCTCGGCGGCGGCGAGCTCGTCCGCGATCTCCTTGATGAGGAAGAGCTGGTCGACGAACCAGGGGTCGATCTTCGTGAACTCGAAGACCTCTTCCTGGGTGGCGCCGGCGCGGATGGCCTGCATGACGGTGTTGATGCGGCCGTCGGTCGGGCGGACCGCGGTGGCGAGGAGCTCGTCCTTGTCGCCGGTGGGGCCGACGAAGGTGAACTGCGAGCCCTTCTTCTCCAGGGAGCGCAGGGCCTTCTGGAGGGCCTCGGTGAAGTTACGGCCGATAGCCATGGCCTCGCCGACCGACTTCATGGTGGTGGTGAGGGTGGCGTCGGCCAGCGGGAACTTCTCGAAGGCGAAGCGCGGGGCCTTGACGACGACGTAGTCGAGGGACGGCTCGAAGGAGGCCGGCGTCTTCTCGGTGATGTCGTTGGGGACCTCGTCGAGCGTGTAGCCGATGGCCAGCTTGGCGGCGATCTTGGCGATCGGGAAGCCGGTGGCCTTCGAGGCGAGCGCCGAGGAGCGCGAGACGCGCGGGTTCATCTCGATGACGATGACGCGGCCGTCGGTCGGGTCGATCGCGAACTGGATGTTGCAGCCGCCGGTGTCGACGCCGACCTCGCGGATGATCGCGATGCCGATGTCGCGCAGCCGCTGGTACTCGCGGTCGGTGAGCGTCATCGCCGGGGCGACGGTGATCGAGTCGCCGGTGTGGACGCCCATCGGGTCGAAGTTCTCGATGGAGCAGACGACGACCACGTTGTCCTTGGTGTCGCGCATCAGCTCCAGCTCGTACTCCTTCCAGCCGAGGATGGACTCCTCCAGGAGCACCTCGGTGGTCGGGGAGAGC
This sequence comes from Streptomyces sp. NBC_01232, assembly GCF_035989885.1. Taxonomy (GTDB): domain Bacteria; phylum Actinomycetota; class Actinomycetes; order Streptomycetales; family Streptomycetaceae; genus Streptomyces. The sequence goes on from NZ_CP108518.1 coordinate 1,761,573, forward strand.
GTGAGGCCCTGGCCGGCGATGCGGCGCAGCTCGTCCTCGTCGTGGGCGAAGCCGGAGCCGGCGCCGCCCATGGTGAAGGAGGGGCGCACGACGACGGGGTAGCCGCCCAGGGTGTCGACGCCCTTGATGACGTCGTCCATGGAGTGGCAGATGACCGAGCGGGCGGACTCGCCGTAGCCGATCTTGGCCTTGACGGCCTCGACGACGCCCTTGAAGAGGTCGCGGTCCTCGCCCTTGTTGATGGCCTCGACGTTGGCGCCGATGAGCTCGACGCCGTACTTCTCCAGCACACCCTGCTCGTGCATGGAGATGGCGGTGTTGAGCGCGGTCTGGCCACCGAGGGTGGGCAGGAGCGCGTCGGGGCGCTCCTTCGCGATGATCTTCTCGACGAACTCGGGGGTGATCGGCTCGACGTACGTGGCGTCGGCGATCTCCGGGTCGGTCATGATCGTCGCGGGGTTGGAGTTGACCAGGATGACCCGCAGGCCCTCGGCCTTGAGGATGCGGCAGGCCTGGGTGCCGGAGTAGTCGAACTCGGCGGCCTGTCCGATGACGATCGGGCCGGAGCCGATGACCAGGACGGACTGGATATCGGTGCGCTTAGGCACGCTCGGCCTCCATCAGAGATACGAAGCGGTCGAAGAGGTACGCGGCGTCGTGCGGGCCGGCGGCCGCCTCGGGGTGGTACTGGACGGAGAAGGCCGGCTGGTCGAGCAGCTGGAGGCCTTCGACGACCTGGTCGTTCAGGCAGACGTGGGAGACCTCGGCGCGGCCGTAGGCGGTCTCGGAGACCTTGTCGAGGGGCGCGTCGACGGCGAAGCCGTGGTTGTGCGCGGTGATCTCGACCTTGCCGGTGGTGCGGTCCTGCACCGGCTGGTTGATGCCGCGGTGGCCGTACTTCAGCTTGTAGGTGCCGAAGCCGAGCGCGCGGCCCAGGATCTGGTTGCCGAAGCAGATGCCGAAGAGCGGGGTCTTGCGCTCCAGGACGCCCTGCATGACGGCGACGGGGCCGTCGGCGGTGGCCGGGTCGCCCGGGCCGTTGGAGAAGAAGACGCCGTCGGGGTTCACCGCGTAGACGTCCTCGACGGTGGCGGTGGCGGGGAGCACGTGCACCTCGATGCCGCGCTCGGCCATCCGGTGCGGGGTCATGCCCTTGATGCCGAGGTCCACCGCGGCGACGGTGAAGCGCTTCTCGCCGATCGCGGGGACGACGTACGCCTCCTTGGTGGCGACCTCGGCGGAGAGGTTCGCGCCCTTCATCTGCGGCTGCGACGTGACCTTGGCCAGCAGGGCCTCGTCGCGGATGCCGACCCAGGCCTCGCCCGAGAAGATGCCGACGCGCATGGCGCCGCGCTCGCGCAGGTGGCGGGTCAGGGCGCGGGTGTCGATGCCGGAGATCCCGACGACGCCCTGCTTGACGAGCTCCTCGTCCAGCGAGCGCTGCGAGCGCCAGTTGGAGGGGACGCGGGCGGGGTCGCGGACGACGTAGCCGGCGACCCAGATGCGGGAGGACTCGGGGTCCTCGTCGTTGACGCCGGTGTTGCCCACGTGCGGGGCGGTCATCACGACGACCTGCCGGTGGTACGACGGGTCGGTGAGGGTCTCCTGGTAGCCGGTCATGCCGGTGGAGAACACGGCCTCGCCGAAGGTCTCCCCCACAGCGCCGTAGGCGCGGCCGCGGAAGATCCGACCGTCCTCCAGGACGAGTACGGCGGGAGCTTTGGCTGCTCCCCTGGTGGAGGTCGTCATCGTTCGGCGCCTTCCGTCGTGATGGATGAGTTCATGAGGTTGATCGCCTCGACCCAGGCGGCGTGTTCGGCCGCGCGGTCGGAGCGGAATCCGGAGTCGATCAGCTTGTCGCCGTGCGCCCAGGTGACGACGAGCAGACCGCCCTCGGTGAGTACCTTGCCCGCGATTCCCTTGTCGAGGCGGGCGCCGCGCAGCTGCGCGGCCGGTACGAAGAAATCGCCTGCACCCGGTCGGACCACGTCGAGGCCCGCGTCGGTGAGCGTGAGCTCGACCCGGCTGCGGACGCCCAGTCCGTGGGCGACGATGCGGTCGAGCCACTGTCCGGCGGTGGTGGACCCGTGGTACCGGCCGGTCAGTGCCAGCCGGTGCGCGGGAAGACCGTCGGGTGCGGCGGGCAGCTCCGGCAGATCGTTCTGCAGAGCGCCGCGCCATTTCCAGCCCTGCCGCATCAGCCAGTAGACGAACGCGATGAAGACGGCCAGGCCGATCACCCAGGCGATGCGGGCGCCGACGCTGGTCACCTCCGCCGACTGTCGTTCGGCGGCCTCGGCGGCCAGTTGGATTACTGCAGGTGTCACGCCAGTTTCCCGTCCACGACCGTTGCCCGGCCCCGCAGGAAGGTATGAGTGACGCGCCCCGGCAGCTCACGGCCCTCGTAAGGCGTGTTGCGGCTGCGGGAGGCGAAGTGTGCGGGGTCCACGACACCACGGTACGAGGTATCGACCAAGGTCAGGTTCGCGGGTTCACCTGCCGAGACGGGACGGCCGTGGTTCTCCAGGCTGCCGATGCGCGCCGGGGCGAAGGACATCCGCTCGGCGACGCCCTCCCAGTCGAGCAGTCCGGTCTCGACCATCGTCTGCTGGACGACGGAGAGCGCGGTCTCCAGGCCGACCATGCCCATGGCCGCGGCGGCCCACTCGCAGTCCTTGTCCTCGTGCGGGTGCGGGGCGTGGTCGGTGGCGACGATGTCGATCGTGCCGTCGGCGAGCGCCTCGCGCAGGGCCAGCACGTCGCGCTCGGTGCGCAGCGGCGGGTTGACCTTGTAGACCGCGTTGTACGAGCGCACGAGCTCCTCGGTGAGGAGGAGGTGGTGCGGGGTGACCTCGGCGGTGACGTCGATGCCGCGGGACTTGGCCCAGCGGACGATCTCGACGGAGCCGGCCGTGGAGAGGTGGCAGATGTGGACGCGGGAGCCGACGTGCTCGGCGAGCAGGACGTCACGGGCGATGATCGACTCCTCGGCGACGGCCGGCCAGCCGCCGAGACCGAGTTCCGCGGAGACGATGCCCTCGTTCATCTGGGCGCCCTCGGTGAGGCGGGGCTCCTGGGCGTGCTGGGCGACGACGCCGCCGAAGGCCTTCACGTACTCCAGGGCGCGGCGCATGATCACGGCGTCGTCGACGCACTTGCCGTCGTCGGAGAAGACGGTGACGCGGGCGGCGGACTCGTGCATGGCGCCCAGCTCGGAGAGCTGCTTGCCCTCCAGGCCCACGGTGACGGCGCCGATGGGCTGCACGTCGCAGTAGCCGGACTCCTTGCCCAGGCGCCAGACCTGCTCGACGACGCCGGCGGTGTCGGCGACCGGGAAGGTGTTCGCCATGGCGAACACGGCGGTGTAGCCGCCGGAGGCCGCGGCGCGGGTGCCGGTGAGGACGGTCTCGGAGTCCTCGCGGCCGGGCTCGCGCAGGTGGGTGTGCAGGTCGACGAGGCCGGGGAGGAGGACCTGGCCCTCGGCCTCGATGACGGTCGCGCCCTCGGCGGACAGGCCGGTGCCGACCTCCGCGATGGTCTCGCCGTCGATCAGGACGTCCTGCGCCTCGCCGCCGAGTACCTTCGCGCCACGGATAAGGATCTTGCTCATGGTTACTTGCTCTCCTCGGTACGGGCGGTGGTGACGGCGGGCTCGGAGCCTCCGAGCAGCAGGTACAGGACGGCCATGCGGGTGGAGACGCCGTTGGCGACCTGCTCCACGGCCGTGCAGCGGTCGGAGTCGGCGACCTGGGCGGTGATCTCCATGCCGCGGTTCATCGGGCCGGGGTGCATCACGATGGCGTGCTCGGGCATCTTCGCCATGCGGTCGCCGTCGAGCCCGTACCGGCGGGAGTACTCGCGCTCGGTCGGGAAGAAGGCGGCGTTCATGCGTTCGCGCTGCACACGCAGCATCATCACCGCATCGGACTTCGGCAGCACCTCGTCGAGGTTGTACGAGACCTCGCACGGCCAGGTTTCGACCCCGATCGGGACGAGCGTGGGCGGGGCCACGAGGGTGACCTGGGCGCCGAGGGTGTGCAGCAGGTGGACGTTGGAGCGGGCCACGCGGCTGTGCAGGATGTCGCCGACGATGGTGATCCGGCGGCCGTTCAGGTCCTTGCCGAGGCCGGCGTCGCGGCCGACCAGGCGGCGGCGCATGGTGAAGGCGTCCAGCAGGGCCTGGGTGGGATGCTCGTGGGTGCCGTCTCCGGCGTTGACGACGGCGGAGTCGATCCAGCCGGAGGTCGCGAGCCGGTAGGGGGCGCCGGAGGCGTGGTGGCGGATGACGACCGCGTCGGCGCCCATGGCCTCCAGGGTCAGCGCGGTGTCCTTCAGGGATTCGCCCTTGGAAACGGACGACCCCTTCGCGGAGAAGTTGATGACGTCGGCCGAGAGGCGCTTGGCGGCCGCCTCGAAGGAGATCCGGGTGCGGGTCGAGTCCTCGAAGAAGAGGTTGACGACGGTGAGGCCGCGCAGGGTGGGCAGCTTCTTGATCGGCCGGTCCGCGACGCGGGCCATCTCCTCGGCGGTGTCGAGGATCAGGACGGCGTCGTCGCGCGTGAGATCGGCGGCCGAGATGAGGTGGCGCTTCATCTGGATGGCTCCGTAGGTCGGGAGGGCAGGCGGACTGACGGGCGGAGGTGCGAGCGGGCAGGGCAGGGCTCGGTGCGGGCCCCGACGGGGCCCGTCACTCGGACGGTCTACTGCCCTGCGGCCGGGGCGGTCCGCTGGCCGAGCAGCACGGCGTCACGGCCGTCCTCCTCCTGGAGCTGGACCTTGACGGTCTCCCGCAGCGACGTGGGGAGGTTCTTGCCGACATAGTCGGCGCGGATCGGCAGTTCGCGGTGGCCTCTGTCGACGAGGACCGCGAGCTGCACGGCGCGGGGGCGGCCGAGGTCGCCGAGGGCGTCCAGGGCGGCGCGGATGGTGCGGCCGGAGAAGAGCACGTCGTCGACGAGGACGACGAGGCGGCCGTCGAGGTCGTCGCCGGGGATCTCGGTGCGACCGATCGCGCGGGCGGGCTTCATCCGCAGGTCGTCGCGGTACATGGTGATGTCGAGGGAGCCGACCGGGATCTTCGTACCGGTGATCTCTTCGAGCTTGGCGGCCAGCCGGCGGGCGAGGTAGACACCGCGGGTGGGAATGCCGAGAAGCACCACGTCGTCGGCGCCCTTGGCGCGTTCGACGATCTCGTGGGCGATGCGGGTCAGGACCCGCGCGATGTCCTGTGCCTCGAGTACGGGGCGCATGGAATCGGTGTTCTGCTGGGTGTCCATGAAAAGGACCTCCTTCTCCGCCTCACGGGACGGACCTTAAAGGACGTCTGATGTACGCCTCCCACGGTACCAGGGGGAGCCCGGTGGCTCGGACCGGGGTGGTACGGAAGGGTCCTCAGAGGGCTGCTGGGACCGACCCCCAGGGGGGCGACGAAGACCATTCGGCTTGACGCATCCAAGTAACGCTGCGTAACCTCACAGTGAGTTACCAGCCGCGCGGCGGAGCCGCACGTAGTTACGTAGTCGCAGTGTCCATCAGTCACAGCGTCACAGCGTCCGGGAGCGTTATGTCCAGCGAATACGCCAAACAGCTCGGGGCCAAGCTCCGCGCCATCCGCACCCAGCAGGGCCTTTCCCTCCACGGTGTCGAGGAGAAGTCCCAGGGCCGGTGGAAGGCCGTCGTGGTCGGTTCCTACGAGCGCGGGGACCGCGCCGTGACCGTCCAGCGCCTTGCCGAGCTGGCGGACTTCTACGGGGTTCCGGTTCAGGAACTGCTGCCGGGAACGACGCCGGGCGGAGCGGCCGAGCCGCCGCCGAAGCTGCGTCTGGACCTGGAGCGCCTGGCGGGCGTCCCCGCCGAGAAGGCCGGCCCGCTGCAGCGTTACGCGGCGACGATCCAGAGCCAGCGCGGCGACTACAACGGCAAGGTGCTGTCGATCCGTCAGGACGACCTGCGCACCCTGGCCGTCATTTACGACCAGTCCCCCTCGGTCCTGACCGAGCAGCTGATCAGCTGGGGCGTGCTGGACGCGGACGCCCGTCGCGCGGTGGCGCACGAGGAACTCTGAGTTCCGGGCTCCAGACCAGCAGAAACGTTTACCGGTGGGTGCCGGACCCTTGCGGGGGTCCGGCACCCACCGGTTTTTCGTCCCCGTCGGGACGCTGCCGGCACCGCCATACGGAAGGGCCCGCAACGCATGCGTTGCGGGCCCTTCCGTATGGCGGTGCCGGCGCCGGCCGTGCGGTCAGCTCTCGCTGCGCCGCAGGTTCGGCTTCAGGTCCTTGAAGCGGGCCAGCATCCCGTTCACGAACGAGGGGGACTCGTCCGTCGAGAACTCCTTGGCCAGCTGGACGGCCTCGTCGATGGCCACGGCGTCCGGGGTGTCGTCCACCCAGATCAGCTCGTAGGCACCGAGCCGCAGGATGTTCCGGTCAGCGACCGGCATGCGGTCGAGCTCCCAGTCCACGGCGTAGGTGACGATCAGATCGTCGATGCGGTCCACCTTGTCGGCGTACCCCTCGACGAGATCCATCGTGAAGGCGCTGACCGGCGGCTGCCGGTCGTCCGACCGCGCGTGGCGGATCCAGTCCGCGAGGACCTCGCGGACGGGCACGCCGCGCTGATCGGCCTCGAAAAGGATCTGGAAGGCGCGCTTGCGCGCATTGCTCCGAGCAGCCACGGGTTAGTTGCTCTTCCGGCCGAGGTAGTCGCTGGTGCGGGTGTCGACCTTGACCGTCTCGCCGGTGGTGACGAAGAGCGGGACCTGGATCTCGTAACCGGTCTCCAGCGTGGCCGGCTTGGTGCCACCGGTGGAGCGGTCGCCCTGGACGCCCGGGTCGGTGTGCTCGATCTTGAGCTCGACCGCGGCCGGGAGCTCGACGTAGAGCACCTCGCCCTCGTGCTGGGCGACGGAGGCGGTGAAGCCCTCGATCAGGAAGTTGGCGGCGTCGCCGACGGCCTTCTTGTCGACCATCAGCTGGTCGAAGGTGCTCATGTCCATGAAGACGAAGTACTCGCCGTCCATGTACGAGAACTGCATGTCGCGGCGGTCGATGGTGGCAGTCTCGACCTTGGTACCGGCGTTGAACGTCTTGTCGACGACCTTGCCGGACATCACGCTCTTCAGCTTGGTACGCACGAAGGCCGGGCCCTTGCCGGGCTTGACGTGCTGGAACTCGACGACGGACCAGAGCTGGCCCCCGTCGAGCTTCAGCACCATGCCGTTCTTGAGGTCGTTCGTGGAAGCCACGGTTGCGGAATCTCCTGCACTGGAAGACCACGGGTGCGCGCACAGCCCGGCGGAGCCGGCTAGAGCGCGAGCAGTTCCTTGGTCGTAATGGTGAGTAGCTCGGGACCGCCGTCCGCCTCGGGGCGTACGACGAGCGTGTCATCGATCCGGACACCTCCCCGGCCCGGGAGGTGAACCCCCGGTTCGACGGTGACCGGCACGCAAGCGTCCAGTTTACCCATTGCCGTAGGTGCAAGCTGCGGGTCCTCGTCGATTTCGAGGCCGACGCCGTGTCCGGTGGACGGAGCGAGGGCCTCCGCGTGCCCCGCGGAGTCCAGGACGGAGCGTGCGGCATGGTCCACGTCCCGGTAGGCGGCCCCCGGCAGCAGAGCCTCGCGCCCCGCCCGCTGGGCGGTGAAGACGAGGTCGTACAGCTCGATCTGCCAGTCGGCCGGGCTGGTGCCGATGACGAACGTCCGGCCGATCTCGCAGCGGTATCCGCGGTAGTTGGCGCCCAGGCACACCGTGAGGAAGTCGCCCTCCTCCACCCTGCGGTCGGAGGGCCGGTGCCGGGAGCGGCCGGAGTGCGGGCCGGTGCCGACGGAGGTCGGGAAGGCGGGCCCGTCCGCCCCGTGGTCCACCAGCCGCCGCTCCAGCTCCAGGGCGAGGTGCCGTTCGGTGCGGCCGACGAGGATGGACTCCAGCAGCTCACCGAGGGCCTGGTCGGCGATCTCGGCGGCGATCCTCAGGTAGGCGATCTCCTCCTCGTCCTTGACGAGGCGCTGCTGCTCCACGGCGGTGCCCAGGTCCGCGAGGCGCAGCTTGGGCGCGACCGACCGCAGGGCCCGGTGCCGGCCGACGGTGAGGTGGTGTTCCTCCACGGCGAGCGAGTCGGCCCGTACCGAGGCGGCCAGGTCGGCGGCCGCGACCGCCGGGTCCCCGCCGGGGCTGCCCAGGACGGAGACGTTCAGGTGTTCGTCGAGGCGGCCCTCGTCGGCCTCGCCGGTGGGCGCTCCCGCGCAGAACATCATGTCCTCGGCGGGGCCGACGAGCAGCACCGCGCCGAGCGGGGACGCCCCGGAGAGGTAGCGGACGTTCGCCGGACGCGTGATCAGTGCGGCGGCGTTCCCCGCGACGGCGCATCGGTCGCGAAGCAGGCTCCGGCGGGCGGCGTACACGTCTGACATGTCTTCGAGCGTACGAGCGCCCCGCCGACCCGGCGCGGCGAGCGCGTCCGGACGGGCCTTCGAGCCCCGGGCGCCCGGCGGCCGGCGCCTACCAGCCGCCGGGGGCCGCCAGGGCGCGGGCCAGGGCCTCGTCGAGGGCGCGGGCGGTGCCCTCGACGTCGAGGTGGGAGTTGTCGATGATCGGCAGGCCGGAGCCGTACCAGCCGGCCATGCGGCCGTGGATCCGCGCGACTTCCTCGTCGGAGAGCCGGCGGTTGCCGGAGCGTGCCGCGTTCCGCTCCAGGACGATCTCCAGCCCGGGCAGCAGCACCACCGGCAGCAGCGTGGGGCCCACGTGCCGCTTCCAGCCGCCCAGTCCGACCACGGGCCGGTCGGGGAAGACGGCGTCGTCGAGGATGCAGGAGATGCCGTTCGCCAGGTAGTTGCGGGCGGCGAAACCGCAGGTGCGGCGGGCGAGCCGGTACTGGGCCTCGGAGTGCTCGTTCCAGCCCGCCTGCGGGTCCGCGAAGCCGGCGCAGACCCACTCGCGGACGTCGTCCAGGCTCACGTGGGCGGTCGGTACCGGCCGGGTGCTCGCCCAGTGCCGGGCGACGGTGGTCTTTCCGGCACCGGCCGGTCCGATCAGCAGCACGGCCAGGACGGCCCCGCCGGTGCCCGGCACGGCGGGCGGCAGCGGGATGTGTCCGGTGGCCTCCGGGACGGAGGGCACCGGCTGCGACTGATGATGCTGGTGCGGCTGATGGGGCGGTTGGTGCTGGTGGGGCTGGTGGGGCTGGTGCGACGACTGCGGCGGGGGTGAACCCGGCCAGCCCTGCGCCGGGGGTATCGGCGGCTGCGGGGGCGCCGACGGATGCGGGCCCGGCTGTCCCCAGCCCGCGCCCCCGCCCCCCACTCCGTGCTGCATCCGCTGCCACTCCGTCTCGTTCCGGCGACTGATGCGAGAACGTTATATGACTGCCGGGGCCCAGCCGTGCACCAGCACCGTCAGGCAGGGTGTCAGGCGGAGATCTCGTCCGCCAGTGCGCGCAGCGCCAGCCGGTACGAACCGATGCCGAATCCCGCCACCGTCCCGGTCGCCACGGCGGCGATGACCGAGGTGTGGCGGAACTCCTCGCGGGCGTACGGGTTCGAGATGTGCACCTCGATCAGCGGCGCCGTGCGCTGCGCGGCCGCGTCCCTCATGCCGTACGAGTAGTGGGTGAAGGCCCCCGGGTTGATGACCACGGGGATCTTCCCGTCCGCCGCCTCGTGCAGCCAGCGGATCAGCTCGCCCTCGTCGTTGGTCTCGCGGACCTCGACGTCGAAGCCGAGCTCCTCGCCCAGCGAGCGGCAGCTCTCCACCAGGCCCGCGTACGAGGTGGCCCCGTACACGTCGGGCTCGCGCGAGCCGAGCCGGCCCAGGTTCGGGCCGTTCAGCACGAGGACGGGGCGGCTCACGCCGACACCTCGCCGTAGGCGGCGATCAGGTGCGCCGGGTCGGGGCCCTCCAGGACCGTCGGCTTGGCAAGCCCGTCGAGGACGATGAAGCGCAGCAGGTTGCCCCGGGACTTCTTGTCGACCTGCATCGTCTGGAGCAGCTTGGGCCACTGGTCACCGCGGTAGGTCAGCGGCAGCCCCACGGAGGCGAGGACCTCCTTGTGCCGGTCGGCCGTCGCGTCGTCGAGGCGGCCCGCGAGCCGGCCCAGTTCGGCGGCGAAGACCATGCCGACGGACACGGCCGCGCCGTGCCGCCACTTGTAGCGCTCGTTCTTCTCGATGGCGTGCGCGAGGGTGTGGCCGTAGTTGAGGATCTCGCGGAGTCCGGACTCCTTGAGGTCGCTGGAGACCACGTCGGCCTTGACCTGGATGGAGCGCACGATGAGCTCGGCGGTGTGCGGGCCCCCGGGCGTACGGGCCGCCGCCGGGTCCTCCTCGATCAGGTCGAGGATCACCGGGTCGGAGATGAATCCGGCCTTGATGATCTCGGCGAGGCCGCTGACGTAGTCGTTGACCGGCAGCGACTCCAGCGCCGCCAGGTCGCAGAGCACACCGGCCGGCGGGTGGAAGGCGCCCACGAGGTTCTTGCCCTCGGCGGTGTTGATGCCGGTCTTGCCGCCGACCGCCGCGTCGACCATCGCGAGGACGGTGGTCGGTACGGCGATCCAGCGCACCCCGCGCAGCCAGCTCGCCGCGACGAAGCCCGCGAGGTCGGTGGTGGCTCCCCCGCCGACGCCGACGATCACGTCGGTCCGGGTGAAGCCGGACTGCCCGAGCGCCTTCCAGCAGTAGGCGGCCACCTCGATGGTCTTGGCCTCTTCGGCGTTCGGCACCTGGATGGCGACCGCCTCGTAGCCCTGCTCGGCCAGGTCGTCGCGCAGCGCCTCACCGGTCGAGGCCAGCGCCTCGGGGTGGATCACGGCGACCCGCTGGGCCCGCGTACCGATCAGGGAGCCGAGCTCGCCGAGCAGCTGGTGCCCGACCAGCACGTCGTACGCGTCGTGTCCGGCGCTCGCGCCGACCTGGATCCGCGTCACCTGGTCTGTCATACGTCCTTCAACTCCAGAGCGTCGAGGACCGCCTGGGCGACCTCTTCGGGGGTGCGGTCGTCGGTGGCCACCACGACGCGCGCGACTTCGGTGTACAGGGGGCGCCGGGCGTCCATCAGCTCGCGCCACTGGCGGCGCGGGTTGACGGCGAGCAGCGGGCGCGCGGCGCCGAGGCCCACGCGCCGTACGGCTTCCTCGACGTCCATCGACAGGTAGGCGACGGGCAGGCCCGCGAGCAGCTCGCGGGTGCCCTCGTCGAGGACGGCGCCGCCGCCGAGGGCGAGGACTCCGGTGTGCCCGGCGACGGCGGCGGCGACCGCCTGCCGCTCCAGCTCACGGAAGTACGGCTCGCCCTCGTCGACGAAGAGGTCGGAGATCTCCCGGCCCTGGGCGGCGACGATGTCGGCGTCGGTGTCCCGGTAGGGGACGCCGAGCCGCTCGGCGAGCAGCGCCCCCACCGTGGACTTGCCGGAGCCCATGGGTCCGACGAGGACGACCAGTGGTCCGGCCGTCACCGGATCTGCAGGTTGTCGAGGTACGCGCGGACGTTGCGGCGGGTCTCCGGGACGGAGTCACCGCCGAACTTCTCGACGACCGCGTCGGCCAGCACGAGGGCGACCATGGCCTCGGCGACGATGCCGGCGGCCGGCACGGCGCACACGTCGGAGCGCTGGTGGTGGGCCACCGTCGCCTCTCCGGTGGCCACGTCGACGGTCGCCAGCGCGCGCGGGACGGTCGCGATCGGCTTCATCGCGGCCCGTACGCGCAGCAGTTCGCCGGTGGTCAGACCGCCTTCGGTGCCTCCGGAGCGGCCGGAGGTGCGCTTCAGGCCCTCGGGGGTGGAGACGATCTCGTCGTGCGCCTTGGAGCCGGGCACGCGGGCGAGCTCGAAGCCGTCGCCGACCTCGACGCCCTTGATGGCCTGGATGCCCATGAGGGCGGCGGCCAGACGGGCGTCGAGACGGCGGTCCCAGTGGACGTGCGAGCCGAGGCCGACCGGAACTCCGTACGCCAGTACCTCGACGACGCCGCCGAGGGTGTCGCCGTCCTTGTGGGCCTGGTCGATCTCGGCGACCATCGCCTTGCTGGCGTCCGCGTCGAGGCAGCGAACCGGGTCGGCGTCGAGCTTGTCGACGTCGGCGGGGGTCGGGTAGACGCCGTACGGGGCCTTGGCCGCGGCCAGTTCCACCACGTGCGAGACGATCTCGATGCCGGCGACCTCCTTGAGGAAGGAGCGGGCGATCGCGCCGAGCGCGACGCGGGCGGCGGTCTCCCGGGCGCTGGCGCGCTCCAGGATCGGCCGGGCCTCGTCGAAGCCGTACTTCTGCATGCCGGCGAGGTCGGCGTGGCCGGGCCGCGGACGGGTCAGCGGCGCGTTGCGGCCGGTGTCCTTGAGCAGCGAGGGGTCGACGGGGTCGGCCGACATGACCGTCTCCCACTTGGGCCACTCACTGTTGCCGACCATCACGGCCACGGGGGAACCCAGCGACAGACCGTGCCGGACGCCGCCCAGGAAGGTGATCTCGTCCTGCTCGAACTTCATCCGGGCCCCGCGGCCGTAGCCGAGCCGGCGCCGGGCCAAGTGGTCGGCCACCAGCTCGGTGGTGACCGGAACGCCGGCGGGAAGCCCCTCCAGCGTTGCCACCAGTGCCGGTCCGTGGGACTCCCCGGCGGTCAGCCAACGCAACCTGCTCAACGATGCTCCTCATGCTCGCGCCTGGTACAGCGACGGCGCGATCGGGTGCGCGGCCCGGACCCGCCTCACCCGATCCTCCCATGTCCGGAGGGGTTTACAGGGCCCCGGTCCAGCTGTCGGACGCCCGGATGGTCAGCGGACCCGCCTGCCGCGCCCGCGGTGCCAGGTGATCGCCGACCACAGAATGGCGGAACCGATGAGTCCGATAACGATCGCCTTGGCCCAGAGCGGCAGGCCGCCGAAGGCCACTCTGACCATGGTGAAGAGCACGAAGGGGAGGTCCCACTTCGATGCCAGTATCTGGTCCGTGCCGGTCCCGTCCATGCCGCCCCCCTGTGAATACGCAGGTGGAAAGCCTAACGGGAGGCGAGCGCCCGCTCTCCGGCAGCCCTCATGGCGGCAAGCGGGCCCGGGGCGCGACCGGTCATCCGCTCGACCTGGAGCACGGCCTGGTGGACCAGGAGGTCCAGCCCGCCGACGACCCGGCCGCCCTGCCGCGACCAGGCGGCGGCCAGCGCGGTCGGCCAGGGGTCGTAGAGGACGTCGAAGAGGGTGCCCGCGCCTTCGGGTACGGACGCGGCCAGCGCATCGGTCGTACCGGCCGGGGTGGTGGCGATCACCAGCGGCGCGGACAGCGCCCCGGCCGCCTCGGACCAGTCGGCCGTGCGGACGGGAACGCCGAGCCGCTCGCCCCACTGGCGCATCTCGTCGGCGCGTGACTGCGAGCGGACGTACGCCGTGACCTCGCCGGAGCAGATCCGCGAGAGCGCGGCGAGCGCCGAGGAGGCGGTGGCCCCGGCGCCGAGGATCGCGGCGGAGGGCACCTTCTCGACGCCGCGCTCGTGGAGCGCGGCGACGATGCCGGGGATGTCGGTGTTGTCGCCGAGGCGCCGGCCGTCCTCGGTGAGGACGACCGTGTTGACCGCCTCGACGGAGGCGGCCGTGTCGCTGATGCCGTCCAGCAGCGGCATGATCGCCCGCTTGAGCGGCATGGTCAGGGACAGCCCGGCCCACTCGGGGCCGAGGCCCGTCACGAACTCCGGGAGCGCGGCCTCGTCGACCTCGAAGCGGTCGTACGACCAGTCGTCGAGGCCGAGCTCCTGATAAGCGGCGCGGTGCAGCACCGGTGAGAGGGAGTGCTCGATGGGCGAACCCAACACCGCGGCCCTTATGCGTGACATGTCCTGCTATCCGCCGTTCTTCTGCTTCTGCCGTTCCTGGAACTCGTCGGCCAGCTTCGTGTGCTCTTCGTAGGTCTTGGTGAAGGTCGTCGTATTGCCGTCGACCGACACGAAGAACATCCAGCCACCGTGGTCCGGGTTGAGCGTAGCGGTCAGGGCGTCCAGGCCGGGGTTCCCGATCGGGCCGGTGGGCAGGCCCCTGACGAAGTGCGTGTTGTAGGGGTTGTCGAAGGCCTGGGCTTCCTTCAGGTTGAAGTTGATCTCGCTCTGGTTCTTGACGTAGTTGTACGTCGAGTCGAACTGGAGCTTCTGGTTCGTGACGTCGTTGGTCTTCTTGAGGCGGTTGTAGACCACCTCGGCCATCTTCCGGAAGTCGTCGTGGTTCTTGCCCTCGGCGTTGACGAGGCTGGCGACCGTGACCACCTGGAGGGGGTTCTCCAGGCCCAGTTCCTTGGCCTTGCCCTCGACGCCCAGCTCCGCGTACTTGTCGCTCGCGTTCTTGACCATCTGCTTGAGCAGCGACTCGGGAGTGCTGTCCTTGCTGAGGTCGTAGCGGGCCGGGTACAGGAAGCCCTCGAGCGGGTCGATGAGCTTGGGGTTGTTGTTCGCCCAGGCCGGCAGGCCGAGGTTCTTGACCTCGCGCTTGGCGATGTCCTGGGTGGTGCCCTGCGGCTTGCCGAGCTTCTTGTCGATCGCGTCGTACACCTTGGTGTTGCGCCAGCCCTCGGCGACGGTGAGGACGTTCAGCTTGCTGGGGTCGATCATCACGGCCACGGCGGCCGCACCCGACATCTTCTTCTTCAGCGGGTAGGAACCCGGCTGGATGTTTTTGCCCTTGGGGTTGGCGTTGGCGGCGTCGACGAACGCCTGGGCGCTGGCGACCACGCCGGCTTCCTTGAGGATCCGGCCCATCTGGCCGAGGCCCGCGCCCTTGGGGATCACCACTTCGACCGTCTCGCCGGAGCCCTCGCCCGCGAAGTCCGCGGCCGCGCCGAAGCGATCCTGGAGGTAGGAGTAGCCGTAGTAGCCGCCACCGCCGACGACGCCGAGGATGACCACCGCGGCCACCAGGCAGGCCGTGCCGCTGCGCTTCTTGGGCTTGCCGTCCTTCGAACGGCCGCCCCGGCGGCCGTCACCGGGCTCGTCGCCGTCACTGCCGTCGTCGTCGCCGTCACGGCCGCCACCGGCGGTGAGCAGGCCGTTCTCCGACTCCTCTTCCTCCTCGACGGGTTCGGGCTCCAGGTGCCGCCGGCCCGGGGGCTGCGGCGGCGCGTAGGCGTCCTCCGTGCCGTAGAGGTCGGGGGCCTCACCCGGGTAGCCCGACACGGGCTGCTGGGTGTAGGGGTCCACGCCCGCGTACGGGCCGCCCTGCACGGCGGCCTGGTACTGGCCGGTGTCCCAGCCCTGGCTGTCGTACACCGGCTGCTGCTGCGGCTGCTGGGCCTGCTGCGGCTGGGCATAGCCCTGCTGCTGGCCGGCGTACTGCTGCGGCGCGTACTGCTGCTGCTGAGGCTGCTGCGGCTGCTGTTGCTGCTGGTACTGGCCCTGCGGGTACTGCTGCTGCGGGTACTGCTGCTGCGACTGCGGCGCGTACTGCTGCGGCTGCTGGTACTGCTCCGGGTACTCCTGGTACTGCGGATGCTGGGGGTACTGCTCCTGGTACTGGGGCTCCTGCGGATACTCCTGCTGCGGGGCACCGCCGTAAGGCACCTGGCCCTGCTGGGTCTGGTGCCCGGTCCACCCCTGGTCCCCGTAAAGGGGGTCCTCGGGGTGCCAGGGTTCGGGGCCACGGCCCCGGCCATACTCAGTCATCGGTCCCCTAGAGCCGCGAGACGAAGGCCACGGACTCCGTCGTCCATGGCACCCGGTTCCGCCTCTTTGACGGTGGGCGACGGCTGTTCGAATGCCGCCTCATCGCGCGGAACGTTACCGTATCGCGATCAGACAACCACTTCGACGCACTCACCAGGCGGATTACCTGATACCCGTTCGGTCTCAAGAGCGTTCTGAAGGATCACCACAGCGGCTGCCTGGTCGATGACCGACCGGCCCTTCTTCGCGTTCCTGCCCGAGGCCCGCAGGCCCTGGGCGGCGGTGACCGTGGTCATCCGCTCGTCCACCAGACGGACCGTCACCGGCTTGATGCCCTTGGCGAGTTCGTTCGCGAAGACGCGCACCTTGGCCGCGGCCGGCCCCTCCCGCCCGCTGAGCGAGCGGGGAAGGCCGACCACGACTTCGAGGGGCTCGTACTCCTCGACGAGCTGCCGCAGCCGCCGGTGGGCGAAGGGGATGTCCCGGCCCGGAACGGTTTCCACCGGTGTGGCCAGCACCCCGTCGGGGTCGCACGAGGCGACCCCGATCCGGGCGTCCCCGACATCGATGGCGAGCCGGCGGCCGCGGCGCAGAGTCATCGTCAGGCCGTCTCGACGACGAGGCGTTCGACCGCGGCGATGGCCTCCGGCACGGCGGCCGGGTTCTGGCCGCCGCCCTGGGCGACGTCCGGCTTGCCGCCGCCGCCACCACCGAGGGTCTTGGCAGCCGTACGGACCAGGTCGCCGGCCTTGAGACCGCGCTCGCGGGCGGCCTCGTTGGTGGCGATGACGGTCAGCGGGCGGGCGTTCGCCACGGTGAACAGGGCCACGACGGCCGGGCGGTCGCCGGCCCCTGACAGTTGCTGCAGCCGGCCGCGGACGTCGAGGACCAGCTTGCGCAGGTCGTCGGCGCCGATGCCGTCCGCCACCTGGCCGACGACCAGGGCGACGCCCTTGATGTCCTGGGCGTTCTGGGCGAGCCCGGCGGCGGCCTGGAGGACCTTCTCCGCGCGGAACTTCTCGATCTCCTTCTCGGCGTCCTTCAGCTTGCCGAGCATGGAGGCGATCTTCTCCGGCAGCTCCTCCGGACGGCCCTTGACCAGCTCCTGGAGCTGGGCGACGACCGTGTGCTCCTTGGCGAGGAAGTTGTACGCGTCCACGCCCACCAGGGCCTCGACACGGCGCACGCCGGAGCCGATGGAGGACTCGCCGAGCAGCTTCACCAGACCGAGCTGGGAGGTGTTGCCGACGTGCGTGCCGCCGCAGAGCTCCTTGGAGAAGTCGCCGATGGTGACGACGCGCACCCGCTCGCCGTACTTCTCGCCGAACTCGGCGATGGCGCCCTGCTTCTTCGCCTCGTCGATGCTCATGATCTCGGCGGTGACGTCGAGCTCGCGCGACAGCACGTCGTTGATCTTCTGCTCGACGTCGGTGAGGACCGAGCCGGGGACGGCGTTCGGGGAACCGAAGTCGAAGCGGAAACGGCCGGGGCTGTTCTCGGAGCCGGCCTGGGCGGCCGTCGGGCCGAGGGCGTCGCGCAGCGCCTGGTGGGTCAGGTGCGTGGCCGAGTGGGCGCGGGCGATGGCCCGGCGGCGGTGGATGTCGATGGCGGCGTACGCGGAGGCGCCCACCGTCACCTCGCCGACCTGGACGGAGCCCTTGTGCACGGAGACGCCCGGGACCGGCTGCTGCACGTCGCGAACGACGATGACGGCGCCCGAGTCGAGCTTGATGCGGCCCTGGTCGGCGAGCTGGCCGCCGCCCTCGGCGTAGAACGGGGTGCGGTCGAGGACGACCTCGACCTCGTCGCCCTCGGAGGCGGCGGGCGCGGAGACGCCGTTGACCAGCAGTCCGACGATGGTGGACTCGCCCTGGGTGGTGGCGTAGCCGGTGAACTCGGTGGCGCCGGAGCCGTCGGCGATCTCACGGTAGGCGGACATGTCCGCGTGGCCGGTCTTCTTGGCCTTGGCGTCGGCCTTGGCCCGGTCGCGCTGCTCCTGCATCAGGCGGCGGAAGCCGGGCTCGTCCACGGAGAGACCCTGCTCGGCAGCCATTTCCAGGGTGAGGTCGATCGGGAAGCCCCAGGTGTCGTGGAGCAGGAACGCCTTGTCGCCGGAGAGGACCGTGCCGCCGGCGGCCTTGGTCTCGGTCACGGCGGTGTCGAGGATGTTGGTGCCACCCTTGACGGCCTTCAGGAAGGCGGCCTCTTCGGCGAGCGCGACGGTCTCGATGCGCTTGCGGTCGGTGACGAGCTCCGGGTACTGCTGGCCCATCGTGTCGATCACGACGTCGACCAGGTCCTGGACGACGGGACCGGTGGCGCCCATGAGACGCATGTTGCGGATGGCGCGGCGCATGATGCGGCGCAGCACGTAGCCGCGGCCCTCGTTGCCGGGGGTGACGCCGTCGCCGATGAGCATGACGGAGGTACGGATGTGGTCGGCGACCACGCGCATCGACACGTCGGTGCCCTGGGCGGCCCCGTACTGCACGCCGGTGAGCTCGGTGGCCTTGTCCATGACCACGCGCAGGGTGTCGGTCTCGTACATGTTCTGCACGCCCTGCAGGATCATCGCGAGGCGCTCGAGACCCAGACCCGTGTCGATGTTCTTCGACGGGAGGTCGCCGAGGATCGGGAAGTCTTCCTTCCCGTCGCCGGCTCCGCGCTCGTACTGCATGAAGACCAGGTTCCAGATCTCCACGTAGCGCTCGTCGTTGACGGCCGGGCCGCCCTCGACGCCGAACTCGGGGCCGCGGTCGTAGTTGATCTCGGAGCACGGGCCGCAGGGGCCTGGGACGCCCATGGACCAGAAGTTGTCCTTCTTGCCCAGGCGCTGGATGCGTTCGGCGGGCACGCCGATCTTCTCGCGCCAGATCTGCTCGGCCTCGTCGTCGTCGAGGTAGACGGTGATCCAGAGCTTCTCGGGCTCGAGGCCGTAGCCGCCGTCCGCCACGGAGCTGGTGAGCAGCTCCCAGGCGTACTTGATGGCGCCTTCCTTGAAGTAGTCCCCGAAGGAGAAGTTGCCGCACATCTGGAAGAACGTGCCGTGCCGGGTGGTCTTGCCGACCTCTTCGATGTCCGGCGTGCGGACGCACTTCTGCACGCTGGTGGCCCGCGGGGCCGGGGGCTTGGTCTCGCCGAGGAAGTACGGCTTGAACGGGACCATGCCCGCGTTGACCAGCAGCAGAGTCGGGTCGTCCGCGATGAGCGACGCCGAAGGGACAACGGCGTGACCGCGCTCCTCGAAGAAGCTCAGCCAGCGGCGGCGAATTTCAGCCGACTCCATCAGTGGTCCTCATTCCGGTCGTACGTAACCGCCGACTGGTTCGGGCGGTAAGTGGTCTTGGTGTTCTCAATGGCCCGCAGCCGCCGCGGCCCGGGAAGGGCAGTGACGTTGTCGGGCCGGTCGGGGTCCTGGTGGAGCCCCAGCGCATCGTTGAGCTCGTCCTCGCGCTGCGTCATTCCCGCCTTGACGTCGAGGGCGAAGTCCTTGAGGCGGTGACCCGCCTCCACGGCCTTGTCGGCCGCCTGGGCTGCGAGGCTCTCCGGTGTCAGCTTCTTGAGCTGGCGGTTGACCTTGGTGGTGGCCCACACGCCGGCGGCTGCGCCTGCGGTGAACCAGAAGGCTCGGCGGAACATCGGCGGT
Source organism: Streptomyces sp. NBC_01232 (assembly GCF_035989885.1). Lineage (GTDB taxonomy): Bacteria > Actinomycetota > Actinomycetes > Streptomycetales > Streptomycetaceae > Streptomyces. Next base: position 1,780,845 of record NZ_CP108518.1, read on the forward strand.
CTCAGCCCTTCTGCTTCCGGCGCCGGGCGGCCGGCACCGTACGGCCAACGATCACGGTTCGTCGGGATGCCTTCGGCGGCATGCCGCCCGACGTCGCGGCATCCCCCTTGCCCAGCGCCTTGCGGACGCCGTAGCCGAAGGCCGCGACCTTCACCAGCGGCCCGCCGAAGGCGGTGGCCACGGTGGAGGACAGCGCGGAGGCGTTGGAGGTGACCTCCTGGACGTCGCTCGCGATGGCGTCGACCCGGTCGAGCTGGGTGCGCGCGGAGCGGACGGTCGTGGAGGCGTCGGCCAGCAGCGGGACGGCCTGGTCGGTCACGTCGGCCACCAGCTTGGTGGTCGCCTTGAGGACCTGGGCCAGCCTCACCAGGGCCACCGCGAGGAAGGAGATCAGGATGGCCCAGAAGACGGCCACGATGATCCCGGCCACCTCTACACCGGACACGTCACACCGCTCTCTGTCTGTTCCTGAAGTGCAGGACTATTCGCCCTCCGACCCTATCGCGCCGGAGATCCCCGGCCGTACCGGAATACGGGGAGGACGGGACTCGTCTTGAACGCAGCGCATCCGGACCAGTACCCTCCGTGTCCCATGCGACAGAGACCCCATCCAAGTGCCGCCGGGGGCAATCTTCCCTCGGAGCTCAGCCGGTTCGTCGGGCGGGGTGGCGAACTCGCCGAGCTGGGGCGGCTCCTGGATTCCTCGCGGCTCGTGACGGTGACCGGCGTGGGCGGGGTGGGCAAGTCCCGGTTCGCGCTCGCGGCCGCCCGGGCCGCCGCCGAGGGAATGCAGGAACGCTACTGCGACGGGGTCTGGCTGGCCGAGCTGGCGGGCGTACGGGACCCCGCGCTGCTGGAGCTGGCCCTCGCCGAGGCGCTGGGGCTGACCGACCACACCACCCGGCCGCCCCGCGCCGTCCTGGCCGGACACCTGGCGGAGCGGCGCCTGCTGCTGGTCCTGGACGGCTTCGAGCAGCTGGTCGACGAGTGCGCCGATCTCGTGCGGGAGCTGCTGCGGCGCTGCCCCGGCCTGCACGTCCTCGCGGCGGGGCGGCGCCCGCTGGCCCTGGACGGGGAGCTGGCCTTCCCGCTGGCCCCGCCGGACCCGGAGGAGGCGCTGGCCCTGCTGGCGGCGCGGGCCGCCGCGGCCGACCCGGCCTTCGCCGTGACCGAGGAGAACCGGGACGCGCTGGTCGAGCTGTGCGCCCGCCTCGACGGGATCCCGCTCGCACTGGAGCTGGCGGCGGGCCGGCTGCGGACGCTCTCCCCGGCCCAGGTGCTGGCCCGGCTGGAGGACCGCTTCGCGCTGCTGACGGGCGGTGCGCGCGGCGGGCTCGCCCGGCACCGGGCGCTGCGTACGGCCATCGGCTGGAGCCATGAGCTGTGCACGCCCGCGGAGCGGCTGCTGTGGGCGCGGCTGTCGGTGTTCGCGGGGCAGTTCGACCTCGACGCCGTCGAATACGTGTGCGCGGGTCCGGATCTGCCGGTGGAGGACGTACTGGACCTGGTCGGCGAGCTCCAGGCCCAGTCCCTGCTGATCCGCGAGGAGACGCCCGCCGGGGTGCGGTTCCGCATGCTGGAGACCGTACGGGCGTACGGGGCGGGCTGGCTGGAGTCGCTGGGTGACGCCGGGCGCCTGCGGCGGCGTCACCGGGACTGGTACGTGGGGCTGGCGACGTGGTGCGAGCTGGACTGGTTCAGCCCGCGCCAGGAGGAGGTGGCCGCTCTGGTCGAGGTGGAGCTGCCGAACGTGCGGCTCGCCCTGGAGTGCTGCCTGGACGAGCCGGACGAGGCGCACCTGGGCCAGTACCTCGCGGGGACGCTGTGGTTCTACTGGGCGGGCTGCGGGCGCCTGACCGAGGGGCGGCACTGGCTGGACCGGACCCTGGAGCCGGTGGACCGGGCGACGTCGGACTACGAGAGCTCGCGGCTGAAGGCCCTGTGGGTACTGGGCTACGTCGCGGCCCTGCAGGGGGACGCGGCCGCCTCGATGAGCGCCCTGTACGAGTGCCGGGACGGGGCGGCGCAGAGCGGGAACCCGGTGGCGTCGGCCTATGCGGTGCACCGGATGGGCTGTCTGGCTCTGGTCTCGGACGACATGACGCGGGCCCGGGAGCTGCTGGGCACCGCGCTGGAGCAGTACCGGGCGGCCGGCGAGCTGAACAGCAACGTACTGATGTGCCAGGTGGAGCTGGGGATGGCGCTGGCCTTCCTCGGCGATCTGCCGGGCGCGCTCGCGCTGTGCGGGGAGGTCCGGGAGATCTGCGAGGAGCGCGGGGAGCGCTGGACGAAGGCGTACGCCCTGTACGTCCTGGCGTACGCGGCCCTGGACAGGGGCCGCACGCAGGAGGCGCGCCGGCTGCTGACCGAGTGCGTGGCGATCAACCACGTCTTCCACGACCTGGTCGGGCTGGTGCTCGCGCTGGAGCTGCTCGCGCTGGTCACGGTGGCGGAGGGGGACGCGGCCGAGGCCGCGGTGCTCCAGGGGGCGGCGGAGCCCATGTGGGGCGGGGTGGGGCTGCAGCTGTTCGGCTCGGGGTACTTCAACGCCCCGCGGCTGACGTGCCGGGAGCAGGCGGGCGAGCTGCTCGGCGCCGAGCGGTACGCGGCGTACGAGGCCGAGGGGCGGGAGCTGAGCCGGGAGGCGCTGGTGGGACGGGCCCTGAGCAGCCCCGAGGAGCGCGGTGGCGGCGCCGGCGGGCTCCCGCGGCCGACGGGCCGGGGCGGCGGCGGTCCGCGCGGCTCCCGGGTCTCGACCCGGGCGGCGGCGGACCAGCCCTGAGGGCCCGGCGGAAACGGAAAACCCGCCGCCCCCCGGAGGGGACGGCGGGCTGACCAGCCAGTGAGACTAGGCCTGCATCAGCGGGCGTAGTACTCGACGACGAGCTGCTCGTCGCAGATGACCGGGATTTCCTTGCGGTTCGGGTCGCGGTCCAGGCGGAAGGCCAGGGCCTTCAGGTTGACCTGCAGGTAGCGCGGGGTCTCGCCCTCGCCTGCGTAGCCACCCTCACGGGCAACCTGGAACGGAACCTTCTCGCGGCTGCGCTCGCGCACGGTGATGACGTCGTCCGGGCGGACACGGAACGACGGCTTGTCGACCTTGTCACCGTTGACCTCGATGTGGCCGTGAACGACCATCTGGCGGGCCTGGTAGATGGTGCGGGCGATGCCCGAACGCAGAACCAGGGCGTCGAGGCGACGCTCGAGCTCGACGACAAGCGCCTCGCCCGTCTTGCCTTCGGCCTTCTTGGCGCGGTCGTACGCGCGGGCCATCTGACGCTCAGAGATGTCGTACTGAGCGCGCAGACGCTGCTTCTCCAGCAGACGAACCTTGTAGTCCGAGTTCTGCTTGCGGCCACGGCCGTGCTCGCCCGGCGGGTAGGGGCGGGCCTCGAAGTACTTGACGGCCTTCGGGGTCAGCGCAATGCCGAGGGCACGCGACTTCTTGACCTTGGGTCGCTTCTGGTTCACGGGGAACCTACCTCCATGTAAGTTAGGTGAGGCTTACCTTATCGAGGAGGACGTAATGTCTCGACCACATGGGATCCCCCTGCCCAGTGCGCAACGCAGTCCGGATTCAGACGAAACAGAATCCGCTTGCGCCGACGATAAGCAAGGTCAGCCGCGTCCCAGGGAAGGCGTTCGGCAGCTCACCGGAGCCGAACGCGTACGAACCCTCGTAGAGTCCAACGCCTCAGTATCCCTCACGCTGATCGGTGCTCGTGACAGTCACGAGACCGAGGAGTTCGGGACAGGGCTGCCGGTCGCACGGACCGTCACCCCGGACGGGGACGTGATTCTCCTTGTCTCAGGGGAATCCGCGGCTGCCAGGGCAGCCGCTTACGCCCAGGACGACGACCTCACCGCCGTGATCGAGATCACGGATGTGGCGCCGGTGTCCGTCCCCCATCGTATCCGAGGCCGCGCCTGGCTGGCCGGGTGGCTTACCCCGGTGCGCGGGGACGAGCGCGCGGCCTGCGCGGCGCTGCTCGCGGAGCGGCAGCCGGTGGGTGAGCTGCTGGGCATGCGGGAGTCCCTCGACTCCCCGAACGATGCTCTTCGGGGCGGCGGCCGCCCGGCCTGGATGATGCTGCGCCTGGAGGTCGGCGAGATCTCGGTGGACGACCTGTGGGGCGCCGAGCACGTGGACCCGGAGGACCTGGCCGCCGCGGAGCCCGACCCGATGGTCGCGCACGAGACCGAACTGCTGCAGCACCTGCACGCCGCCCACGGTGACCGGCTCGGTGAGCTGGGCGGGCTGCTGGGCGCCCGCGAGGCCCGCGGCATGTCCGCCGTCCCGCTCTCCCTGGACCGCCTGGGCCTGCGCGTCCGCTTCACCGGCGGCGCGGCCGGTTCCTTCGACGCACGCTTCGACTTCCCCGAGCCGGTGGCCGACATCTGCGGCCTGCGCCGGGCGATGCACTCGCTGTTCTCGGCGGCCTCGCACTAAGGGGTGGGCTGCGGGGCGCAAGAGGCCAGCATGTCCTGGAGGGCGAGCTTCTCCGGCGCCGTCACGGACAGCCCGTACTTGGCCTTGATGCCGGTGTAGCGGCGCGCGTACTCGCACCAGTACGCACGCCGGGGCGGCCGCCACTTGTCGGCCGTCCTGCTGCCCTTGTCGTAGTTCGTCTGCTTGTCCGTGGCGAGCAGCACGTCGAGGTCGTTCGCGTACTCCAGCCTGCGCTGCGGGGTCCACGCGTACGCACCTCCCCGCCAGGCGGCGCCGAGCGCGACCACGTGGTCGGTCTGGATCTGCGAAGCCCGCCGGTAGGTGTAGGGCAGCTCCTTGCCGGTGTACGGGTCGTGCAGCACCCCGGACAGCACGACGCACGGGTTGCGGTCCCCCTCACGGAGCTCCCTGAGGTCCCGGCGCAGCACGTCGTCGCGGGTGTCGCAGCCGTTGCGCCCGCCGACGGCACCGGTCTCGTCGGACCAGTACCTGCCGAAGTTCTCGCGCTTGTACGTCCGCCAGTTCCGGCCCGGCCCGACCTTCAGCCCGGCCAGCTGCGCCTGCGCGGTGCGCGCGTCCGGAGGGAACCCGGCGCCGGTGAGGGGCACCTGCGCGACCAGCGTCGCCGCGCTGGCCCGGGCCGTCTGGACGTCGTCGTGGTGGCACCCGGCCGTTGCGGGCCCGGCCAGGGCGAGCGTGAGGACCACGGCGAACGGCCGGGACGGAGCCATGCCCGGAGCCTAGGCTCCGCCGCCCGGACCCCGGCGGGGCCACGCCGGGGTGCGGCGTCGGGCAGGTTGAAGCCGAAGTCGATGCGGCGCTCGTCGGCGAGCGCGTCCCCGCAGCATGCGCGGGTGGGGAGGTGCGTGGTCGCCCGGGCAGCCTGGGCCACCCCTTACGAAGTGGATCCGCGCAGGCGCTCGCGCACCTTTTCCACCACGTCCGCGTAGCGGGCTTCCGCGCCGTAGCGCGTCGGCTCGTAGTACCGCTTGCCCTGGATCTCGTCGGGCGCGTACTGCTGCGCGGCGATCGCGCCCGGCACGTCGTGCGGGTACACGTACCCCTGCGCGTGCCCCAGCTTCGCCGCGCCCTTGTAGTGCCCGTCCCGCAGGTGCGCCGGGACCGCGCCCGCCAGTCCCGCCCGTACGTCGGCCAGCGCCGCGCCGATCGCGGTCGTCGCGGTGTTGGACTTCGGGGCCAGCGCCAGCGCGATGGTGGCGTGCGACAGGGTCAGCGCCGCCTCCGGGAAGCCGATCATCGCCACCGCCTGGGCCGCGGCCACCGCGATCGGCAGGGCCGTCGGGTCGGCCAGGCCGATGTCCTCGCTCGCGGAGATCATCAGGCGGCGGGCGATGAACCGGGGGTCCTCACCGGCGTCGATCATCCGCGCCAGGTAGTGCAGCGCGGCGTCCACGTCCGAGCCGCGGATCGACTTGATCAGCGCGCTGGCCACGTCGTAGTGCTGGTCGCCGTCCTTGTCGTACCGGACCGCCGCCCGGTCGACCGCCTCCTCCAGCGTCTGGAGGGTGATCTCGTCCTCGCCCTTGGCGATGGCCGAGCCCGCGCCCGCCTCCAGCGCCGTGAGCGCCCGCCGGGCGTCGCCGCCCGCGATCCGCAGCAGGTGCGCCTCCGCGTCCGCGGGGAGGGACACGGTCCCGCCCAGGCCCCGCTCCTCGGTGAGCGCGCGCCGCATCAGCGCGCTCAGGTCCTCGTCGGTCAGCGGCTCCAGCGTCAGCAGCAGGGAGCGCGAGAGCAGCGGGGAGATGATCGAGAAGTAGGGGTTCTCGGTGGTGGCGGCGATCAGCGTCACCCAGCGGTTCTCGACGGCGGGGAGCAGCGAGTCCTGCTGCGCCTTGCTGAAGCGGTGGATCTCGTCGAGGAAGAGGACGGTGTCCTTGCCGTAGCCCCCGGCCGCGCGCTTGGCGCCCTCGATGACCGCCCGTACTTCCTTGACGCCCGCCGTGATCGCGGAGAGCTCCACGAAGCGCTTCTGGGTGGCCTGGCTGACCACGTACGCAAGCGTCGTCTTCCCGATGCCGGGCGGGCCCCAGAGGATCACCGAGGAGGCGCCGGCCGGGCCGACCGCTCCTTCCCCGACCAGCCGGCGCAGCGGTGATCCGGGCTTCAGCAGGTGTTGCTGGCCCACGACCTCGTCCAGGGTGCGCGGGCGCATGCGGACGGCGAGCGGGGAGCTCGCGGGGTCTTTCTCCCGGCGGTCTTCGGCAGCGGCGGTGAACAGGTCTGGTTCCACACGGGAAGCCTATGCGAGCCCACCGACAGAGCCGCCCGCCACCGTCAGGAGGTCCAGAAGTCCCACCAGCGGGTCAGGATCAGCATCCCGATGATCCCGACGTGGAGCACGGGCAGGACCCAGGTGAACTCGGCGAAGAAGGACTTGAGCCAGCCCGGCGCGGGCAGCAGTCCCTCGCGGACGTTGTGCGAGGTGACGTACCAGAACATGAAGATCGTGGCGACCCAGGCGAGGCAGCACCACAGGCAGAGCGAGTTGATGTTGTACAGCGACTGGTACATGAGCCAGGCGCAGAAGACGACGCCGAAGAGGGTGCCGGCGTTGAAGGTGAGCCAGTACCAGCGGCGGAACGAGGCTCCGGCCAGCAGGCTCATGCCGACGCAGATCACGATCCCGTAGGCGACGAGTCCGAGCATCGGGTTCGGGAAGCCGAAGGCCGACGCCTGGTCGCTCGTCATGATGTTGCCGCAGGAGACGATCGGGTTCAGGCTGCAGGCCGGCTTGAAGTCCGGGTCCTCGAGCAGCTTGAACTTGTCGATGGTGATCACCCAGGCCGCGATCAGGCCCGCGATGCCGGTGATCACCAGCAGCAGGGCCAGCGCCCGGCTCCCCCCGACCGTCCTGCCCCGGGCGGTGTCCGCGTCCGCGCTTCGTGTCGTCATACCGCCCGCTCCACATCTGCCAGGTGATCAAGCACGGGCCATTGTGCCGTACGAGCCTGTGAACGGGCGGGGCCGAGGAAGGATCCCCGGCCCCGCCCGTTGCGCTGTTCCCGTAGCGCTGCCGTCAGGCGAGGCGGGCCCGGACCGTGTCCACCAGCTCGGCGACGGGCACGGCCGTCTGCTCCCCGGACTCCATGTCCTTGAGCTGGACGACGCCCTCGGCGAGGTCCCGCTCGCCTGCGACCACCGTGAGCGGCGCCCCGGACCGGTTGGCGTTCTTCATGTGGCTCTTGAGGCCCTTGGACCCGTACGAGAAGTCCGCCGCGATGCCTGCCCTGCGCAGCTCGGTGACGGCGCCGAAGAGCAGCTTCCGGGCCTCGTCGCCCATGGCGATCGCGAAGACGCTGGTCGTCGGCGGAATGTCCAGCTCGATGCCCTCGGCCTCGAGCGCCAGCACCGTACGGTCCACGCCCAGTGCCCAGCCCACGGACGGCAGCGCCGGTCCGCCGATCATCTCGGACAGGCCGTCGTAGCGGCCGCCGCCGCCCACCGCGGACTGCGAGCCGAGACCGTCGTGGACGAACTCGAAGGTGGTCCGGGTGTAGTAGTCCAGCCCGCGGACCAGCTTCTCGTCGTCCTCGAAGACCACGCCCGCGGCCGTGATCAGCTCGCGCACCTCGGCGTGGTACGCCTTGCACGCGTCACACAGGTAGTCCTTCAGCAGCGGCGCGCCGACCAGCTGCTTCTGCACGTCGTCCCGCTTGTCGTCGAGCACGCGCAGGGGGTTGATCTCGGCCCGGCGCAGCGTCTCCTCGTCCAGGTCCAGGCCCCGGAGGAAGTCCTGGAGCGCCTCGCGGTAGACCGGACGGCACTCCGCGTCGCCCAGCGAGTTCAGCAGGATCCGGAAGTTGCGCAGGCCCAGCGAGCGGTACGCCTGGTCGGCCAGGATGATCAGCTCGGCGTCCAGGGCGGGGTCCTCGGCACCGATCGCCTCGGCGCCCACCTGCGAGAAGTGGCGGTAACGGCCCTTCTGAGGGCGCTCGTAGCGGTAGTACGAACCCGAGTACCAGAGCTTGACCGGCAGGCCGCCGGCCTTGTGCAGGTTGGCCTCCAGGGCCGCACGCAGCACGGACGCCGTGCCCTCGGGACGCAGTGCCAGGTTGGCGCCGCCCTTGGTCGTGAGGGTGTACATCTCCTTCGTGACGATGTCGGTGGACTCACCGACACCGCGGGCGAAGAGGTCCACGTCCTCAAAGCCGGGCGTCTCGACGTATCCGTAGCCGGACTTCCGCAGCGGGCCGGAGATGGCCTCGCGGACCGCCAGGTACTTGGCCGAGTACGGCGGGATCAGGTCGTACGTGCCCTTGGGGGCCTTGAAAGTACTCACGAAACTCTCGTCACATTCCTCGTCGTGGAGCGGCGGTGCCGTCTCCGAGCCCGGCGGCGACCTCCCGAAGGTACGGGTTGGTCGCGCGCTCGCGGCCGATGGTGGTCTGGGGACCGTGGCCGGACAGCACCACGGTCGAGTCGTCGAGCGGCAGGCACACGCGGCCCAGCGATTCGAGGATCTCTGCGTGGGAGCCGCCGGGCAGGTCGGTGCGTCCGATGGAGCCGGCGAAGAGCAGGTCGCCCGAGAAGAAGACCGGCGGGATGTCGGCCAGCTCGGGCATCCGGAAGGTCACCGACCCCTTGGTATGCCCCGGCGCGTGCGCGACGTTGAATTCCATTCCGGCCAATTTCAGGGCGGCGCCGTCGGTCAGCTCGCGGACGTCGTCCGGCTCCCCCACGGTCAGCTCGCCCATGAGGGGCATCCCGATGGAGCGGCCGAGGGCCTTCTCCGGATCGCTCATCATGTAGCGGTCCTCGGGGTGGATCCAGGCCGGTACGTCGTGTGCTCCGCACACCGGGACCACCGAGGCCACATGATCGATGTGGCCGTGGGTCAGAACGACCGCGACGGGCTTGAGCCGATGCTTCTTCAGCGTCTCCTCGACACCCTGGGCGGCCTGATGGCCCGGGTCGATGATGACGCACTCCTCACCGGCGGCGGGGGCGACCACGTAGCAGTTGGTGCCCCAAGCGCCTGCGGGGAACCCGGCAATCAGCACGTTCGTCCTCAATCGTCGTCCGGCGGGAGGTTGTAGACAGGAATCCTGCTGCTCAGAGCCTACCGGCGCCGCTCATTACACAGCGAACCCATATACGGTACGGCCTAGCCCAGCCCGGACAGCAGTACCAGACACGTACAAGGAGACGACCCGGTGGTCACGAGCGATCAGCGACGGCGACAGCTCGCCAAGGAGAAGTACGAGCGCCAGCAGAAGCGCCGGGCCGAGGCCCGGCAGAAGTCGCGCCGGCGTGCGGCCGTGATCGGTGCGGCGGTGGCCGTGGTGATCGCGACGCTGGTGGGCCTGATCGTCGGCGGTGTCTTCGACAAGGACAAGAAGGACCAGGCCGCGGACCCGTCCGCGGACCCCTCGGCCTCGGCGAGCGAGCCCGCGCCCAAGCAGTCCCCCTCGCCGGAGATGGCGATCGACCAGAAGGGGAAGTACACCTTCGCGCTGAAGACCAGCGCGGGCGACATCAACTTCGCGATGGACGCGGCGAAGACCCCGCAGACCGTCAACTCCTTCAAGTCGCTCGCCGACAAGGGCTACTTCGACAACACCAAGTGCCACCGGCTGACGGCCGGAGGGATCTTCGTGCTCCAGTGCGGCGACCCCGAGGGCACCGGCCGGGGCGGCCCGGGCTACAACATCCCGGACGAGAACCTCGATTCGCTGGGCAAGGCCAACGAGCAGGGCCAGGTCGTCTACCCGGCCGGCACGGTGGCCATGGCGAACACGGGTCAGCCCGGCTCGGGCGGCAGCCAGTTCTTCCTGGTCTACAAGGACAGCCCGCTGGCGCCGTCGTACACGCCGTTCGGCAAGATCGACCCGGCCGGCGTGAAGGTCCTGGAAGAGATCGCGAAGGCCGGTACGGTCGACGGCGGCCAGGACGGCGCGCCGAAGAACGAGGTAAAGATCCAGAAGGGCACGGTCACGCAGAACTGACGTGATGCGGGGACCCCGGGCCCGGCCGGCCCACCGCCCGTACGCCGATATTCCGTCGTGCGGGATGCGGACAGCCGGCCCGGCGGTCGCCTATGTTGGCGTTGTGCAGGGCGGGCGCTGCCCGCCCCAGGAAACTGTGGACGATGCCCAGGGGGTGAACCCCTCGCAAGGCATCAGGTGGAGGAGGCGCTGTGAGCAGCGACCCGTGGGGCCGAGTCGACGAGACGGGCACCGTGTACGTGCGTACTTCCGATGGCGAGCAGGTCGTCGGATCGTGGCAGGCCGGCACCCCTGAGGAGGCCCTGGCCTATTTCGAGCGCAAGTACGAGGGCCTGGTGGTCGAGATCGGCCTCCTCGAAAAGCGCGTGCGGACCACTGATCTGTCCGCCAAGGACGCCCAGACGGCTATCGACCACCTGCGCGTGCAGGTCGACGAGCACCATGCCGTGGGTGACCTGGACGCCCTGCGCGTGCGGCTGGACAAGCTGGTCACGACCGTGGAGTCCCGGCGCGAAGAGCGCAAGGTGGCGAAGGCCAAGCAGACGGACGAGGCCCGTGCGGCCAAGGACGCGCTGGTCGTCGAGGCCGAGCAGCTGGCGCAGAGCGACCAGTGGCGCAGTGCCGGTGAGCGGCTGCGCGCCCTGGTGGACATCTGGAAGGGTCTGCCGCGCCTGGACCGCAAGTCGGACGACGAGCTGTGGCACCGGTTCTCCCACGCCCGTTCCGCCTTCTCCAAGCGCCGCAAGGCGCACTTCGCCTCGCTGGACGCCCAGCGCGAGGACGCCCGCAAGGTCAAGGAGAAGCTGGTCGCGGAGGCCGAGTCGCTGTCGAAGTCGACCGACTGGGGTCCGACGGCCGCCCGCTACCGCGAGCTGATGGCGGACTGGAAGGCGGCGGGCCGGGCCCAGCGCGAGTCCGAGGACGACCTGTGGAACCGCTTCCGCGGTGCGCAGGACGTGTTCTTCGCGGCCCGCAGCGAGGTCTTCGCCGAGCGTGACGCCGAGCAGACCGAGAACCTCAAGCTGAAGGAAGAGCTGGCCGACGAGGCCGAGAAGCTCGTCCCGATCACGGACCTGAAGGCGGCCCGCGCCGCGTTCCGCTCGCTCAACGAGCGCTGGGAGGCCATCGGCCACGTGCCGCGGGACGCCCGGCCGAAGGTCGAGGGCCGGATGCACACGGTCGAGCGTGCGATCCAGGAGGCCGAGGAGGGCGAGTGGCGTCGTACGAACCCGGAGGCGCGGGCGCGTGCGGCCGGCCTGACGGGTCAGCTGCAGGCGGCCGTCGACAAGCTGCGTACGCAGATCGACGCGGCGCGTGCGGCGGGCAACAACGCCAAGGCCGACAAGCTGGCGCGTGAGCTGGAGGGCCGCCAGGCCCTGCTGGACCAGGCGCTGAAGGGCCTGGAGGAGTTCGGCGGCTGACGCCCCGGACGCCCGTGTACGCAGGAGGGCCCCGGTACGGAGATCCGTACCGGGGCCCTCCTGCGTGTGCTACGGCCTGCGGGCCGAGGTGACGCGGTAGACGTCGTAGACGCCCTCGACGCCCCGGACGGCCTTCAGGACGTGTCCCAGGTGCTTGGGGTCGCCCATCTCGAAGGTGAACCGGGAGGTGGCCACCCGGTCGCGGGAGGTCTGGACGGCCGCCGACAGGATGTTGACGTGCTGGTCCGAGAGGACCCTGGTGACGTCGGACAGCAGCCGGGACCGGTCCAGCGCCTCCACCTGGATGGCGACGAGGAAGACCGAGGACTGGGTGGGCGCCCACTCGACCTCCAGCATCCGCTCGGGCTCCTGGGAGAGGGAGTCGACGTTGACGCAGTCCGCGCGGTGAACCGATACGCCGCTGCCGCGCGTGACGAACCCGACGATCGGGTCGCCCGGCACCGGGGTGCAGCAGCGGGCCAGCTTGACCCACACGTCGTCGACGCCCTTGACGACCACACCCGGGTCGGCGTTGCTGCGCCGCTTGCGGCCGCGCGCGGGCGGGATCGACTCCTCGATGTCCTCGTTGGCCGCCTCTTCGCCGCCGAGCGCCGCCACCAGCTTCTGTACGACGCCCTGCGCGGCCACGTGGCCCTCGCCGATGGCCGCGTACAGGGAGGAGATGTCGGGGTAGCGCATCTCGTGGGCGAGGGTGACGAGCGAGTCGCCGGTCAGGATGCGCTGGATCGGCAGGTTCTGCTTGCGCATGGCCCGCGCGATGGCGTCCTTGCCGTGCTCGATGGCCTCGTCGCGCCGCTCCTTGGAGAACCAGCCGCGGATCTTGTTGCGGGCGCGCGGGGACTTCACGAAGCCCAGCCAGTCGCGGGACGGGCCCGCGCCCTCGGCCTTGGAGGTGAAGACCTCGACCAGGTCGCCGTTGTCGAGCGTGGACTCCAGCGGGACGAGGCGGCCGTTGACCCTGGCGCCTATCGTCCGGTGGCCGACCTCGGTGTGGACGGCGTACGCGAAGTCCACGGGGGTGGCGCCGGCGGGCAGCGCGATGACGTCGCCCTTGGGTGTGAAGACGAAGACCTCGTTGCGGGAGAGGTCGAAGCGCAGCGAGTCGAGGAACTCGCCCGGGTCCTCGGTCTCCTTCTGCCAGTCCAGCAGCTGGCGCAGCCAGGCCATGTCGTTGACCGTGTCCTGGCCGGCGCTGCCCTTGGCGGCCTGCGGGACGTCGGTGCGGACCTTGGAGGTGCCCGCGACGGTCTGCTGCTTGTACTTCCAGTGCGCGGCGATGCCGTACTCGGCGCGGCGGTGCATGTCGAAGGTGCGGATCTGCAGTTCGACGGGCTTGCCGCTGGGTCCGATGACCGTCGTGTGGAGCGACTGGTACATGTTGAACTTGGGCATCGCGATGTAGTCCTTGAACCGGCCGGGGACCGGGTTCCATCGCGCGTGCACGGTGCCCAGGGCCGCGTAGCAGTCCCGGACGGTGTCGACGAGGACGCGAATGCCCACCAGGTCGTAGATCTCCGCGAAGTCACGGCCGCGGACGATCATCTTCTGGTAGACGCTGTAGTAGTGCTTCGGGCGGCCCGTCACGGTGGCCTTGATGCGGGCGGCCCGGAGGTCGACCTGCACCTCGTCGGTGACGACGGCGAGGTACTCGTCGCGCTTGGGCGCGCGCTCGGCGACCAGGCGCACGATCTCGTCGTACATCTTCGGGTAGAGGATCGCGAAGGAGAGGTCTTCGAGCTCCCACTTGATCGTGTTCATGCCCAGGCGGTGTGCCAGCGGGGCATAGATCTCGAGGGTCTCGCGGGCCTTCTTCTCCTGCTTCTCCCGCTTGAGGTAGCGCATGGTGCGCATGTTGTGCAGCCGGTCGGCGAGCTTGATGACCAGGACGCGCGGGTCCTTGGCCATGGCCACGACCATCTTGCGGACGGTCTCGGCCTGGGCCGCCTCGCCGAACTTCACCCGGTCCAGCTTGGTGACGCCGTCGACGAGCAGGGTCACGGCGTCGCCGAAGTCGCGGCGCAGGTCCTCGAGGCCGTACTCGGTGTCCTCGACGGTGTCGTGGAGCAGACCGGCCATGAGGGTGGCGGGATCCATGCCCAGCTCGGCGAGGATCGTGGTCACCGCGAGCGGGTGGGTGATGTACGGATCGCCGCTCTTGCGCTTCTGGCCGCGGTGCCAGCGCTCGGCGACCTGGTAGGCCTGCTCCAGCTGGCGCAGCGTCGACGTCTCGATCTTCGGGTCGTTGCTGCGGACTATACGGAGCAGGGGCTCCAGAACCGGGTTGTACGGGTTCGAGCGCTGCACGCCGAGCCGGGCGAGGCGGGCGCGCACCCGGTTGGAGGACCCGGCGGACTTCGCCGGCGCGGGCTTGGCCGGCGGCGCCGGAGGGGCCGGCGGGGGCGTGGCGGGAGCCGCCGTGGTCTGCTCGGCCTGCGGGTCGGGCTGCGCGGCGGAGATTGGCTGGACCTCGTCTGGCAAGAGCGCTCCTCTGGGGGTCCCCCCGGACGCAAGTGTGGGGGAGGATCCGGTGCCCGTGTCCGGTCCGGACAACCCATGGTAGCGAGGGTTGGCCCAGCCCGTTCCCCCAGCCTCCGCCCCCTGCTGCCGGCCCACCGGTGTCCGAGGCACGGGGGTCCGGGGGCGGAGCCCGGCAGCAGCCCCGCACACGGAAGCGGCGGGCACCCGGGATGTCCCGGATACCCGCCGCTTCGGCACAGCAGGGTCAGACGACGATCAGCGCGTCCAGCGGAGCCCCGTCCAGGGCGGGCGCCAGCTTGGCCCGCCCCGGCAGGAACGACAGCTCCATCAGGACCGCCACGCCAGCGACCTCCGCGCCGGCCCGCCGGATCAGCGAGAGCGAGGCCTCCGCCGTCCCACCGGTGGCCAGCACGTCGTCGATGACCATGACCCGGTCACCGGCCGACAGGTCCTCCGCGTGGATCTCGATCTCCGCGGTGCCGTACTCCAGCTCGTACGACTGCGCGAGCGTCGCGCCCGGCAGCTTTCCGGCCTTGCGCACCGGCACGAAGCCGATCCCGGCCTGCACGGCCACGGGAGCCGCCAGGATGAAACCGCGCGCCTCCAGCCCGACGATCTTCGTCGCGCCGTACCGCCCGGCCAGCTCCACCAGCGTGTCCGTCAGCGCGGCGAACGCCTTGGGGTCCGCCAGCAGCGGGGTGATGTCCTTGAACATCACGCCCGGCTTCGGGTAGTCCGGCACGTCCTTGATCCGGCTGAGCAGCAGGGAGCGGACGTCCTCGGACAGCGGCGCCGTCAACGCCGCCGCCCCGGCCGGCCCTGCGCCACGACCTGCGGCTCGTCCTCGGCCTCGTAGGCCTCGTCCGGGGACTCGCCCTTGGCCACGGCGGCCGCCCGCTTCGCGAGCACCCGCTTCTTGAGCGCCTTCATCGCCGGCTCGCGCTCCTTGAGGTCGACGACCAGCGGGGTCGCGATGAAGATCGAGGAGTACGCACCGGCCGCGAGGCCGACGAACAGCGACAGCGAGATGTCGTTGAGCATGCCCGCGCCCAGGAAACCGCCACCGATGAACAGCAGGGCGGCGACCGGGAGCAGCGCCACGACCGTGGTGTTGATCGAGCGGACCAGGGTGCCGTTGATGCTGCGGTTGGCGATCTCGCTGTACGTGTAGCGGGTCTGCTTCGTGATGTCCTTCGAGCCCTCCTTCAGACCGTCGAAGACGACGACGGTGTCGTAGAGGGAGTAACCGAGGATCGTCAGCAGACCGATGACCGTGCCCGGGGTGACCTCGAAGCCGACGAGCGCGTACACGCCGACGGTGATCGTGAGGTCGTGGATCAGCGCGATCAGCGCGGCGACCGCCATGCGCCATTCGAAGGCGATGGCCAGGTAGATCACCACGAGGACCATGAAGATCCCGAGACCGGTCCAGGCCTTGTTCGCGATCTGCTCGCCCCAGCTGGGGCCGACCAGGTCGGCGTTGATGTCGGCCTCGCCGACCTTGAGGTCGGCGGCGAGCTTCTTCTTGACGTCGGTGGCGGCGTCGGTGTCCACACCCGAGATCTGGATGCGCAGACCGCCGGTGCCGAGCTCCTGGACGATCGCGTCGTGGCCGGAGGCCTCTTCCGCGGCTTCCGTCGCCTTGGCCACGGAGACGGTCGTCTTCGGGGTGGTGAAGACGGCACCGCCCTTGAACTCGATGCCCATGTTGAGGCCCTGGACGGCCAGGGCGACGATCGCCGTGATGGTGATCAGGATGGAAACGCCGTACCAGAGAAAGCGCTTGCCGACGAAGTCGTAGCCGACCTCACCGCGGTACAGCTTGGCGCCGAGATCTCCCAGCTTCGACATCTCTCACGCCTCCTTTGCGTCGACGGGGGCGGGGGCGGAACCGGTACGGCGGGACCGGCGCAGCGGAGGCTTGGCGCCCAGCCGCTTCGGGTCCAGCCCGGACCACGGGTGTCCGCTGGCGAAGAACTTCGTACGCGCCACCAGGGTCATGACGGGCTTGGTGAAGAGGAACACCACGACCACGTCGAGCAGGGTGGTAAGACCCAGTGTGAAGGCGAAGCCCTGGACCTTGCCCACGGTGACGATGAACAGCACCGCTGCGGCGAGGAACGACACGAAGTCGGAGACCAGGATCGTGCGACGGGCACGCGGCCAGGCGCGCTCGACGGCCGGACGCAGGGTGCGGCCCTCGCGGATCTCGTCCCGGATGCGCTCGAAGTACACGATGAACGAGTCCGCCGTGATGCCGATCGCCACGATGGCGCCGCAGACGGCGGGCAGGTTCAGCGCGAAGCCGATGCCCTTTCCGAGGAGCGACATGATCGTGTAGGTCAGGATCGCGGAGACCAGGAGGCTGACGATGGCGATGAACGCCAGGCCCCGGTAGTACACCAGCAGGTAGATCACCACGAGGGCGAGGCCGATGGCGCCGGCGATCAGGCCGGCCTTCAGCTGCTCGCCGCCGAGGGCGGCGGTGACGGTGGTGACGCTGTCCTCGCTGAAGGAGAGCGGCAGGGCGCCGTACGAGAGCATGTTGCCCAGGTCCTGCGCGGACTGCTGGGTGAAGCCGCCCGAGATCTCGGCGTTGCCACCGGTCAGCGCCTGGCTCACGGACGGGTCGGAGATGACCTTGCCGTCGAGCACGATCGCGAACTGGTTCTGCGGCATCTGCTTGGTGGCCAGCTCACCGGTGATCTTGGCGAACTTGTCGGCGCCCTTGTCGGTGAACTGCATGGTGACGATCCACTGGCCGCGCTGGGGGTCGATCTGCCCCTTGGCTTCCTTCACGTCCTGGCCGTTGACCTGGGCCGGGCCGAGGACCCACTTGCCCCAGGCGTCGCCGCGCTGGCCACAGGCGATCATCGGCTCCTCGGGCTTGGCGCCCTGGCCGGCGGCGGCGCGCTGCGCCGGGTCGTTGCAGTCCAGTGCCGCGAACTTGGCCTGGAGGGCCGCTGCGGCGGCCTCGTCACCGGTCGGCGCCGGCGCGGAGGCCGAGGGCGACGGAGCCTTGGTGTCGTCTGCCTTCTTCGACTCGCTCGCCGAGGGCGAGGGAGTGGGGGCGGCCGGGGCCTTGAGGGCCTCACTGAGCGCGCGGCCCTGGGAAGTGGCGCTGGACGACGGGGTGGCGGAGGGGCTGGTCTTGCCGTCCCCGGCCTTGGGAGCCCCGGAGCCGCTCGCGGAGGGGCTCGGGCTCGGGGTGCCCTCGGGAGCGGCCGGGGAGCCGTCCGCGAAGGCGATGACCGGGCGGAAGTAGAGCTGGGCGGTCGTACCGACCTGCTCGCGCGCCTGCTGCTCGTTCGTCCCCTTGGGGATGTTCACGATGATGTGGTCGCGGCCCTGGGTCTGGACCTCCGCCTCGGACACGCCGAGACCGTTGACGCGGCGGTCGATGATGCCGACCGCCGTGTTCATGTTGGTCTCGTTGATGGCGCTCTCTTTGCCGGGCTCGCTCTTGGCCTTGAGCGTGATGCTCGTGCCGCCGGCGAGGTCGATGCCCAGCCTGGGAGTCGTCTGCTTGGAGATGAACATCCCCGCGGTGAGCGCCACCATTGCGATCAGGATGATCGCCAGGGCACGCCCCGGCCTCCCCTGAGCCCCCGTGGGCCGCCGGCCCTTCTTCGGTGCTGCCACCTTGTCGTTTCTCCCTGTCCAACCGTCCCGCGCCGGGTCAGCGCGTGGACGGCCACGAAATGTGTGGTGGGGACCCCTGCCCCCCGCAGAAGTGTCACAGACGAGGACCGTGCCGGTCGCCGGTCGGGCGCCTCCACGGTCCCCCGTCGAGCGTTACTTCGCGCCGGCCTCGCCGTCGGACTTGCCGTCCTTGGGCTCGTCGTCGCCCTTGGGCGCGTCCTCGTCCTTCTTGCCCAGGTCGAGCTTCGGAGCCTCGTCCTCGTCCTTGGTGAGGTCCGTCTTCGGAGCCTCGGTCAGCGAGGAGGCGTCATCCGGGACGACCGGCGTGTCGGTCGGCTCGTCGTCGCTGATGCCGTGGACGATGCGGTTGTACTCCGCATCCTCGAGAACGGCGCCGATGGAGTTCTTCGCGAAGATCGCGTGGACGCCGGGAGCCAGCTCCAGAGTGACGGTGTCGTCACCGATCTCCTTCACCGTGGCGTACATGCCGCCGATGGTGCGGACCCCGGTGCCGGGCGTCATCTGGTTGCGCATCTGCGCAGCTGCCTGCTGCTTCTTCTTCGCGGAGCGGGTCATCAGGAACATCGCCCCGATGAGCACGATGAACGGGAGGAGTGTCACGAGATTCACGGGACGGAGATCCTTCGCACGACCGCACGCGGACGGCGGCCTTTTCTACGGGGGTGGGCACACCGACCCGAAGGGTCGGCATCGGCGGAGTCTAGGCGAGTCCGCACCGATGGAACAACGCCCAGCATGGCACCGCAGTTCCTGAGGGCGCGAACCTCCGCGCCGTCAGGCCCCGAACAAGCCCTGTTGTCCGCTTGATCCACTCCCGCCGTGCTGCGGCGGTACGAGTCCCAGGTGAGCCCATGCGGCGGGCGTCGCCACCCGTCCCCGCGGGGTGCGGGCGAGCAGCCCCTCGCGGACCAGGAAGGGCTCCGCGACCTCCTCCACGGTCTCCCGTTCCTCGCCGACCGCCACGGCGAGGGTGGACAGGCCCACGGGTCCGCCGCCGAAGAGCTTGAGCAACGCTTCGAGAACGGCCCGATCCAGTCTGTCGAGGCCGCGCCCGTCCACCTCGTACACCTGGAGGGCGGTGCCGGCCACCTCGCGGTTGATCACGCCGTCGGCCCGGACCTGGGCGTAGTCGCGGACACGGCGCAGCAGGCGGTTGGCGATACGCGGGGTGCCGCGGGAGCGTCCGGCGATCTCGGCGGCGCCGGCGGTGTCGATCTCGACGTCGAGGAGGCGGGCGGAGCGGTGGATCACGCGTTCCAGCTCCTCGGGGGCGTAGAACTCCATGTGACCGGTGAATCCGAAGCGGTCGCGCAGCGGCGGGGGCAGCAGGCCGGCCCGGGTGGTGGCGCCGACCAGGGTGAAGGGCGGCAGCTCCAGCGGGATCGCGGTGGCCCCGGGGCCCTTGCCGACGATCACGTCGACGCGGAAGTCCTCCATGGCCATGTAGAGCATCTCCTCGGCGGGCCGGGACATGCGGTGGATCTCGTCGAGGAAGAGGACCTCGCCCTCCTGGAGGGAGGAGAGGATCGCGGCGAGGTCGCCGGCGTGCTGGATGGCGGGGCCGGAGGTGATGCGGATGGGAGCGCCCATCTCGGCCGCGATGATCATGGAGAGGGTGGTCTTGCCGAGGCCGGGCGCACCCGAGAGCAGGACGTGGTCGGCGGTGGCTCCGCGCTGGCGGGCCGCCTTGAGGACGAGGTCCAGCTGCTGGCGGACCTTCTCCTGGCCGACGAACTCCCCGAGGTCCTTGGGGCGCAGGGCCGCCTCGACGGCGGTGTCCTCGCCGTCGGCGGCGGCCGCCACGATCCGGTCGTCGCTCTCGTCTTCCCAGTTCACGCTGTCAGTCTGCCTTCTCGGTGGTGGAGCAGGTGTTCGGTGCCCCGCGGGCGCAGCTCGGCACAGGGGGCCTCGCCGACGTTCGCGGAGCAGGGTGCGGGGCGGATCCGTGGCGGGGTCGGGGGCGGAAGAGCCCCGCTCATGGAGCCCCGGGCACGGCGGGGCCGCGGAGCGGTCAACGGGCCCGGTTGAGGGACTGCAGAGCCGCCCGCAGGAGCTGCGGCACGGGGGCGGAGCCGCCGGCGGCGATGGCCGCCTCGGCCTGCGGGGTGACTGCGGCGACGGCGTCCTCCGCGTCGCGCGAGGCGTAGCCGAGGCCGATCAGGGCGGCGGAGAGCTGCTCGGTCCAGGGGGCGGGTCCGGAGGCCGCGGCCCGCTGGGCGCCCACGAGGCCGCTGCTGCCCAGCGGAGCCCCCAGCTTGCCCTTCAGTTCGAGGAGCAGCTTCTGGGCCCCCTTCTTGCCGATGCCCGGTACCGCCACCAGCGCCTTCTCGTCCCCCGTGGAGACGGCGAGGCGCAGGGCGTCGGGGCTGTGCACGCCGAGCATGGCCTGCGCGAGCCTGGGCCCGACGCCGCTGGCGGTCTGCAGGACCTCGAAGACCTGGCGCTCGTCGTCGTCGGCGAAGCCGTAGAGGGTCAGCGAGTCCTCCCGTACGACCAGGGAGGTGGCCAGCCGGGCCTGCTCCCCCATCCGCAGGCCGGAGATGGTGTTCGGCGTGCAGTGCACGGCCATGCCCACTCCCCCGACCTCGATCACGGCAAGGGTGGGGGCGAGTGCGGCGACGGGGCCGCTGACGAAGGCGATCATCGGGTACGGCCTTTCGAGGCGTGCAGAGCGACCGCCTGCTGGAGGCGGTTCTGGGCGGGGGCCCGCCAGATGTGGCAGATGGCGAGGGCGAGGGCGTCGGCGGCGTCCGCCGGCTTGGGCGGCGCGTCCAGCCTCAGCAGCCGGGTGACCATCGCCCCGACCTGTGCCTTGTCGGCCCGGCCGCTGCCGGTGACGGCGGCCTTGACCTCGCTGGGGGTGTGCAGGGCGACCGGTATCCCGCGGCGGGCCGCGCACAGCATCGCCACGGCGCTCGCCTGGGCGGTGCCCATCACGGTGCTGACGTTGTGCTGGCTGAACACCCGCTCCACGGCGACGACTTCGGGCCGGTGCGTGTCGAGCCACTCCTCGATGCCCTGCTCGATGGCGACGAGCCGGAGGCCCAACTCGGCGTCCGCGGGCGTCCGTACGACCCCCACGCCGAGCATGGTCAGGGGCCGGCCGGCCACACCCTCGACCACGCCGACGCCGCACCGGGTCAGCCCCGGGTCCACACCGAGTACGCGCACGCACCAACCCCCTGTCCTTCGCTCGCCTGTCCGGTCCGGTGCAGGCTATCCGGCGCCACTGACAAAGCGACGGGCCGACAGGGTGTGTCCCTGTCGGCCCGTGGAAATCAGTGCCCGGATCAGGCGTCGACCTTCTCCATGACCTCGTCCGAGACGTCGAAGTTGGCGAAGACGTTCTGCACGTCGTCGCTGTCCTCCAGCGCGTCGATCAGCTTGAAGATCTTGCGCGCGCCCTCTTCGTCCAGCTCGACCTGCATGGTCGGCAGGAAGTTGGAGTCGGCCGAGTCGTAGTCGATGCCGGCGGCCTGGAGCGCGGTACGGACCGCGACCATGTCGGTGGCCTCGCTGATGATCTCGAAGCTCTCGCCGAGGTCGTTGACCTCTTCGGCACCGGCGTCGAGCACCGTCTCCAGAACGTCGTCCTCGGAGAGCTCGCCCTTGGGCAGCAGGACGACACCCTTGCGGTTGAACAGGTACGAGACCGAGCCCGGGTCGGCCATCGAGCCGCCGTTGCGGGTCATGGCGACGCGCACGTCGGACGCGGCACGGTTGCGGTTGTCGGTGAGGCACTCGATGAGCACCGCGACACCGTTGGGACCGTAGCCCTCGTACATGATCGTTTCGTAGTCGGCGCCGCCGGCCTCGAGTCCACCGCCGCGCTTGACCGCGGAGTCGATGTTCTTGTTCGGGACCGAGCTCTTCTTGGCCTTCTGGATGGCGTCGAAGAGCGTCGGGTTGCCATCGATGTCGGCGCCGCCCATACGGGCCGCGACCTCGATGTTCTTGATCAGCTTCGCGAAGAGCTTGCCGCGCTTGGCGTCAACCACGGCCTTCTTGTGCTTCGTCGTAGCCCATTTAGAGTGGCCGGACATCTGCCTGTCTCCTTCGCGTCACCAACAATGTTCGCCTCAGATCCTACCGGGACGCCGTTACAGCCCGGTGCGCACCATGTCGACGAAGTACGCGTGAACGCGGTCGTCTCCGGTCAGCTCGGGGTGGAACGAGGTCGCGAGGACATTGCCCTGGCGCACGGCGACCGTGTGGCCGTCGTACGTGGCGAGCACCTCGGCGGCGGCGCCGACCGACTCGACCCAGGGGGCACGGATGAAGACGCCCTCGACGGGACCGCCCGCTATGCCCGCGAAGTCGACCTTCGCCTCGAAGGACTCGTTCTGCCGGCCGAAGGCGTTGCGGCGCACGATCATGTCGATGCCGCCCAGCGTCTCCTGGTCCGCACGGCCGTCCAGGAGCTTGTCCGCGAGCATGATCATGCCGGCGCAGGTGCCGTACACGGGCATTCCGGCGGCCACGCGCTCGCGCAGCGGCTCCAGCATGCCGAACAGCACGGCCAGCTTCGACATGGTGGTGGACTCGCCGCCGGGGATCACCAGGGCGTCGACCTCGGCGAGCTCCTCGGGACGCCGGACCGGCCTGGCCACGGCGTCCGCCGCGGCCAGGGCGATCAGGTGCTCCCGTACGTCGCCCTGGAGCGCCAGGACACCGATCACGGGGGTGTTCGTCATGACCGATTACCAGCCGCGGTTGGCGTAGCGCTCGGACTCGGGGAGGGTGTCGCAGTTGATGCCGACCATGGCCTCGCCCAGGTTGCGGGAGGCGTCCGCGATGATCTTCGGGTCGTCGTAGAAGGTGGTGGCCTTCACGATGGCGGCGGCGCGCTTGGCCGGGTCGCCCGACTTGAAGATGCCGGAGCCGACGAAGACGCCCTCGGCACCGAGCTGGCGCATCAGCGCGGCGTCGGCGGGGGTGGCGACGCCACCGGCGGAGAACAGCACGACCGGGAGCTTGCCGAGCTCGGCAACTTCCTTGACGAGCTCGTACGGGGCGCGCAGCTCCTTGGCGGCGGCGAACAGCTCGTTGTTGTCGTAGCCGCGCAGGCGGGCGATCTCGTTCTTGATCTGGCGCAGGTGGCGGACGGCCTCGACCACGTTGCCGGTGCCGGCCTCGCCCTTCGAGCGGATCATGGCCGCGCCCTCGGCGATGCGGCGCAGGGCCTCGCCCAGGTTGGTGGCGCCACAGACGAAGGGGGTGGTGAACGCCCACTTGTCGGAGTGGTTGACCTCGTCGGCCGGGGTCAGGACCTCGGACTCGTCGATGTAGTCGACGCCGAGGGACTGCAGGACCTGTGCCTCGACGAAGTGGCCGATGCGGGACTTGGCCATGACCGGGATCGAGACGGCCTCGATGATCTCTTCGATCATGTTGGGGTCCGACATGCGCGCGACGCCGCCGTCCTTGCGGATGTCGGCGGGGACCCGCTCCAGGGCCATGACGGCCACGGCGCCGGCGTCCTCGGCGATCTTCGCCTGCTCGGCGTTGACCACGTCCATGATCACGCCGCCCTTCAGCTGCTCGGCCATGCCGCGCTTGACGCGCGAGGTGCCGATCGCCGACTCGGCGGACTGGGGGGAGGTGGGAAGCGTGCTCACGGATTGACCTCACTCGAAGGGAGCTCGAAAGGAAGACGGGGTACTGCTCGTACTACCCGACCGAGGAAACCCCAGGGGACCAGTCCACTACAAGGGCCAATGTGGAGCCTGTGGCTCCTTGATTTGTCCCTCGCGGCCCTTGGAAGGTCGGCCTGATCGGCAGGACACCCCCTAGACCGGCCGATCTGCAAGATCCACCGGAGGCTCGTCGTCCATTTCGAAGGCGAGCGGGAAGGGCGCGTGCCCCGCCAGTCTGAACCAGCGGACCTTGCGATGCCTGCGCAGCGCGCGGGCGGCCCGTACCGAGTCGTTGAGGAAGCGCCGCGCCATCGGCACCCGGCGGACGGCCGCCGCCAGCTCCTCCGTGGCCTCCGCCCCGCCGGGGGCCGCCTTGAGCACGTCGACCTGGTCGGCATCGGCGAAGACCGCCCGCAGTGCCTGGCTGAGCTCGCTCTCGGCGACCTCGCGGTGCTCCTCCTCGGCCTGCCGGGCGGCGTGCGCGGCCTCGTACAGCACCAGGGAGGAGGCGGGGTCGAGCACCCCGGAGGTGGCCACCTCCAGCACGACGGAGGCCCGGCGTACGAGCTGCGCGTCGAGGGCGGCCCGCGCGGCGTCCATCCGCGAGTGCAGCCGGTCGAGCCGGCCGGCGGTCCAGCTGAGGTAGACCCCGATGACTCCGAGAGCCAGGGCGATCCAGACAAGGGTTTCGATCACGCTGCGCGACCCTACCGCTCCACTCGTCCCCCGCCCCCATCGGGCCTGGCCCCGGCCACCCCGGACCGCATAGGGTCCATGATCCACACCGATCGGGGGGACACCGGCACATGGCGCCGTACCGCAGACCACTGGCCACAGCCCTGTCCGCCGTGGCGGCCGTCCTCGTGGCGGTCGCACTGGTCGCCGTCAGCCGGGGCGGCTCGTAGGGCGGCCTCGTCGTCCTGCACCAGGTGCGCGGCCATGTCGTCGCGATGGGCTGGGTGACGCTGATCGCCCTGATAGCGGCCGTCGTGCTGGGGGTGCGGCGCCCGTACACGCGCGTGACCGTGGACGCCGGCGGGCCGCCCGACCGGACCGTCAGCGCCGGCTGACCGGAGCGACGCCCCCGGACCCGGAGGCGGTGCGGCCCGTCAGGAGGACGAGACGTCCTTCGAGAAGCCCAGGCGGGTGCGCAGCGGTACCCGCTCGTCCGCGCCGACCGCCGCCGCGCCGTCCGTCACCGTTTCGTAGACGGCCAGGATGTCCGCCCCGACCGTGGACCAGTCGAAGCGGCGGACGTGCGCCGCGCCGCGGGCGCTGAGCTCGGCCCGGCGGCCTGGGTCGCGGAGCAGGGTGATCGCCGCCGTCGCCAGGGCGTCGGCGTTCTCGTTGGCGAAGAGGTCGCCCGCCCCGCCCTGGTCCAGGACCTGCGCGAAGGCGTCCAGGTCCGAGGCGAGGACCGCGGCCCCCGCCGAGAGGGCCTCGACCAGGATGATGCCGAAGCTCTCGCCGCCGGTGTTCGGGGCGACGTACACGTCGACGCTGCGCAGCAGCCGCGCCTTGTCCTCGTCCGAGACCATGCCGAGGAATTCGACCCGCTTGCGCAGGTCCGGGGGCAGGGAGGCCACCGCCTCCTCCTCGTCACCGCGGCCCGCGACGAGCAGCCGTACGTCCGGGCAGGCCTCGACGATCTTCGGGAAGGCGGCCATCAGCACCGGCAGGCCCTTGCGGGGCTCGTCGATCCGGCCGATGAAGCCCAGGGTCTGCCCGGACCACTCGGGGTTGGGCTCGGCCTTGGCGAAGAAGTCCACGTCGACGCCGTTGGGGATGACCACCGCGTCGCCGCCGAGGTGCTCCACCAGCGTGCGCCGGGCGTACTCGCTCACCGCGATCCGCGCGCTGATCTTCTCCAGGGCCGGCTGCAGGATCGGGTACGCGGCGATCATCGCCCGGGACCGGGGGTTCGAGGTGTGGAAGGTCGCTACGATCGG